>JBQTIV010000013.1:0-12326 GCA_052387775.1 Betaproteobacteria bacterium
GCGAAGTCGGCAGCTTTCCGATCCGCGCCAACTATCTGGATATCGGCAGCCGCAGGCCGCTGGGGGTGGGCGCAGGCGCGATGGCGCTGCTGGCGTGACCTTGTTGAGCACGGCCTGTCCGGCGACCTCGGACAGCCGGCTGACACGCGGCTCGGTCAGGGAGCGCAGGATCCTGCAGGCCTTCTGCACGGAATTGATGACTGAGGGACGGGTTGGCATGGCGGAACCCTTCTTCCTAAACGGTAGCGACCGGTGTCACGGGTGAGCCGACCGCGCCGGGCAGGCGCAACGGCGGTGCGGTCAGCAGGAATCGCGAACGCTTGTGTTCGCGCAGCCAGCTGGCTAGCGGGGTCAGATGCCAGATCTCGCCGAGGTTGACGCCGAGCTTGAACAGGCAGTGCTCGTGTAGCGGCAATGTCGCGCAACGGCCGTGGTGGCTGGTGGCCGGATGCGTTTCCACCGCGTAATTGTCCGCGATCAGCGAGACGAGACCGGAATCGGTGATCCACTGCAGCAGCTTCTGGTCGCGCCCGTCGAGCGTCGCGCAGGAATGTTCCAGCGTGTGCAGATCGGGCTGCCTGTTCATTTCGAGGATCATCTGCGCAAAACCAGTGTGCAGGCAGACCATGTCGCCTTCTTCGACGACAACCGTGTCCTTTTCCATGATGCGCATGAGCTGGTCGTAGCCGACTGCCGTGCCGGCGCGGCCGACATGCGCGTGCAGGTCGATCATCACGCCGCGGCCCTGGAGGCAGTTCACCGCCATGTTTTCGACCCCGAGCGCATGCACCGCAGTTGTTGTTTTGGCCGGCACATTGCCGATTGCGCCGGCATCGTCCGGGTCGGTCGGACCGGAAATCTCCTTTCCGGCGCGGTAGCCGTTATAGAACACGGGCTCGGGCTTGCCGTCGCCATCGGCGTCGAATAACTGGCCAACGTGCGCCAGACTGTCCCACTGGGTCGAGTACTGCAGATGCAGGATGACCGCGTCATCGTTGATGACGTCGGTGGCATCCGGGTTGTCGCGCTGCACGACGTAGACCATGTTCGGGCGGCCGTTGCGCAGGGTCGGCCGCAGCACCGGTGGATGGCGGCGCGGGTTGAGCACGTTGCCCCCCGGATAGTCGAGCGGCAGGCTCAAGCAGAAGCTCAGGCCCTCCTTCACTTCGGCTACGCCCTGTTTCACTTTTTTCGGCGTCAGCAGATTGAGCCGCCCGAGTTGATCGTCGGGACCAAAGTCTCCCCAGGTCGAGCCTTCCGGTCGTTTTTTCCAGCGCGTGGTCGTCGGCATCTGTCCTTCCATCAATCTGCTTTTCTAAGACACCGGGCAACACCGGACTTCGGTCCGGCGCGGATTTCCCCGCTGTCTCAATTAGTCTTTAACGTTCATTGATACGACAGGAACGGGCTCAGACGAGCGGTGGCCGGGCGTGGCGCAAGTGCCAACGCGGACAGCCACCTGACCGTGTGGTGGTTGGATTGTTCATGGTTCTCCTCCCTTGAGTCCCGTTCTGCGACGGGTTGTCAGAAGAATATTCGGTGTCGCCGGTCCTGCTTGTCAAGCAATCGTTCTGATGGGTGGAATTCGTTCTGGGACCATCGTCTCATGAATACAACGAGATACCCAGGATGGTTGGCGTTGGTTCCGGGATTCGGAATTTTCCGATCTGCGCAGGAAGAGCAGTTGCGCAGTCTTGGGGGCGCCGCGACAATCTGGACTGAGAATGAGAAACCGGGGGCGAACATGGCTGTCACGCTAGGAACCGGAAAGTTCCGCTACGAGGTGGTGGAGGACTGGGCAAGACTGCCGGACGGCTGGACGCTGCGGGACGCCGCGGCCGTTGCGGTCGATTCGAAAGACCGCGTCTATGTATTCAACCGCAGTGAACACCCGATGATGGTGTTCGACCGCCAGGGGAATTTTCTTCGTTCGTGGGGCGAAGGCGTGTTCAGGAACGCGCATGGCATCCATATCGGCCCCGACCAGACGCTCTACTGCGCCGACGACGGCGACCACACCGTTCGCAAGTGCACGCTCGAGGGCAAGTTGCTGCTGGAGATCGGCATCCCCGGCAAGCCTTCGCGATACATGAGCGGCGAGCCTTTCCATCGTTGCACGCACACCGCTTTGTCGCCGCGCGGCGATATCTACGTCTCCGACGGATACGGCAACGCGCGCATTCACAAGTACTCGCCCGACGGAAAGTTATTGCTGTCCTGGGGCGAGCCTGGCACCGACCCCGGCCAGTTCAACATTCCGCACAACATCTGTTGCGACCCCGAGGGTTGGGTCTACGTCGCGGACCGTGAGAACCATCGCATCCAGGTCTTCAACGGCGACGGCAAGTACGAGACCCAATGGCACAACCTGCATCGGCCCTGCGGCCTCTACATGGAACCCCAGCGCGATGCCTTGTGCTACGTCGGCGAGATCGGTCCGACCATGCCGGTCAACCGCGAGGTACCAAATCTCGGGCCGCGCGTAAGCATCCTGACGCACGAGGGCAGACTGCTCGCGCGCCTCGGCGACGTCCGCGCTGGCCGGCGCGCAGACCAGTTCATCGCACCGCACGGCATGGCGGTGGATTCGCACGGCGACATCTATGTCGGCGAAGTGTCCTTCACCGCCTGGCCACAGCTCTACCCCGGCACGTCGCCGCCGGCCGATGTGCGTGCGCTGCGCAAGCTCGTGCGGATGCATTGAAAATCGGTGCTGTGTGCTATGTGCTGCGTGCTGCGTGCTGAGACAGAACCAGCCGGCCGCTGGCCGGCAAAAAAAGCGTTGATGGTCACCTACCACACGCAGGGCGAACGGTTTCTGTGCTTGCCGCTTCGAGTGGTGTGCGTATCCGTCAACGCTTGTATCATCAGGATAGCGACAGCGTTTCTGCGTTAGCATTGGCGGACGTTGGATTCCAAACACGCCATGCGCACCCTCGCCAGTCATCGTCTTGCGGTTTTCGCGCCGATCTGCGCGTTGCTCGTCAGCGGCTGCCAGACGCTTGAAGGCCTCCTGCAATCCGGTGCCAAGCCGACTGCGCGCATCATCGGTACTGAACTGAAGAATCTCTCTCTGGAAAAGATCGACCTCGTCTTCAATGTGGAGGTCGGCAATCCCTATGCCGTGGACCTGCCTTTACTAGACCTCGCGTATACCGTGGGTATCGGCGGCACCAACTTTCTGCAGGGAAACATCAAACCTTCCGGGGCCGTGCCGGCGCGCGGCGCGAGCGTAATCCAGCTTCCCGCCCGTATCACCTATGCTTCGCTGATGAGAACGCTCAAGGGAGTACGGCCGGGATCGGTCGTGCCCTACAAGACCGATCTGATCGTGAGCGTCGATGCGGCCGTGGCGGGGAGGCTGGCGCTGCCACTATCAAAGTCTGGGGAACTGCCGGTTCCGGCCGCGCCGGAGGTGGAGCTTTCCTCGTTCGATATCGCCAGGCTCGGCATGGACGAGACCAAAGCAACGGCGAAGCTGCAGGTGAAGAACACCAACGCCTTTGAACTCAATTTGTCGAAGCTCAACATCGAAATCGCGCTCGGCACAACCAAGGTCGCCAAAGCCAGCCTGGCAAGATCGGCAAAAATTGCACCCGGCCAGTCCGCCGCCGTGGACGTACCGCTTTCGTTTTCGCCGCGCTCCTTCGGTGTCTCGGTAATCAACCTGCTGCGCGGAAACAACGCCGCTTACACTCTGATCGGCTCGCTTGAAGCCGGTACCGCGTATGGGCCGATTACCGCCGCTTTCAACCGCAACGGCAACACGAAAATTACAAAATAAGGAGGCTCTGCAATGACGGATGAAGTCGCATTCGCGTCCGCGAAAAAACTCGCTTCGCTGATCCGCCGCAGGAAGGTCGGTTGCGTCGAGCTGCTCGAACTGTATCTGAAACGGGTCGCGCGCCTGAACCCGAAGATCAACGCGGTGGTCGTGCTCGACGAAAAACGCGCGCGCGAGCGCGCACGCAAAGCCGACCGCGCGGCCGCGCAGAAGGACTGGTGGGGGCCGCTGCACGGCCTGCCGATGACGGTGAAGGAATCCTTCGACGTCGAAGGGCTGCCCACAACCTGGGGCCGCGCCGACATGAAGGGCAACATCGCCTCGCGCCATGCGCTTGCCGTCCATCGCCTGATGGGCGCGGGCGCCGTTATTTTCGGCAAGACCAATGTGCCGGTGATGCTCGCCGACTGGCAGACCTTCAATCCGGTTTACGGCACCACCGGCAACCCATGGGACGTCACGCGTATTCCGGGCGGCTCCTCGGGCGGGGCCGGTGCCGCGCTTGCCGCAGGGCTGACCGGGCTCGAATTGGGCAGCGACATCGGCGCCTCAATTCGCAATCCGGCGCACTACTGCGGCGTGTTCGGGCATAAACCGACATTCGAGCTTTGTCCGCTCCACGGACATAATCTGCCGCCGAATCTGTCCACTCTGGACATGCTGGTGATCGGCCCGTTGGCACGCAGCGCGGAAGATCTCGAGATCGCGCTCAGGATCATCGGCCAGCCGGACGAGATGGCTTCCCGGGGCATGACTGTCACCCTCGCCAAACCCAAACCTTCAGTGAAGAAACTGAGGATCGCGGTGCTGGCCAATGCCGAGACTGCGGAAGTGGACCATTCGGTGCAGGCTGCGGTGCTAGCTGCGGCGAAATGCTTCGCGCATAACGGGGCAACCGTCAGCGACACGGCGCGGCCCGACATCAACTTGCACGAAGCGCACAAGACCTTCGTCCATCTGGTGCGCGGCGCGACCTCGACCGCGCTCACCGACGAGCAGTATGGGCATCAGCAGGCGCTCTCGGGGAAGCTCGCGGCCGGCGACGAAAGCTATCCCGCATGGATGATGCGCGCCAATACCATGTCGCATCGCGATTGGCATGGCTGGAACGAGAAACGGCAGCGGATGCGCCTGAAGTGGGCGGAGTTCTTCCGCGAATGGGACCTGCTGCTCTGCCCCACGGCAGCGACCGCGGCATTCACGCACAACCAGAAGGGCGAACGCTGGGAGCGCTTTGTCATGGTCAACGGCAAACCGCAGCCCTCCACGACGCAGATGTTCTGGGCCGGCTATCCGGGTCTGGCCTGGTTACCTTCGAGCGTGGCGCCCGCCGGATTCACCGAACAGGGCCTGCCAGTGGGGGTGCAGATCGTTGGACCGCAGTACGGCGACCTCGCCACCATCGCCGCCGCCAGGTTTCTGGAACAGGAGTTTCAGCCTTTCGTAGCACCGCCGGGATTCGTGTGAGTGCGTGAGGGGCGATGAGCGATGAGTGACGGGTGATGGGTGATGGGTGATGAGTGATGAGTGATGGGTGAAGAGTGACAGCAAAGTCTA
The DNA here is from genome assembly GCA_052387775.1 of Betaproteobacteria bacterium. GTDB lineage: Bacteria > Pseudomonadota > Gammaproteobacteria > Burkholderiales > JACQAP01 > JACQAP01. The sequence goes on from JBQTIV010000013.1 coordinate 5,342, forward strand.
GCCAGCCTTTCCTTGCCTTGGGTATTCCTTTGCGATCTCTCCTTTTAACCCTGCGAGAATCAAATGCGACGATGGAATTGTAGTTCCGACATAACCCGTAAACGGATTAGTCTGCACTGAAACTCGCACGGCTCGTTTTCAACGCTCTTATTAACGGAAATGGAAGAACTTGACTTCACTGGTGGAACGGCGCGCGATGAGATCTACGATCCGGCGATTGCCCAGACCTGCTTCAAGGCGCTGGGCAGTCCGGAGAGCGTCGAGGAAGGCAAGTTTTTCTTCGAGCACAATCAGACCAGCGAGCGGATGTACCTGTTGCTGGAAGGCCAGGTTCGCCTGATTCGCGGCACCAAGACCCTCGACATCATCAGGCCCGGGGAGATTTTCGGCGAGCTGGCAGTGCTTGCCGGCCACCCACGCACCGCTTCGGCGGTCGCGACCAGCGCCTGTCGCGCTCTGTCACTCGACGCGAATCATTTCGAAAAGGCGATCCAGACGACGCCGGAATTCGCGCTCATGCTCATGGGCATCCTGATCAATCGCCTGCGCCTGTCGGTCGCCATCCTCGAGCGGACCGGCAACCTGCCCGACAGGTCGGCGAAGGACGCAAGCAACGTCTTCGACAAGGCGATGCTGGGCGAGTTGACGGCGGCGCTCAAGCAGCGTCCGCCGCTGCCCTTCCCCGCCAGGCGCACGATCATGAAGGAAGGCGAAAAGGGCGGATTCATGTACGTGGTGGTGAAGGGCAATGTGGCCGTTTCCATCAAGTCGAACGTCGTCGAGCGCGCCGGACCCGGAGGTGTGTTCGGCGAGATGGCGCTGTTCGACCAGTCGCCGCGCGCCGCCAGTGCCGTTGCCGAAACCGACGCCGAGTTGCTGCCGGTCTACCGCGACGACTTCATCTCGCTAGTGAAGACCAAGCCGGCGTTCGCGGTGTCGCTCCTCAGATCGCTGGCCGAACGGCTGCGCCGAATGACAGCCCGACAGGCGTAAATTCGGTGCGGGGAGAAAGGCAAGGATGAAGGCGGAAGGATGAAGGATGAAGGAACGGCAAGAGTCGGGTGCGGCGTGCTGCGAAGAAATCGCCAGCCAGAAGTCAGCGTGAAGAGCGTTCAACACGGGGGACGCAATGGTAGGCGAAGAATAGCGACAATCGTTTGGTAACAGAGAACACAGACACAGAGCGCCCTTTCTTGCCAATCATCCGTGATCAGTAACGGCCATGGCTTTTCCTTCATCCTTCATCCTTCCGCCTTCATCCTTGCCGTTCTTCGCGTCCTTTGCGTCAACGCCTGTAATGCCGGCCGTGGGCCGGCCTTGGATCTATTCGATGTAGTCGGGTGCGTGAGGAAGGGCATCGCTCTGCGCCTTGTCGTGATTGATCCAGAGTTGCGCATTGTTCTCAGTGAGGAAGGTGGCGATTCTTTCCATCGTGCGCACGCTTTGCTCGCGGTCGAAGTTCCTCGCCGGGACCCGCCTGTTTATCCAGTTCTCCTGGAAATGCACCATGTCTCCTGACAGCACCACCGCGCCCCGCTTCGGCAGGCGCACCAGCAGCGATTGATGCCCGGGCGTGTGGCCCGGCGTCGACAGGATCACGACCGACCCGTCGCCGAAAACATCGTGATCGCCATTGAGCTTCACCATGGGATTGGCGCGCAGCTTTTCGTAGTTGGCGGGCGCGAAACCGAAATTGGACGGTTCCGGACCGAAAGCAGCTTCGTACTCCGTACCCTGGATGTAGAGCGTCGCGGCGGTAAACAGGTTGGCGTTGCCGGAGTGGTCTGCGTGGAAATGTGAAAGGGCGATGTGCGTTATGTCCGTCGGCGCAATCCCGAGATCGCGCAGTTGCGATACCAGCGTACGCCTGACCCATAGCGTCAACAGCCCGCCTGCCGCCGTCACCCCTTCCGGTTTGTCGGCGATCGCGTCCGACATGCCGCTGTCCCAAAGCATCAGATGCTCGCCGTGCTGGATCAAATAGCAGTTGTCGCTGAAGTCCCGGGACATGCCGACGTCGACGCCGGGCGACCACATGGAAACGTCGTTGGTCCGCGATTCGCCGCAGTTGAGCGCGTACATTCGCTGCACGCCGCCGTCGCCTGCGTGAACGGCGCCGGCGGCAAGCGCGGATGCGAAAAGAAACAGACCGAAACGGCAAACCGCGACATTAAGGCGAATCATCATGGCAACCCTCTCTCTGGAACAACGAACTCAATGGCACAGATACCGAATTCTGGCGCGTTCATGGTTTCCTTCGCGTCCTCTCTTGCTTTATCTCTGCGTCCTTTGCATCAACGCTTTCATTGCCGGCCATCGGCCGGCTGATGCCCCTGAGTTCCCCGACCTTGTCGTCTGTCACGCCATCCCAATCGTAACGTTCGTCACGGCCTTCAACTCACTTCGATCTTCGCAGTTTGCGTTGCCACTCCGCCCTGGTCATCGATCCAGGTGAACACCAGTTCACCGCTTTCCGTAGCCACGGCGTAGAACATGAAGTACGGATTGGTGGACACCGCGGGATGAAGTCTTGCGCGAAAGATCTCCCTGCCGTTGTAGACACAGGTGAATGACTCGACGATGTGGCGCGGAATCGGGCGTCCCATGTCGTCGTGGCGAAACCCCGATTCGTGCGGATGGTCCACCATGGTGCGGATTTCGACTATTTCGCCCTTTGCCGCCCGTTCCGGAACGCGCACGCGCGCTTTGCCCATCCTGCTCATCAGGCGCAACTCGAGACGGTTACTTCAATCTCCGCGGCGGCCGACCACAGGGTATCGTCGCTCAACACCGCAACCGCGAGGACTTGCTGAGTGATCGCCAGGCGCACCCGCGAGGACACGACTGCCTTGCCGTTGTAAGGTCCGAGTCGAACCTCGAGGATCCGCGGCAGGTTGTTTTTCTCCGCGAACAGGTGAATGCCCTTCACGTAGTCACGTTCGCTCATCGGGCTGTCCACCGTGACGGTGACCGGCACGACGTTGCCACTTTCTGCCAGCCGCGGCATATCGAGTTTCACCTTGCCCGGCCGGATCGGACGTTCGCCGAAGGTTTCACGCAGCGCAGCAGCAAGTTCCTCGGGTGTCGCAAGCGCCGGCCGCACGACGATGAAGCACGCGCCAGCGGCAAGTGTTTGCAGCACTCGCCGCCGACCGCCGTCAGGCGCGGCCCCCGGACATCGTGTCTCGATACCGCCCTTGCTGAGGCCTGAGTCCCGAGTCCCGGGTCCTGCTCTCACGTCTTGTAACTGAATCCGTGATTCTTCAGCGGCATCGAGCGCACCCGCTTGCCGGTGGCAGCGAACAACGCGTTGCACAGGGCCGGGATCACGCCTCCGATCGGCGGCTCGCCCACACCGCCCCAGAAGCCGCCGGTGGGCATGATGATCGTTTCGATCTTTGGCGGGGTCTCCCCAAGGCGCAGCACCGGGTAATCGGCAAAGTTGCTTTGCACCACGCGCCCGTTCTCGATGGTGATTTCCTCGTGCATGACCGAACTCAGTCCCCAGATGACCGCACCCTCCATTCATCCGTGGGCTTCTTCGTCTCCTTGAGCAGCGCGGCGGCGGCCATGATCATGCCGCTCTGGCAGAATCCGCATTGCGGCACCTGGAGTTGCACCCAGGCTTTCTGCACCGGGTGAGAGCCGTCCGCGGACAGCGCCTCGATGGTGGTGATCTTCTTGCCAGCTACCGCAGAGGCGGGCATCACACAGGAGCGCACCGGCTGCCCATCCACATGCACCGTACAGGCCCCGCACACGGCGATCCCGCAGCCGTACTTCGTTCCGGTCAGCCCCAGTTCATCGCGTAATACCCAAAGCAGCGGCATGTCGTCCTCGACATCGACGCTGACCTGCTTACCGTTTACGTTGAGAGTTGTCACGACGCCTCCTGATCAAAATAGTGATTTATTCAGGTCACTGATCAACCGCGGATAATAGACGTAAGCATAAACCGTTGGCGCCGGGAACGCCCGGCGCTGCCAATCAGACCCTGAGAAAGCTTTGGCGCCGCAGGAGTTCCCGAGAAATCCGCCTACCCCTTGGCCTTTTCCTCATCCTTCATACTTCTGCCTTCATCCTTGTCATTCGGCCCCCCGTCATCGCCCGTCAGTAGTACATTCACGCCATGGACGTTTCCGCACCTGCTACCTCGCAAACGCTTCGGCCGCAAGGAAGTGGTGGCTCACTGGAGGCTGTCGTTGACCTCGCGGGCGTGCGTTTTTCCTGGTCCGGCTCGCCGCCCTTCGTGATCGACATCGGCAGCCTGCAGGTCGCGCGCGGGGAGCGTGTTTTTCTGCGCGGACCGAGTGGCAGCGGAAAGTCCACGCTGCTCAGCCTGCTCGCTGGCGTCATTACACCCATGGAAGGCACCATCCGGGTTCTTGGCCAGGACATCGGCGCGCTCGGCAGCGCACCGCGCGACCGCTTCCGGGCGGACCACATCGGCTTCATCTTCCAGATGTTCAACCTCATCCCGTATCTTTCCGTGGTCGAAAATGTCTTGCTCCCTTGCGGATTCTCGCCGCGGCGCAAGCAGCGCGCCGATCGCGAAGCCGGAACCGCTCAGGCAGAGGCGGTGCGGCTGCTCGAGCACCTCGATATGGGCGACGCAGCCGTGTTGCGACGCCCGGTGACCGAACTGAGCGTTGGCCAGCAGCAACGGGTCGCTGCGGCCCGCGCGCTGATCGGCGCGCCGGAGCTGGTGATCGCCGATGAACCAACCTCCTCGCTCGACGCCGACCGGCGCGCGGCCTTTCTCGACCTGCTGTTTCGCGAATGCGCGCGCGAGCAGGCCGCGCTGATTTTCGTCAGCCACGACGCCTCGCTCGCCCCGCTGTTCGATCGCGCCATCCGGCTCGGCGACATCAACCGCGCGACCGGGCCCGCGCGGGCACTGAGCTAAAGGCGCTCGCCGGTGATCCTTGCGCTCGCCATCAAGAGTCTGCGCAACCGCAAGTTCACCGCGGTACTGACGGTGTTGTCGATCGCGCTCGCAGTGATGCTGTTGCTCGGTGTCGAACGGCTGCGCAGCGAGTCGCGAGAGAGTTTTGCCGCCACGATTTCGGGAACTGACCTGGTGGTGGGCGCGCGCAGCAGCCCTGTGCACCTGCTGCTGTTTTCGGTGTTCCGGATCGGCAATGCGACCAACAACATCCGCTGGGAAAGCTACCGCGCCATAGCGCAGCGCCCGGAAGTGGCATGGACCATCCCGCTGTCGATGGGCGATTCGCATCGCGGCTTCCGCGTGCTCGGCACCACGCTCGAGTATTTCGAGCATTTCCGATTCGGGCGCGATCACAAGCTCGAAATGGCGCGCGGCCGGGTATTCGAGGACACGCACGACGCGGTGCTGGGGGCGGACGTAGCCATGAAACTCGGGTACAAATCCGGAGACGCGATCGTCATCGCCCACGGTGCCGGCGAGGTGAGCTTTTCACTGCACGAGGACCAGCCTTTCCGGGTGGTCGGGGTGCTGGCGAGGACTGGCACGCCGGTGGATCGCACGGTGCACGTCACGCTGGAGGGCATGGATGCGGTGCATGCGGACGCGGCTGAAAATGCTTTCGACCCGCTCGCGGCGGCAGTGCGCGCGGGCGAGCACGACCAAGACGCCGAAAAGAAAATGCAGCGCGCGATCACTGCGTTCCTGGTGGGGCTGAAGTCGCGCGGCGCGGCGCTGTCCATGCAGAGGCATGTCAACGAATTTTCGGGGGAACCGTTGAGCGCAATCCTGCCCGGCGTCACGCTGCTCGAGGTATGGGAAATCGTGGGTGCGGCTGAGAAGACGCTGTTCGCGGTGTCGGCGCTGGTGGTGGTGGTGGGTCTAGCAGGCATGCTGGTCGCGCTTCTCACCAGCCTGAGCGAACGCCGCCGCGAGATGGCGGTGCTGCGTTCGGTCGGCGCGCGCCCGCTGCACGTCTTCGGCCTGATCCTCGGCGAAGCGGCATTTTTGACGCTGTTGGGAATCGCGCTCGGCATAGCGGCTCTTTACCTCGGGCTGCTGGCCGGCCGGCCGTGGCTGGAGTCACGCCTCGGGCTGTTCATCGTGGTAGGCTGGCCTTCGGCTTACGAGTTCGCGCTGGTGATCGTGGTGGCCACGGCCGGTGTACTGATCGGCCTGATTCCCGCGTATCGTATTTACCGCTATTCGCTTGCCGACGGCATGTCCATACGAATTTGACAACGTGAGACCAGAGCTAATGACGGCCAGGTACGGCCTTCGGATTGCCTTCATCCTGTCCTGTACGCTGCTGTCGCCAGCCACGTGGGCCGACGCGCCGCGCCAGTTGATGTGGAAGGACTTGGTTCCGCCGATGCCGGCCGATCAGCCATTCGCCAGCCTGAGCAGGCAGCAGGCCCTGCAGCTGACCGATATCGCCGCGGTTCGCGACCGCAAAGCGCGCGGCGAAACGGTGTCGCCAGCCGAACTCGCGGACGAGCAGGCCACCGCGCGCAAGCTCGAACAGGTGGGTATTGACGTCGACGGCCTGCTGGCGAAACGCGCGGAGATCACCGCGCAGAGTCGCCTGCGGCCACAGTCAGTGAACGCGGCGCTCGACGGTCAGACGATACGCATTCCCGGCTATCTACTGCCGCTGGAGTTCTCCGGCAAGGCAGTCACCGAGTTCCTGCTGGTGCCGTGGGTCGGCGCCTGTATCCACACCCCGCCCCCGCCGCCGAACCAGATCGTGCACGTCAAGTCGGACAAACCAGTCGCCAATGTCACCCTGTTCGCGCCGATCTGGGTGACGGGGCAGATGTCCACGGTCGCAAGCAAGCAATCGTTGTTTCTGGTGGACGGGGAAGCCAGCATCGACATCGGCTACTCGTTGCGCGCAAGCCTGGTGGAGCCTTACAAAGAGTAGCCCCCTCTCCCCGGGGCCCGGACCGCCGGGGGGGGGGGGTTGGGGGGTCGGGAAAGGGTAGGTGGGAGCGGGGGGGGGCAGGTAGAGGGGGGCAAGAATTTTGGGAGACAGAAAAC
>JBQTIV010000014.1:0-17538 GCA_052387775.1 Betaproteobacteria bacterium
GTGATAGCTCCAGCAGCCCGAAGCGCGAAATCTTGCCGGTCTGTACCCGGGCGCGATCATACTTCAGCGCGTCGCGCAGCCGATTCTCGACATCGCGCTGGTTGCGCGCAGACTCCATGTCGATGAAATCGATCACCACCAGCCCCCCAAGATCGCGCAGTCTGAGTTGCCGGGCGATCTCGTCCGCGGCTTCCAGATTGGTGCGCAGCGCGGTCTCCTCGATGTCGGCGCCGCGTGTGGCGCGCGCCGAGTTCACGTCTACCGATACCAACGCCTCGGTGTGGTCGATCACCACCGCACCACCGGAGGGCAGCGGCACTTGCCGCGAATAGGCCGTTTCGATCTGGTGCTCGATCTGGAATCGCGAGAACAGCGGCACGTCGTCCTTGTAAAGCTTCACGCGGTTGACGTTCTGCGGCATCACGTGGCCCATGAACTGGCGGGCCTGTTCGTAAATGCTCTCGGTGTCGACCAGGATTTCGCCGATCTCCTGATGGAAATAGTCGCGAATGGCGCGGATGACCAGGCTGCCCTCCTGGTAGATCAGGAAGGCGCCGCCCTGTTGCTTGGCGGCGGTTTCAATCGCCCGCCACAACTGCATCAGGTAATTCAGGTCCCACGTGAGTTCCTCGACCGAACGGCCAATACCGGCGGTGCGGGCGATGATGCTCATGCCGGGTGGAACATCCAGTTGCGAGATGGTGTCGCGCAGTTCATTGCGGTCCTCGCCTTCGACCCTGCGCGAAACGCCGCCGCCACGCGGATTGTTCGGCATCAGCACAAGGTAGCGACCGGCGAGACTGATGAATGTGGTCAGCGCCGCGCCCTTGTTACCGCGCTCGTCCTTGTCTACCTGAACGATGAGTTCCTGGCCTTCGCGCAGGGCATCCTGGATGCGCACTCGCGTGGGGTCGGCATCGGGGTTCTGGAAGAAGGAGCGGCTGACTTCCTTGAACGGAAGGAAGCCATGACGTTCGCTGCCGTAATCGATAAAGGCCGCTTCGAGACTGGGCTCGATGCGGGTGATGACTCCTTTATAAATGTTGCTCTTGCGTTGCTCCTGGCCGGCGGTTTCGATATCCAGGTCGATGAGCTTCTGGCCATCGACGATCGCGACGCGCAGCTCTTCTGCGTGGGTCGCGTTAAACAACATGCGCTTCATTTTTTGTTCTCCCGCGCTCACATATTCACGGGGAGGACAAACCTGGGGGCGCCCTGGTTGTAAAGGGCCCTAGCTTTCCATCGTCTGAAAATTCATGGTTGGAGGAGGACGAGAGATTCTAACCGGAGGTTTGTCAATACACGTCCTGCTTCACGCAGGGCGGTGGAATCCACTTTAGGTGTGCGAGCGCGCAACTCATCAATTACCATCGCTACTTTTTCGGGTGAGCGAAGTTAACCCCTCGTTACAGGCGCGACATGGCGGGAGATGAAGCCGCTGGTTTGCGGCGCACAAGGCTCGACCGCTGGGTCCTGACTCATTGCCTGTTTGCCGGAATAGTATAAGCAAAATGAATACCTTAAGCAAAGGATCCGTAAGCTTGCGGGAGGTGGACGAGTCGGCGCACGATCAGCGCATAGACAATTACCTGCACAAGATCCTGAAAGGAGTGCCAAAAAGCCACATCTATCGCATCGTTCGCGGCGGCGAGGTGCGGGTGAATGGCCGGCGGGTGAAGGTGGCCTATCGACTGCAATCCGGAGACAAGGTGAGGCTCCCGCCGGTTCGTGTTGCCCGGCCCGCGACCGAACCCGGAACACGGACCGTGAACGCGGTATTCGGCGGCAAGGTTCTTCTTGAAGACGAGGACCTGCTGGTGGTCGACAAGCCGTGCGGGGTGGCGGTCCATGGCGGCAGCGGCATATCCAGTGGGGTGATCGAACAACTACGCCAGGCGCGCTCTGGAGTCCGTTTTCTTGAACTTGTGCACAGGCTGGATCGCGAAACCTCGGGCGTACTGGTGCTGGCCAAGAAACGCGGTGCCCTGACTGCCCTGCATGCGCAGTTGCGGGACGGGGAGGTGAAAAAGCATTACCTGGTACTGGTGCTAGGCCGGTGGAAGGATGCCAAGCGCAACGTCAAACTGGCGTTGCACAAATATGTATCCGCGTCCGGCGAACGTCGTGTGGTGGTCGACGAGGACGGCGCTCAGGCGCACACCGTGTTCCGGCTGGTGCGCAATTTGCCCGGATTCAGCCTGCTGGACGCAGAGCTCAAGACCGGCCGCACCCATCAGATCCGCGTGCATCTTGCGCACCTCGGCTTTCCGATCGCAGGCGACGACAAATATGGGGATTTCGACGCCAACAAGCGGCTGGCGAAGCAGGGCCTGAAGCGCATGTTCTTGCACGCTGCCAGCCTCGAATTTCGCCACCCGCGCAGTGGCGCGACGCTACGGGTGCAATCCCCGCTCCCGCCAGACCTGGAAAGCTTCCTGCGTTCCGCAGGACACTGATTGCTGATGCCCGGGCGCTTCGAATTGCTGGTCTTCGACTGGGACGGCACGCTGGTGGACTCCGCCGGGAACATCGTGGCGTCGCTGCAGGCTGCGTTCCGCGACCTCGATCTACCGGTGCCGAGCGGGGAAGCGGCGCGTCACGTGATCGGGCTCGGGCTGCAGGATGCGCTGGCCTATCTTGATCCCGGATTGGAAAGCAGTCGTTACCGCGAAGTCGCGGAACGCTATAGTGCCCACTTCCTCGCCGGCCACGAGGACATCGAGCTGTTCCCCATGGTCGAGGAAGGCCTATCTGCGCTGAACCGCGAAGGCTACTTACTGGCGATTGCCACCGGCAAGAGCCGTCGCGGACTGGATCGCGCTCTGCAACACACGGCGCTTGGCGCACAGTTTCACGCTTCGCGCTGCGCCGACGAGGGTTTGCCTAAACCGCATCCCGACATGCTGGAGGCGCTGATGCGGTTGCTGAGAGTGACGCGGGAGCGCACGCTGATGATTGGGGACACCACGCACGATCTGCAGATGGCCGCGAACGCCGGGGTGCCTGCGGTGGGCTTGACTTACGGCGCGCATGCGCGCGAGGAACTCGAGCGCCTGGAACCGTTGGCGTGTGTCGGCAGTTTCGCCGAGCTGTTGCAATGGCTGCGGCAAAACGCCTGATCTGCGCGGCCGGCGACCTGCCGGAGCGCGGCAAGGGTGTTCGCTTCACCGTGGACTCGGCGGGCGGACCGGCCACCGCGTTTGCCGTGCGCTACCGGGGTCAGGTGTACGGCTACGTGAACCGCTGCGCCCATGTCGGGGTCGAACTCGACTGGCAGCCGGGTGAGTTCTTCGACGTGTCCGGTTTATACTTGGTGTGCTCGACACACGGCGCCGCGTATCTTCCGGATACGGGCTACTGTGCCGGCGGTCCATGCAAAGGCCAGAAACTTAATAAACTGCCTATCGTGGAGCAGGACGGACAGGTTTACCTGGTCGAAATCGAGGAAACCCATCATGGCTGAAAGCGATCCGGGCGGCTCCGGAGGCACTTGGGAACGCGAAATCATCGTAAAGCTCGCGCGTGCGGCGCTTGACGAGCAACGCAGGGCCCGCCACTGGGGCATCTTTTTCAAGACGCTCACCTTCATTTATCTTTTTGTCCTGATGTTCGCGGCGTTCGGCTGGCTCGGCGGGCGTGAAGTGGCGTTGCCGAGCAATCATACCGCGCTGGTGGAGTTGAACGGCGTCATTGCCGCGGACGCTTACGCCAATGCCGACGATATCAATCACGGGCTGCAGGACGCTTTCGGCGACAAGAGCACCAAGGGCGTGATCCTGCGTATCAACAGCCCGGGTGGCAGCCCGGTGCAGGCGGCCACCATCAACGACGAAATCGGCCGGCTGCGCGAGAAATACCCGGAAATCCCGATCTATGCGGTGATCGAGGATGTCTGTGCCTCCGGCGGCTACTATGTCGCAGTTGCCGCGGATCAGATCTATGTCGACAAGGCGAGCATCGTCGGTTCGATCGGCGCGCTGATGGATGGCTTCGGTTTTGCCGGCACGATGGAAAAACTCGGCGTCGAACGCAGGCTGCTCACCGCCGGTGAGAACAAGGGTTTTCTCGATCCGTTTTCGCCGCTCGATCCTGCTCAGCGCGAATACGCGAAACGCATGCTCGGGGAAATTCATCAGCAGTTTATTGAAGTAGTGCGCAAGGGGCGTGGCAAGCGTCTGAAGGAAGTACCGGATATTTTTTCCGGCCTGGTGTGGACCGGCCAGAAAAGCATCGATCTGGGACTGACCGATGCCCTTGGGAGCGTTGAGTTCGTGGCCCGTGAAGTCATCAAGGCCGAGAAGATCGTCGATTTCACGCCACGCGAGAATCTGGTCGAGCGCTTCGCCAAACGCTTCGGCGCCGCGTTTGGCGAGGCGTTAGTGCGTGCCGCCGGACCGCTTTCCCCGGTGCGCTGATCCTTTCCCCGTTGCCATAAGCAGGAACACGGTCGGCCTGCGGTCCAGGCTCGGCGGAGCATTTTTCCATTGCGCCACGGTGCGGGTTGCCACCTGCTCGGCGGCGCCGCCCAGTTCGGTTGCCAGCGACAGCATGGTATCCGCCTCGCAGGTTCGCAGCAGCGCGGCGAACAACTGATCATTTCGGTAAGGCGCTTCGATGAAGATTTCGGTCTGGTCCAGGCGCCGCGATCTTTGCTCGAGTTCGCGAATGCCGCGCTCGCGTTCCGGGGAGCGCGCCGGCAAGTAGCCATTGAACGCAAAGCGCTGGCCGTTGAGCCCGGAGGCCATCAATGCCAGGACAACGGAGCAGGGTCCCACCAGCGGGATTACTCGTGCGCCGATCCGATGTGCCTCGGCTACCAGCGCCGCACCCGGATCGGCAATCGCCGGACAGCCCGCTTCCGAAAGTAGCCCGAGGTCGACGCCCGCCACCAATTTGCGCGCCAACCGTTGCGCGTCTTCATTTCCGGAATGATCGTCCAGCACTTCGAGTGTCAGTTCCGGCAACGGCAGATTCAATGCCTTCAGGAACTGCCGGGCGGATTTCGGATTCTCGACCACGAAGGTGCGAAGTGCCTGAACCGCGGTTTTCAGTCGGGCGCCGATCCAGTCGCCGGTGTTCCCGGGAACCAGATCAACAGGAATCAGATAGAGCTTCCCTGTTTCCATTATTCACATGAATATAACTCTATAAGATACTGTTATGGAACAAATATGCCTTCTTCTCTTAGCATGCTTGATAGTCCTATGAGGGGCAGGCCGATGAGCGCGGTTGGGTCGCCGGATTCGATGCTTTCGACCAGTGAGATGCCCAAGCCTTCGGCTTTGGCGCTGCCGGCACAGTCGTACGCAGGCTCGCGGCCCAAGTAACGTTCGATTTCCGCGTGGTCGAGGCGGCGGAACTTTACCGTGGTGGGCACCGATCGTGACTGTATCCGGCCGCTGCCGGCGTTGAGCAGCACCACTACGGAGTGAAAGGCTACGGACCTGCCGCTGACATGGCGCAGTTGCTGAACGGCCACCGTATGCGTCATGGGTTTGTCGAGGCGCAAGCCATCGCATACTGCCACCTGATCGGAACCGATGATGAGCGCGCCCGGGAATCGGCCGCGCACGGCCTGGGCCTTGGCAAGCGCGAGCCGGCGCGCGGTGTTGGTGGCGTGTTCACCGCTCAGCGGTGTTTCATCGACTTCTGGCGCGACCATTTCGAACGCCATGCCGAGTCTCGACAGCAGGTCCTTGCGATAGCGCGAAGTCGAGGCGAGAATCAACTGCAGCCCACTGTTTGTTGAAGACATTTTGTTTTGACAGGGTAATTCAAAACCAATATTATGCGCGGCTTATGTTTGACCGGGCTGTCGTCGATAGCGTCGCGTTTGCGCGGGAGTCCGGTGTAGTGCGCGCCACGGTGGCAGTCGCGACGCTTGCCCGTTTGCATGATGCGTTGCTCGATCCGTCCGGCGCAATCGCCTTTGAGTTGGCAGGCCATGTCGATCAGGAGGGCAAACCCTCGTTGCGGCTTGCGTTCGGCGGCGAGTTGGTGTTGCGCTGCCAGCGTTGCCTCGGGCCGGTACGCTGCCGATTGGATGTGGTGCGAAACTTCGTGCTCGTTCCCGCAGGCCAGGCGTTGAGCGACCCTGCCGCTGAGGCGGAGGATACGGAGCAGCTGCACGCCGACCCGAAACTCGATGTCATCGCGCTGGTCGAAGACGAGATCATTCTAGGGCTGCCTATGATGGCGGGCCACGAGGAGGGCGCCTGCACGGCACCGTCACCGAAAGCGAAGCCGGACAAGCGGGAGTCGCCGTTTAACGCGTTGGCAACCCTCAGGCGGCAGTAAAAAAGTTTCAATTGAAGGAGTCCTCTCATGGCAGTCCAACAGAACAAGAAGTCGCCCTCGAAACGCGGCATGCATCGTTCACACGATTTTCTGACCAACCCGCCGCTCGCTGTCGAGCCCACCACTGGCGAAGTGCATCTGCGTCATCACATCAGTCCCAACGGTTACTACCGCGGCAAAAAAGTCGTCAAGACCAAAGGCGACTGAGCGCCACCGGCTTTGGGCTGCGCGTAGTCGCGCAGCGGAGACGAATGAGTCGAATGTCCGCTGCGACCCGCTGCAGTGGGTGCGACAGCCGTTCGAGCGCGTGTCCGGCCCGTCCCGGGCGCAGCGCGCTTCCCGAGGCAACGCATAATCCATGGCGATCACGATAGCGCTCGACTGCATGGGCGGCGACCACGGCGCCCACGTTACCGTCCCCGCCGCCCTCGATTTTCTCAGCGGCGTCGAAGATGCGCAGATTGTCCTGGTAGGTAATCGTGCGGCAATCGATACCGAGCTGAGGCGCCGCCGTGCAACCGCCGGCGGGAGCATTCGCGTCGAAGCAGCATCTGAAGTGGTGGCAATGGACGAAGCCCCGGGCTCGGCGCTGCGGGGGAAACGCGATTCGTCGATGAGGCTGGCGATAGACCTGGTCAAGAGCGAACAGGCGGATGCCTGCGTGAGCGCGGGCAACACCGGAGCGCTGATGGCGATGTCGCGATTCGTGCTCAAGATGCTGCCCGGCATTGAGCGGCCGGCAATCGCGTCTTTTCTGCCGACGCAGCGCGGTCGTACCTGTGTGCTCGATCTCGGCGCCAATGTGGACTGCAGCGCGGAACATCTGCTGCAGTTCGGCGTGATGGGATCCTCGCTGGTAAGCGCGGTGGAACGCGTCGAGCGCCCGACAGTGGGTCTGCTCAACATCGGTGAAGAGGAGATCAAGGGAAACGAAGTGGTCAGGCAGGCTGCAGAACTCATGCGCGACAGCAGCCTCAATTTTTACGGCAATATCGAGGGTACGGACATCTACAAGGGTACCACCGACGTTATCGTATGCGACGGCTTCGTCGGCAACATCGCGCTCAAGACTTCGGAAGGACTGGCGCAAATGCTGGCGATGTACCTGCGCCAGGAGTTCGGCCGAAATCTGTTTACCAGGCTTTCGGGCGCGATGGCTCTGCCCGTCATCAATGCCTTTCGCCGCCGCGTCGATCCTCGCCGCTATAACGGTGCCAGCCTGCTCGGACTCAAAGGGATCGTGGTCAAGAGCCACGGCTCGGCCGACAGTTTCGGTTTGCGCTTCGCGATTCAGCGCGCCTACGAGGAAGCGCGCAACGACATGCTCCACGGCATCAGCGAGCGCATGGCCTCGATTCATCAGAGGGTGACCTGATGAATTCACGGATCATCGGCATTGGCAGCCACCTTCCCGAGAAGGTCCTCACCAACGCCGATCTGGAAAAGATCGTCGACACTTCCGACGAATGGATCCGCAGCCGCACCGGCATTCGTAGCCGCCATATCGCGGCGGAAGGCGAACTGGCCAGCGATCTGGCGCTGCCGGCAGCACGAAGGGCACTGCAGTCCGCGCGTGTTGCAGCGGGCGACATCGACATGATCATCGTCGCCACCACTACTCCGGACATGATTTTCCCGAGCACAGCGTGCATCCTTCAGTCCAGGCTCGGCATTGCCGGCTGCCCGGCGTTCGACCTGCAGGCGGTGTGCAGCGGCTTCGTCTATGCCCTGAGTACGGCGGATCTTTTCATCCGCGCCGGCCAGGCAAAGAAGGTTCTGGTGGTCGGCACCGAGGTCTATTCCCGCATTCTCGATTGGAACGACCGCGGCACTTGCGTGCTGTTCGGCGACGGCGCAGGTGCGGTCGTGCTCGGGGCGAGCGACACACCCGGGATTCTGGCGACCCGTCTGCACGCCGATGGCAGTCACAAGGACCACCTGTCGGTGCCGGGCAGCATATGCGGCGGCAAGGTGTGGGGCCGGCCGTTCGTCCACATGGACGGGGGCCCGGTCTTCAGGTTCGCCGTGCGGGTATTCGAAGAGGTTGCGCACGAAGTGCTGGACCAGGCCGGACTGAAGGTGTCGGATCTGGACTGGTTCGTGCCGCACCAGGCCAACATCCGCATCATGGAGGCGACTGCCAAAAAGCTTGGCCTGCCCCTCGAGAAAGTCATTTCCACCGTGGATCATCACGGCAATACGTCGGCCGCCTCGATCCCGTTGGCGCTCGACGAAGCGGTGCGCGACGGGCGAATCCGCCCCGGCCAGACGCTGCTGCTGGAAGGCGTGGGCGGAGGATTCACCTGGGGTGCGGTGTTGCTGCGCTGGTGATCGCGACGACATGCAGATCGCATTTGTCTTTCCGGGGCAGGGCTCGCAGTCGGTCGGCATGATGCAGTCTTTCGCAGATCTGCCGGGCATACGCGAAACATTTGCGCAGGCTTCCAGGCTGCTGGAGCAGGATCTGTGGAAGCTTGCTGCCGAGGGTCCCGCAGAAGAGCTCAATCTCACCGCCAATACCCAGCCATTGATGCTGGTGGCGGGTGTGGCGCTGTACCGTGCGTGGCAGACACGGGAAGGCGCCGCGCCGGCGTTCATGGCGGGGCACAGCCTCGGCGAATACACCGCCCTGGTAGCGAGCGGCGCGCTGGATTTTGCCGACGCCGTACCGCTGGCACGCTTTCGCGCCCTGGCGATGCAGGACGCCGTGCCGGCCGGCACAGGCGCGATGGCGGCGATAGTCGGTCTGGATGATGACGCGGTACGCGCCCTTTGTGCGGAGGCGAGCCGCCCGGACGAAGTGGCCGAGGCGGCGAATTTCAATTCACCCGCGCAGGTGGTCATCGCCGGCAACAAGACCGCGGTAGAACGTGGAATGGAAATCGCGAAAACCAGGGGCGCGAAACGCGCGGTGCTCTTGCCAATGAGCGTGCCGTCGCATTGCGGTCTCATGCAGCCAGCGGCCGAGCACATGCGTCAGAAACTGGGCTCGCTGTCGTTGAGGCGGGGCACGGTCCCGGTGCTGCACAATGCCGATGCCAGGAGCGCGGAATCGGCTGAGGCGATCAGGGACGCGTTGCTCCGCCAACTGGTTCAACCCGTACGCTGGGTGGAGACGGTGCAACAGATGGTGTCGAGCGGCGTTACCCATATCGTCGAATGCGGACCCGGCAAGGTGCTGGCGGGATTGAACAAGCGCATCGCGCCGCAGACCCAGGTTCTTTCATTTAGCGATGGCGCCGCATTCGGCCACGCTTTGTCCGTGCTGAAATGAGCCGGCAATAGATCTAGGGGGAGGAATCCATGCTCGCGGGAAAAATTGCGCTGGTGACCGGCGCCAGCCGGGGGATCGGGCAGGCAATCGCGGTTGCGCTCGGCAAGGCCGGTGCGACCGTGGTCGGTACCGCCACCAGCGATGCTGGCGCCGCGGCAATCTCCGCCTATCAGGCCGGGGAAGGCATAAAAGGCGCCGGGCTCAAGCTCAATGTTAACGATGGTGTAGCGCTGGAGCAGGTGCTCGGCGATATCGAGTCACGGTTTGGTTCGGTCGCGATCCTCGTGAACAACGCCGGAATTACCCGCGATAACCTGCTGCTGCGAATGAAGGATAGCGAATGGGACGAGATCATGGACACCAACCTGAAGTCGGTGTACCGCTTGAGCAAGCTGGTGATCCGCTCCATGATGAAAGCGCGATTCGGGCGCATCATCAGCATTACCTCGGTGGTGGGCTCGATGGGCAATGCGGGACAGGTGAATTACGCCGCGGCCAAGGCCGGGATCGTCGGATTCAGCAAGTCGCTTGCCCGTGAAGTGGGCAGCCGCAACATCACTGTAAACTGCGTTGCCCCCGGCTTCATCGACACCGATATGACGCGAGGACTACCGCCGGAGAGCAAGACTGCGCTGCTGGCGCATGTGCCGTTGGCCCGGTTCGGGCAGCCGCAGGAAGTGGCGGCGGCGGTCGTGTTTCTCGCCTCCGAGGGCGCCGCCTATGTCACGGGAACAACCCTGCATGTCAATGGTGGGATGTATATGGATTGACTCCGGAAGCCTTGCAATTTTGGTAGACTAACGCGCGTGTTTTTCGCCGTTGCAGGCGCCCTCCCGGGCTGGCGGCAATCAGACGCGTCACTGCATCTTCAAGTAAAGGGAAGGGACATTAATGGAATCCGTAGAACAGCGCGTGAAAAAAATCGTTGCCGAGCAGTTGGGCGTGAATGAAGCGGACGTGAAGAATGAATCCACGTTCGTCGATGACCTCGGAGCCGATTCCCTCGACACCGTCGAACTGGTGATGGCGCTTGAAGAAGAGTTCGAGTGCGAGATCCCAGACGAAGAGGCGGAAAAGATCACTTCCGTCCAGCAGGCCATTGATTACATCAAGGTGCATCTCAATTAATCACGCCTTCTTTTCTCTTTTTCCGGAGTCCTGTTGTCTAGGCGCCGAGTCGTAGTCACCGGCCTGGGGACCGTTTGCCCGGTCGGCAACAGCGTCAAGGAGGCCTGGTCAAACATCCAAGCGGGCAAGTCCGGGATCACCAGGATCACTCGTTTTGACGCCAGCCCTTTCGCATCCCAAATCGCCGGCGAGGTAAAGAATTTCGACGTCGGCCAAGTGCTGACGCCGAAAGAAGCGCGGCGCGTGGATGTTTTCATCCATTACGGCATTAGCGCCGCGGTGGAGGCCATTCGCGATGCCGGGCTCGAGCCCAATCCGAAGGACGCCGAGCGCATCGGCTTGAATATCGGTTCGGGGATCGGCGGACTGCCGCTGATCGAGGAAACCCACCGCGCCCTGATCGAAGGCGGCGCGCGCAAGATCTCCCCGTTCTTCATCCCTGGCGCGATCATCAACATGATTTCGGGCAACCTCTCGATCATGTACGGGTTCAAGGGACCGTGTCTGGCAATGGTCACCGCGTGCACAACCGCGAATCACTGCCTGGGCGACTCGGCGCGGCTGATCGAGTACGGCGATGCCGACGTGATGGTTGCGGGCGGATCGGAAGCCGCGATATGTTCGCTGGGTGTTGGAGGATTCTCGGCGGCGCGCGCGCTCAGCACGCGTAACGACGATCCGGCGACTGCGAGCCGTCCCTGGGACAAGGATCGCGACGGCTTTGTGCTGGGGGAGGGTGCCGGAGCGCTGGTGCTGGAGGACCTGGAACACGCCAGGGCCCGCGGCGCCAGAATCTACTGCGAGCTTGCCGGTTACGGCGTGAGCGCCGATGCTCACCATATCACCGCCCCCTGCGAGGATGGCGATGGCGCCGCGCGTGGCATGCTCAATGCGATGCGCAATGCCGGCATCAATCCAGACCAGGTGGATTACGTCAACGCCCACGGCACCTCGACGCCGCTGGGCGACATCGCTGAGACCATTGCGGTGAAACGCTGTTTCGGCGAGCACGCCAGACGGCTCGCAGTCAGTTCTACCAAGTCGGCAACCGGACACCTGCTCGGTGCTGCCGGCGGGGTGGAAGCAATTTTCTCGGTGCTGGCCATTCGGGACCAGGTGGCGCCGCCGACCATCAACCTGTTCAATCAGGACCCGCAGTGCGACCTCGATTATGTGCCGAACACCGCGCGCTCGATGAAAATCAAGGTTGCCATGTCGAATTCCTTCGGATTCGGCGGGACCAACGGCACGCTGATTTTCCGCGCCCTCTGAACACCGCCGGAAACCTCACCCCCGGCGCCGGCCGATGGACCCTGCAGGCCCGCCGTGGGCGTCCTGGAGATGGCGAATATGTCTGTGAGGTAACCACCCGCAAGCATGGCTAAGCGCAAGCACCTGTTCTTGCCACCGCCCAAGTGGACACTCATGCGCCTGTTGCGGACGCTAATCGCCGTCGGCGCGCTTGGGTTGGTCGGCGCTGCATGCTGGCTTGGATATTTCGCGCTGGTGCCGGTCGAGGTGATGGCGCCGGCGCGTCATTTCAACGTGGAACCGGGCAGCAGCCTGCGCAGCGTCGCGGAGCAGTTCGAGAAGGCCGGTCTGATATCCGACCGATGGAGCTTTCTGCTGCTTGCGCGTCTGCTCGGCAACGCAGGCGATATCAAGGCGGGCAGCTACAGTGTCGGCGCCAGGGTCACGCCGCATCGGTTGCTCGAAAAGATCGTCAGTGGTGATTTCGCCCAGTCGGAACTTCTGTTCATCGAAGGCTGGACCTTCCGGCAAATCCGCAATGTGCTCGATCAACATCCCGCGGTGAAACACGACAGCGCTGCATTGTCCGAAGCGCAAATTTTGGAACGCCTCGGACTGGAGGAAAAATCCCCGGAAGGGTTGTTCTTCCCGGACACGTATTATTTCGCCGCCGGTACCAGCGACTTGACGATCCTCAGGCAGGCTAATCTGAGGATGCGAACGAAGCTCGAAGCGCTCTGGGAACAGCGGTCCAAGGGCCTGCCGGTTGCCAATACATACCAAGCGCTTATTCTGGCGTCGATCGTGGAAAAGGAAACCGGCCGGGCCGATGAACGCGACATGGTCGCCGCAGTATTCGTCAATCGTTTGAAATCGGGCATGCGTCTGCAGTCCGATCCCTCGGTGATCTATGGGCTGGGTGCGTCGTTCGACGGCAACCTGCGCCGCCGTGACCTGGAAACCGACCAGCGCTACAACACCTATACGCGCTATGGGCTTCCGCCGACCCCCATTGCAATGCCCGGTGAAGCTTCCATTCAGGCCACTTTGAACCCCGCCAACAGTCCAGCGCGCTACTTTGTTGCCCGTGGCGACGGCAGCCATGAGTTCTCCTCGACGCTGGCTGAGCACAACCGCGCCGTCGACAAGTACCAGCGATCACGGTGAAACGCGGTAATTTCATTACGTTCGAAGGCATCGACGGGGCAGGGAAGAGCACGCATCTCGCCTGGGCGACCGATCTCCTGCGCGGCCGCGGCGTTGGTTTGATCGTGACCCGCGAGCCCGGCGGAACCGTCCTCGGTGAGCAATTGCGTCAGATATTGCTGGCCGGCGATCAGCGCATCCATCCTGAAACCGAGGCGATGATGATGTTTACCGCCAGGCGTCAACATCTGGAAGAGGTCATCCGTCCGGCTCTGCAGCGGGGCGACTGGGTACTGTGTGATCGTTTTAGCGACGCCAGCTTCGCCTATCAGGGCGGCGGACGCGGGGTCGCAAAGGACAAACTGGAAA
This sequence comes from Betaproteobacteria bacterium, assembly GCA_052387775.1. Taxonomy (GTDB): domain Bacteria; phylum Pseudomonadota; class Gammaproteobacteria; order Burkholderiales; family JACQAP01; genus JACQAP01. Next base: position 13,466 of record JBQTIV010000014.1, read on the forward strand.
CCCTGGAACGCTGGGTTCACCCGGATCTGCAGCCTGACCTGACGCTGCTTTTCGACGTCAGTGCTGAACTCGGACAAAGCCGCGTAGCCCGCGTCAAATCGCCGGACCGGTTCGAGCGTGAAGACGTGGAATTTTTCAGCAGGGTGCGCAATGCCTACCTGGAGCGGCTGAAGGAGTGGCCCAAGCGAGTGGTCCGCATCGATGGCAGCAAGCCCATCGCCGATATCCGGCGAGAAATTGAGCAACAATTCCTGGCCATATGGAAATCATAGACTTTCCGTGGGTCAGGACGGCGCTTGAAAGATTACCGGCAACCGGTCCGGCGATGCCGCATGCGCTTCTGCTCAGCGGCCAGGCAGGCCTGGGAAAGAGGACAACGGCGTTGTTTCTTGCCAAGGCCCTGCTCTGCGAAGCGGAGCGCTCGGGGCAGGGGGCTTGCGGCGACTGTCCGTCCTGTCACTTATACGACGCCGGCAATCACCCTGATCTGCGCACTATCGAAGTCGGCCAGGAAGACTTACAGGCCGCCGAGTCGACGGACGAAGAATCGGCAACACCGGCAAAGAAACCGAGCCGCCAGATTCCGGTGGATGCGATCCGTGCCCTGGCAGCTTTCGTTGCCACTACCACGCATCGAGGGCGCGCGAAAATCATCATGATCGCGCCTGCGGAAGCGATGCATCCGAGTGCATCCAACGCATTGCTCAAGATGCTCGAGGAACCGCCGGGCAGCGCGACTTATTTCGTGCTGGTCAGCGACCGGCCCGACCGCGTGCTGCCAACCATTCGCAGCCGCTGTTTCCAGGTGCCGTTTGGCGTGCCGGTGCCCGATGCCGCTTTGGACTGGCTGAAGGCGCGGGGGATAGAACATCCCCAGCTGGCGTTGGCGCAGGAGGGCTATGCTCCGTTGGCAGCTATCGAGAGGGCCGGGAACGAGGCGTTCTGGAACCAGCGCAAGGCGCTGCTCGATGAGTTGGCCCGTCCCGATTTCAATCCCTTGGCGGCTGCGGACTGCGCCGAGCCCATCGACGGGCCAGTGGTAGCCAGGCTGCTGTCGCAGTGGGCTTACGATCTGGTTTCGCTCAAATCTGGAGGAGCGGTTCGCTACCACCCGGATTACGCCGCCGCCCTGAAGCCGCTGGCGCGCAAGCTGCCGGCGCAGGCACTCATGGTCTGGTACGACTCGGTTTTACAGTATGGCCGGGCGGCCCAGCATCCATTGAATAAGCGGCTGGCTATGGAAAGTCTGTTGTCGGGCTATCCAGGCACGTGAGCGCGATGCAAGATCGGGGAGCCGTGCTATCTAAGAAAGAAGATAAGATAATGACTTCATATACCTAATATTAAACAATAAAATGTGTTCGTAGACTCTCACTGCCATATCAATTTCCCCGAGCTCGCGGCCGACCTTGACGGCGTGGTCGCGTCGATGCAGTCGAACTCCGTGACCCACGCGTTGTGCGTTTCGGTCAACCTCGAAACTCTTCCCCAAGTTCTGTCGATCGCCGAGCGCTTTGCCAACATATTTGCCTCCGTCGGTGTGCATCCGGACGATCAGGGCGGCGAGGAACCCGACATCGGTCGCTTGCTCGCGTTGGCTCGACATCCCCGGGTCATCGCAATCGGTGAAACAGGACTCGACTATTACCGGCTGGAAGGCGATCTGGAGTGGCAGCGGGAACGTTTCCGTCGTCATATCCGGGCGGCCCGCGAGTCCGGAAAACCGCTCATCATCCATACGCGGGAAGCGGCCGCAGATACGCTAAAAATCATGAAGCAAGAAAACGCGGCTGAATGTGGTGGTGTCATGCACTGTTTCACCGAGACCCAAGCGGTTGCCGATGCGGCCATGGAGATGAATTTCCTCATTTCCTTCTCCGGGATCGTGACGTTCAAGAACGCGCTTGCACTTAAATCAGTGGCGCGCGAGGTGCCGCTGGAACGCATGCTGATCGAGACCGATGCGCCCTATCTGGCACCGGTTCCTTACCGCGGCAGGACCAACCAACCCGCATACGTGCGCTTTGTCGCCGACGAAGTGGCACGCCTTAAAGGGGTTTCAGTCGAAACTGTGGCCGCGGCAACGACCGCCAATTTCTTCCGGCTGTTCAAGAACGCTAGCTGAGTTCGCGGTTCTACCGGCTGGGAGTCATGGCTGTGCAGAGTTCGGTAAAGCGGTGCCGTCTGCGTTTGACGAGTTCGACGACTGGCTTGGAAGCTGCGGATTAGCGTGCTGCAGTTGTACGTGTGCGCGGGGGGCCCGAAAAGCAAAAGCGGGGAATATCGCAGCTTGTTGGTTTTGGAAGGCCCTCGAATACACCGAATTCCGGTGTGTCTTTTTAACTGGTAACCTCACGAAGGATTTGGCTGGCTGCGCATAATGTATATTATGTTAAATATAACGCTGCCATGCCCTAACGATCGTCAACAACTTCGAGACCCTTACCGCTACCCCAAACGGTCCACGAATTTGTTGGTTCGAGACACGCCGGCAACTGGCTTAAGGGACGTCGTCCTTGCCCCAGCGGGCCATCGAAAATCATCAGAGTGTGCCAATAAGCCGTAGCTGCAGCGGAACCGGCACAAATCCCGGTGTGCCTCGTTACGAGCTCCTGGTTTGGCGCAGCCGCTCGAAACAGCACACTGCCGCCGCAGCAGCGACGTTGAGCGATTCCACCTTGCCCGCCATCGGGATATGTACCAGGTGGGTTGCCAGGTCGAGCCCCTGTTTTCCCAATCCCCTGCCCTCGCTGCCGAAAATCATCGCCATGGGCCCGGTCAGATCGACCTCGAAGACCGACTTCCTTGCTCGCGGGCTGGTGGCAATGACGCGGCCCTTGAATCCCGCCAAGGCGACAGACAGATCCACACGTTCATGTACCGGCAGCACGAATTGCGCACCCATCCCACCGCGCAACGATTTTGGCGACCAGGCATCTGCGCATCCCTTGGCGAGGTACGCCGAGGTGGCGCCCGCGGCTACCGCAGTGCGCAGCAATCCACCCACATTACCCGGATCCTGCACACCGTCGAGCACCACGCGAAAGTCGTCCGGCGACTTCGTTGCAAGCCGCGGGATGTCCACAATCGCGGTCACGCCCTCCGGAGTTTCAACCTGGGTGATGTCTGCGAACAGTTCGTCCGCGAGGAGAAAGACGCGACGGGCATTAACGGTTTCGATAAGTTGCCGCACCTCGGGACGCCGTGCGCCCTGCTCGCTGACCAGCAAGGTTACTTTTTTCACCCCGAAGCGTTCGGCGTACGTGCCGATGAGTCGCGTGCCGTCAAGCAGCGTGCGGCCGCTCGTCGCGCGTTCGCGTGCGGATTCCGCAAGTTTGTGCGCCTGTTTGACGTGCGCATTCTGGCGCGAGGAGATGCGTTCCACTTGGAATGATGTCGGTGCGCGAGCAGATGGTGCACTGAGCCGGAATCGAACCGGCATGAATCTGTCGAGATGGTGGGCGAGACCGGATTCGAACCGGCATGGCTTGCGCCGAGGCATTTTAAGTGCCTTGTGTATCCCTATTCCACCACTCGCCCGCAGTACTAAATCCTCGCAGATTTTAGCAGCCAGCTTCTGACGGTATACGTCGAAATATTTTTCTCCCTGGCGTAAGCCGCCATACTACCGCAGCGTCTGATCCCTGCCCTCACCTCGTTCGCCTCACCAAGTAACCGTTTCCTCAGTTTGTTGCTCTGTTAGAAGGTGCCACCGCGCAGAATGCTTTCCAAGGATTGGCGCGGCGCGAGCAACCCCGGCTGCATCCGCTCGATCAGGTGCTCCATCGCAAGCAGCGCGTGGATCTCGCTCGGATTGAACCAGAGCCCAGGGAGCTCGTAGCGCGGGGCGCCCTGCGGCGGCGTAGTAAAGGAGTAACCGTTAGTCGCCCGCTCCCACTTGATCGGCGCGTGGAAGCGGCTGCGCATGTACTCGATGTCGCGCTTGAACGTCGCGAGCGAGATCTGGAGCTCCGCCAGGAAGCGCTTGGCCGGCACCATCTGGCTGGCGCGCAGAAGCTGGTCGATCCTGTAGAAGCGTTCGGTCCGGTCCATGTGCCCTCCCGGGAACACAG
>JBQTIV010000015.1:0-30834 GCA_052387775.1 Betaproteobacteria bacterium
GAATTCGTCCCCCCTAAGACGCCGCAGGGGAAGGAAAAGCTGCGCGCCACGTGGCAACAGCTGGCCAAGCTCAAGCCACATTTTTTTTCGGTAACCTTCGGCGCCGGAGGTTCTACCCGGCAGGGCACGCTCGAAACCGTGCTGGAGATCCGTGCGGCGGGCCAGGACGCCGCGCCGCATTTATCCTGTGTGGCCTCGAGCAAAGCGGAAATCGCCGCGGTCTTGTCGCGCTACAAGGATAACGGCATCCGCCACGTTGTTGCGCTGCGCGGCGACCTGCCCTCGGGCATCGCCGCCAGCGGCGAGCTAAGATACGCCGACGAACTGGTGGCGTTCATTCGCCAGACCAGCGGTGACTGGTTCCGGATCGAAGTGGCCTGCTACCCCGAGTACCACCCGCAAACGCGCAATGCCGCGGACGAGGTGAAGAACTTCAAGCGCAAGGTGGAGGCGGGCGCCAACTCGGCGATCACGCAATATTTCTACAATGCCGACGCCTACTTCCGCTTTGTCGACGAATGCGAGGCCGCGGGCATCACGGTCCCCATCGTTCCGGGCATCATGCCGATCGGGAATTTTGCGCAGCTGGCAAGATTTTCCGACGCCTGCGGCGCGGAAATCCCTCGCTGGATGCGCGTCAAGCTAGAAAGTTTCCGCGACGATGCCGCCTCGATCCGCGCCTTCGGTCTCGACGTGGTGACGGCGATGTGCGAGAAACTGCTCGCCGCCGGCGCGCCGGGTTTGCACTTCTACACGCTGAACCAGGCCGGCCCGGCAACCACGATATGGCAGCGACTTGGTTTGTAGGTGAGGCGTGAGGCGCGAGGCGTGAGGGGTGATTAGGCGATTAAGTAATTGAGTGATTGAGTGACTGGATTGAATCACATAATCACCGATTCTTGGCCTCTCGCCTCACGTCTCACCCCCAGCCAGTCCGTTGTCATCACAACGGGCATTCCGTAGACTGCCCCGGTGTCCCGATTGCCCGCCAACCCCCTTGTCATTGTGCTTGTCGCTTTCATTGCGGCGACGCTGCTCGAGTTTTCCTGGCTGAACGGGCTGCGTACGCTGGAGGCACGCTTCTCTGACCTGTTCGTCGCCGCTCAGGCGAGGAATATGAGGCCGGACCCCGAAATTGTCGTCATCGCCGCCGATGAAGACAGCCTAACGCGCATGGCCGATTACGCCGGGCGCTGGCCGTGGCCGCGCTCGGTTCATGGAGAACTGGTGCAAGGCATCGCTGCGCAGAAGCCACGGGCAATCGTTTTCGACATCATGTTTTTCGAGCCGGACATCTACCGGCTGGATGCGGACGCGCTGTTCAACAAGGCGGTCGCGCAGCTGAAGAATGTGTACTTTCCCACCGTGCGGCAGGATCCCGCGGCGGATGCCCATGGGGTGGTGATTGCGGACATCCAGGAAGTGCTGGGCGCGTTCGCAACCAAGAGCGCCGACCCTAGCGCCACGCTGAACATCGGCCTGCCAAAGGCGCTCGCGCCGGAGAACTGGCGGCTCGGAACCATAGATTTCCTCGCTGATTCAGACGGTATCGGCCGCCGCTATTTCGTCTACCAGGATGCGTACGGCTGGAAGATCCCATCGCTTCCCGCCCGGGTGACCCAGGACCTTGGCCTGCCGGTGCCCGATGTCGAGGCGATTCTGTTGAGCTGGCCCGGCGGCGCCAAGGCGAGGGAACACGTCTCATATGCCGACCTGTACGTCGATTTCAACAGCCGCAAACGCAAGCGCGATCCCCGGGAATTCACCGACAAGATTGTGGTGATCGGCGTCACCGCCAGCGGGTTGCACGATATCCGGCCCGCGCCGGTGGATATCCGCGCCGACGGGGTGGATATCCTTACCACGGCGGTCGACAACCTCAAGAATGCCAACTACCTTCGCGAAGCGACGGCGTTCTGGCCGGCTGCCGCCGCATTGCTGCTGCTTGGGCTGCTGTTCGCGGCATTCAAATTGCGCGTGAATACGATCCGCATCGGCGCCGGCCTTGCCGGTACCACGGTCGTGCTGCTGGCGGGACAGTATGTCGCCATCGGCAAACTGCTGCTGGTACCGATGCTGCGGCCGTTGATAATCGGCTGGGCATTCTTTTTCGCCGCCGCCCTGCGCGAGTACCTGCGCGAAAGGCGCGAGCGCGAACAAGCGGTCCGGGAGTTCTCGCGCTTCGTGAATCCCCACGTGGTCAATGAACTTATCGCGCACGGCGGCCTCTCCCGCGAAGGCGAGAGCCGGCAGGTGACGCTGCTGTTCTCGGACATCCGCGGCTTTACCACATTGTCGGAAAACCGTTCCCCGCAAGAAGTGGTGAGCCTGCTGAACCGCTACTTCGGCCGCCAAGTCGAAGTCATTTTCCGTAACGGCGGCGCGCTCGACAAGTTCATCGGCGACGCCATCATGGCGATCTGGGGAGCGCCGCTTGACGATGCCAGGCATGCCGAGCACGCGGTCGGCTGTGCATTAGAGATGGCAGCCACGCTCGAGGAGTTCAAGAAGGAACTCGGTGCCACCGGCGAGGATTTCGACGCAGGTATCGGCATCCATTCCGGGCCAGCGGTAGTGGGCCTGATCGGCTCGCAGCAGCGTCTCGAATACACGGCAATCGGCGATACCGTGAACCTCGCCAGCCGGATCGAGGGCTCGACCAAGGGCGTGGCGCGCATTCTGGTTTCCGATGATACGATGCGGCAGTGCGGTGAGGCCTTTGACTTTATCCCGCGCGGGCTCTATAAAATGAAGGGCAGGGCACAGGAAGTCGAGTTGTTCGAGCCGAAAAGAAGGAAAAAGGGGGAGACCGCATGAATTGCCGGGCATGGCTGGTCGCCGCACTGTTTTTGTTCTTTCCCGCGGTATACGCCGCTGAAAGCGGATATACCCTCAAGCCCACCGAACTGAAGGATCAGCCTTTCCTTGACGCGGTGACGGTGGTCACGCTTGCCGAAAAGACCCAGGTCGAAATCGTCACCCGTCAGGGTGCGTGGATGCAGGTCATGACCAGGGAAAAGCAGCAGGGCTGGGTGCGCATGCTGTCGGTGCGGCTGGGTAACCCCAACCAGAAGCCGCAAAGCAGCGGTAATCTGTTGGCAGCGATCGGCATCGGTAGCCGCCCGCGGCCGACGACGACCGCGACTGTCACCACCGGCGTACGCGGCTTCTCGGAGGAAGATCTCGCCAAGGCCGCGCCGAACCCCGCCGAAGTGGAGAAGATGAAGGGCTTTGCGGCAACCGCTGCCGATGCGCAGCAACTGGCCGCCCAAGGCAAGCTCGAAGCGGTGCGGATCGCCTATTTCGGCGCCGATGGCAAGCCGCTGAAGGTGAAGAAATGAGCCCGGCACGCTGTCGTCTCGTTTCCCTGGTGCTGGCGGCGCTCGTGCTCGGCGGCTGCTCACAAAAACAGGGCGGCGCATTCATGCAAAGCATCAATGAATCGGGCGGCCTGTCACAAACATTGGCCAATCTGCGGGAACCCTCGCAGGCGGAGGAAATCAAGATCGGCAATGGCGTTGCCGAAACGCTGTTGGGTGCCCGCCCGCTACTCGACGACCCGGACCTGCAGCGCTACGTAAACGCTGTGGGCATGTGGATAGCGCAGCAGTCGGAGCGTCCCGAATTGCCCTGGGGTTTCGGCGTCAATGACTCGGATCACATCAACGCGTTTGCAGCGCCGGGCGGCTACATCATCGTCACCAAGGGCATGATGAGGCAGCTGCGCAATGAAGCCGAACTCGCCGGCGTGCTTGGTCACGAGGTCGCGCACGTGACGCAGAAACATCACCTCAAAGCATTGCGCAAATCAGCGCTGGTGAATCTGCTCGGCGCGGGTGTAGCTGCCGCCACCGCGGAAAGCCAGCATGGTGAGTTGGTGCGGAAACTGGCGGGACCGACCAAGGAGCTTTACGCCCGCGGCCTCGACAAGGCCGACGAGTTCGAGGCCGACCGCATGGGCGTGGTGTTGGCCGCACGCGCCGGCTATGACCCCTACGGATTGCCTGCAGTGTTGACCACACTCGCCAGCGCGGATCCGCAAGACAATTTCCTGACCCTGCTGACCAAGACCCACCCGCTGCCGCAGGTTCGCCTCGACAGTCTGGCGCCCGGGCTGACCACTCTGGACGGCATCAAGGCGCCACAGAATCCGATGCGCTTCGAGCAGTACACCAGGAAGCTCCAGCTCGCATCCAGATAATCGCGCCGGCGTCGACGACACGGCCCTGCGACCGGTTCTGCGATCATGTCCGGCAAAAGTGCGCTGCTCGCGGGTGCGACGGGACTGGTGGGCGGTTGCGTCCTGAGGCGCCTATTGGCGCACCCTTCGTACTCGCGCGTGGAAATTCTGCTGCGTCGAGAGTCGCCAATCCGCGATTCGAAACTCAGCCAGCGCATCGTGGATTTCGCGAATCTACAGCCGGGCGTAGCCGGAAATGCGCCCGACGAGGTGTTCTGCTGCCTTGGTACCACGATCCGGAAAGCCGGGTCTCAGGAAGCGTTCCGGCGCGTGGATCACGATTACCCGCTGGCGCTGGCGCGGTTCGCCGCCGCGGCTGGTGCTGGCAAATTCCTGATGGTCTCAGCGCTCGGCGCCGATCCGAAGTCTGCGCTGTTCTACAACCGCGTGAAAGGCGAGGTGGAGCAGGCAATTGCCGCAGTCGGCTTGCCAACACCGTATTTCTTCAGGCCCTCGCTTCTATTGGGTGCGCGTGCCGAGAACCGGTCTGCTGAAAAGGTAGGCATTGCAGCCGCGAAGCTGCTTGCGCCGTTGCTGGTCGGTGGGTTGCGCAAGTACCGGCCGATCCATGCAGACTCGGTGGCTGCGGCGATGATTCACGTGGCCAATCACCTCATCCCTGCCGGCGTGATCGAGTCGGATGCGATCGCGCGGATCGCGGCACTGGAATCCTGACTACCACTAGAACCGTTTTCACCGCAAAGAGCGCAAAGGAAACGCGGAGAAAACCGAACGGAACGTGTCAAAAAGCGGGGCGTACGATTTATTCCACCCAGTCGGTATATCGAAGGGGCGCGACAATCCACCTCTACAGCTTTTTAACCTCACATGTTTTTGCTTTTCTTTGCGTTTCCTTTGCGCTCTTTGCGGTGAAAAATGTCTTGTCAGTCGGAGCGGCTCAGTCACCGGTCCGGCGCAGCCCGACACGGTAAATGAGCATGCCGGCGACCATAGCGGCGACGAAGGCCCAGACTCGCCCATCGCCGAAGGCGGCGCTCACTATTGCCGGTCCCGGACAGAACCCGCTCAAGCCCCAGCCGACGCCGAAAATGAGTGCGCCGACCATCAGCGGCGCATCGACGCGGTCCTTCTCCGGGATGGTAAACCGGGCGGCAAGCAGCGGCGTCCCTTGACGCAACGCCAGGCGAAGAAGCACGCCGAACACCACGACTGCGCCGCCCATCACCAAGGCGAGACTCGGGTCCCATTTTCCGGTGATGTCGAGAAAGCCGATCACCTTTGCCGGATTGCTCATCTGCGAAACGATTAGCCCGGCGCCGAACACCAGGCCACAGGCGAACGCAACGATGGCGCGCTTCACGATTGCTGTACCCAGAAGTAAACGGTGACCATCCCGGTCGCCATGAACAACAGCGTCGCCGCGATCGAACGCGGCGAAAGGCGCGACACGCCGCACACGCCGTGACCGCTGGTGCAGCCGCTACCCATCTGTGTACCGAGGCCCACCAGAGCGCCGGCAAGCAGGAGCTGGCCGTAGCCGGCGTCGAGGTTGAAGTGGACTTCGCCGGGGAACAAGACGACGGCCGCGAGTCCGGCCAGAAACAGTCCGGCGATGAAAGCCACCCGCCAGGCGAAATCTTCCCCGCGGGCGATCATCGCCGCACCGAGTATGTTGCTGACCCCGGCAAGGCGTCCGAGCAGCCACCACATTCCGGCGGCGGCCAGACCGATGAGCGCACCGCCAAACAGCGCTGACCACGGTGTGAAATTCACGATCGTCATTTACCCTCCACCGCCTTTCCGATAGGGAGTTGGAACAGCTTCGCCGAGAAGTCCTCCTCATCGAAGGCGATATCGCCGTCGATGTAGGCGTCCGATTGAGTCTTGAGGTTCTTGAAATCAAAGTGTAGCGGGTCGAGCAGGTGCGAAGGCGAAACCCGCTGCAGGCTGGCGAACATCGTCTCCAGACGGCCGGGGAATTTCTTCTCCCACTCGCGCATCATGTCCTTGACCACCTGGCGCTGCAAGTTTTCCTGCGAACCGCACAGGTTGCAGGGGATGATCGGGAATGCGCGCAGTTTCGAGTAAGCTTCCAGGTCCTTTTCCTTGCAGTAGGCGAGCGGACGGATGACGATGTGGGTGCCATCGTCGCTGACCAGCTTGGGCGGCATCGCCTTGAGCCGTCCGCCGTGAAAGAGGTTGAGAAAAAACGTCTCGAGGATGTCGTCGCGGTGGTGGCCGAGCGCAATCCGGCTTGCACCGATTTCCCTTGCCACCCGGTAGAGCGCGCCACGGCGCAGCCTCGAGCATAGCGAGCACATGATCTTGCCCTCGGGGATGACGCGCTTGACCACCTTGTAGGTATCTTGCTCGACGATCCGGAACGGCACGCCGATCGCAGTCAGGTACTCGGGCAGCACCGCGGCCGGAAATCCCGGGTGTTTCTGATCGAGATTGACCGCGACGATTTCAAAGTCGATCGGCGCGTGTTGCCTGAGCGACAGCAGGATGTCGAGCAGGGCGTAGCTGTCCTTGCCGCCCGACAGGCAAACCATGACCTTGTCGCCGGGGCGGATCATGTCGAAGTCGGCGATGGCTTCACCGACCTGGCGGCGCAACCGCTTGGCGAGCTTGTTGCCTTCGTAAACCTGTTTCAGCAATGTCGCCATTTATTCCTGCTTCGCGTGAAAAATTTCGAAGCCGATCGATTCGCAGTCGGGATATACGTCCGGCTTCTCGCTGGACACCCGCACTGCCACCACGCCCGGCCTGGCCAGGCAGATCGCCAGGATTCTCTCGCAAAACGTCTCCTGCAGGTGAAAGTGGCCGCTTTCGGCTAGAGCGGCGATCTCGCGACGCAGGAAATCGTAGTTAACTGTCTCGCTGATATGGTCGCGCTCGATCCTGGCGTCCGGCTCGAGATAGAGATCTACGTTGACCACGACGCGCTGCCTGGCCTGCTTTTCGAAGTCGTGGATCCCCATCGAGATCCGGGTCTCGAAGTTTTTGAGGAAGATGCGCCGGGCCCGGCTCAACTTGACCGTCATGGCCATCTCCACCGCCGAACGCGGGCGCAGCGTCGTTGCCGTCATGTCAGCTCCTTTCTGCCTGGAACTGGACGTCACGTGGGCGCGGCCACAGGTGCTGACCGCCGTCGACGACGATGGTTTCGCCTGTCAGCGATTTCGCCTTTACCACAAACCTTACCGCGTTCACCACGTCCTCGACGTCGGAGCTGCGGCCCAGGGGTGCGAAGCGATGCGCGCGTTCGAATCCCGCCTCGCTTTGCTTGCCACTGATCAGCGTGATGCCCGGGGCGATACCGCACACCCGCACCCTCGGCGCCATCGACATCGCCAACACCCGGGTCGCTCCTTCCAGGCCGATCTTGGCAATCGTGTACGACAGGAAATCGGGATTGAGGTTGAACACTTTCTGGTCCAGCATATTGACGATACAGCCCAGTACGTTTTCCGGCAGTTGTTTCGCAAAATCCCGCGCCAGCAGCAAGGGTGCGCGCAGGTTCACGTTCATGTGCCGTTCCCACTTCCGCGCTTCCAGGCTTTCGATACTGTCGTACTCGAACAGCGCCGCGTTGTTCACCAGGCAGCCAACCGGCCCGAGCCGGCGGCCGCATTCGGGAAGCAGTCCCGCCAAAGCGTTCGCGTCTTCGAGGTCGCAGCCGAGTGCCACAGCTTTCACACCACGCGCTGCGATTTCATTCGTCAGCGCCTCGGCGTCGTGTTTCGAACGGTGGTAGTGGACTGCTACATCCCAGCCGTCATCAGCCAGTCCGATCGCAATCGCGCGGCCGATCCGCCTGCCGGCGCCGGTCACCAATGCCACCTGTTGTTTGCGCTTGACCTGTGCCATCCCGGTCTGCAGTTGCACGGGTTGCCCGGTGCGATCTTGAATAGTTAAATGGCGCGTTGTTGAATAGCGATTGTAGCTTAACCGCCCCTCGATCCCGCCCGATGCAAGCCCTTCCGCTCGACCGATCCGCCCAGGAGCTGCCCGTCCCGACCGCCGACGCACGCGAGCACAGCGATCGGCTGGTCGAAGAGATCCGCGCGGAAGTGCAAAGACATGGTGGCTGGATGTCCTTCGCCCGCTATATGGAAATGGCGCTATATACGCGCGGGCTCGGTTACTACGTCGCTAGCGCCGCGAAATTAGGAAACCAGGGGGATTTTGTAACGGCGCCCGAAATATCCCCGTTATTCGGTCGCACCCTTGCGGGCCAGGTCGCCGAAATCCTCGCGCATACCGGGGGCGGGATCCTGGAACTGGGTGCGGGTTCGGGCGAGTTGGCCGTGTCCCTGCTGGAGGAACTGCAAGCGTGCAACCGCCTTCCCCAGAGTTACCGGATCCTCGACGTCAGCCCGGAACTGGCACAGCGGCAACGGCTTTTGTTGATGCAGCGTCTGCCGGGACTTGCCGACCGGGTCGAATGGGTTACGTCGTTGCCGCAGGGTTTCACCGGGGTTATTGTGGCCAACGAAGTGCTGGATGCGCTGCCGGTTCACCTGCTCGCGTGGCGCGAAGAAGGCTTGTGCGAGCGCGGCGTGACCTGGCAAGGCAAAGGATTCGCCTGGGCGGAATGCTGCCCGGCCCCAATCGCGCTGCGCAATGCGGCCGCCGCGTTGCAAATTGAAGAACCGTATCAGAGCGAGGTATCCGTCGCCGTGCCGGCGCTGGTGCGCACGCTTGCCGGCGTGCTCGACCGGGGCGTGCTGTTGTGCGTGGATTACGGCTTCGGCCGCCGCGAGTATTACCATCCGCTGCGCAATAGCGGGACGCTCATGTGCCACTACCGCCATCGCGCCCATGACGATCCTTTTCTTTTTCCGGGTTTGCAGGACATCACTGCGCACGTGGACTTTACCTCGGTGGCCGAAGCCGGCATCGAAGCCGGACTGCAATTACTCGGTTACACGACGCAGGCGCAATTCCTGATCAATTGCGGCATTGCCGACCAGCTCGCGCGCACGCCCGCCGAACAGACTGCCGCGTACCTACCGCTTGCCGCCGGCGTTCAGAAATTGCTCTCGCCAGCGGAAATGGGCGAGCTGTTCAAGGTGATCGCGCTCGGCCGCGGCGTTCAGCCGCCACTCACCGGCTTCAAGAGCGGTGACAAGAGCCGGATGCTCTGAGGACGCGGCGCGATGACCATCCTGCGCACACCCGAAGAACGCTTCGCGATTCTACCCGGATTCGACCATGAACCGCGTTACCTGAACAATCTCCACGGTTACGCGGGCCTGCGGATGCATTACGTGGACGAGGGACCTCGCGAGGCGCAAGTATTTCTGTGTCTGCACGGCGAACCGACCTGGTCGTTTCTTTACCGGCGCATGATCCCGGTATTCACCGGCGCCGGATTCCGGGCGGTGGCGCCGGATCTGTTCGGCTTCGGCCGATCCGACAAACCATCTGAGGATGCAGCCTATACCTTCGATTTTCACCGGGGCGCGCTCAAGGCGCTGATCGATGAACTCGATCTGACAAATATCACGCTGGTGTGCCAGGACTGGGGCGGGCTGCTCGGGCTGACGTTGCCGATGGAAATGCCGCAGCGTTTCTGCGGGCTGCTGGTGATGAATACCGCTCTGGGCACAGGGGATGCGCCTTTGCCCGCCGGGTTTCTCGGTTGGCGCAGCTGGGCGGCCGAGCATCCGGACATGGAAGTCGGTAAGCTGCTCGGCCGTGCCTGTCCGCATCTCTCCGCTGAAGAATGCGCGGCATATGATGCGCCGTTTCCCGATGTGCGCTACAAGGCCGGTGTACGCCGTTTTCCCCAACTCGTTCCCGACCGCCCCGCCGTGCCGGGCGCGGAAATCTCAAGGACGGCGCGCGACTGGTGGTCGAGACAATGGAATGGCAAGAGTTTCATGGCAATCGGCATGCAGGATCCGGTGCTTGGCGCGCCAGTGATGAACGAGCTGCGCCGCCATATCCGCGGCTGCCCGGCACCGCTCGAAGTTCACGATGCCGGCCACTTCACCCCGGAGTGGGGCGGTAGAATTGCTGCCGCCGCGCTGGCGGCGTTTGCTGATCCTGAACACTGAGGACGACCCACCACAGAGACACAGAGGCACAGAGAAGATCGAGAGCAGGAAAGAACAAGGCAGTCGTTTCATTGGTTTGGACTACTGCCTGCGTGCGAGACTGGTTGTTCATTCCGGTTTTGCTTTTCTCCGCGCCTCTGTGTCTCTGTGGTGAGACATACACAATGCACATACACATACTAGGCATCTGCGGCACGTTCATGGGCGGGATCGCCGTGATCGCCAGGCAGGCGGGACACAAGGTCACCGGCTGCGACGCCAACGTGTATCCGCCGATGAGCACGCAATTGCAAGCACAGGGCGTCGAGCTGATCGAGGGCTTCGATCCGGCGCAGATCGAACTCAAGCCCGACCTGTTCGTGATCGGCAACGTGGTTGCCCGTGGCAATCCGCTGATGGAGGAAATCCTCGACCGTGGACTCGCATTCATTTCCGGGCCGCAATGGCTGTATGAGAACGTATTGAGGAGGAAGTGGGTACTGGCGGTTGCCGGCACCCACGGCAAGACCACCACCACGTCGATGCTCGCCTGGGTGCTGGAGCACGCCGGGCTCAATCCGGGGTTCCTGATTGGCGGGGTGCCGATTAATTTCGAGATATCCGCGCGCGCCACGGAATCGGATTTCTTTGTTATCGAAGCGGACGAATACGACACCGCGTTCTTCGACAAACGCTCGAAGTTCGTCCACTACATGCCACGCACTGCGATCCTGAACAACCTTGAGTTCGATCACGCCGATATCTTTCCCGACGTGGCGGCTATCGAAACGCAGTTCCACCATCTGGTGCGCACCATCCCAGGCAACGGCCTGATTATCGCCAACGGCCGCGAGCAGAGCATGAAACGCGTCCTGGCACGCGGCGTCTGGAGTAAGGTGGAACTGCTTGGTGTGGACGCTGGCTGGGTCGCCAAGGCGCGCGACGAGCATGCCTTCGACGTGTTCTTCGAGGGGGGTCCGCGCGGCACCGTGAGCTGGGGTCTGCTGGGCGAGCACAATCGCGACAACGCGCTGGCTGCGCTTGCCGCCGCGCGACATGCGGGCGTGCCGGTCAGCAAGGGCATCGACGCGCTGGCGGAGTTCAGAAACGTGAAACGCCGTCTGGAAGTGCGCGGCACCGTCAACGACATCACCATATACGATGACTTCGCCCACCATCCCACCGCGATCGAAACCACCATCGCGGGTCTGCGCAGCAAGGTCAACGGTGCACGCATTCTTGCGGTCCTGGAACCACGCTCGAACACCATGAAGATGGGCGTGATGAAGAACGCGCTGGCGGGAAGCCTCTCCGGGGCGGACCTGGTGTTCTGCTACACCAGCGGCCTGGGCTGGGATGTCAGACCAGTGCTCGCGCCGCTCGGTGCGAAGTCGGCCTGCTTCGACGACTTGGGAAAACTGACCGAGGCGATCGCCGCTGCCAGCCGGCCAGGCGACCACGTGCTGGTGATGAGCAATGGCAGTTTCGGCGGCATTCACACCATGCTTCTGGAAGCGCTCAAGCGCTAGCTGGCTATTGCGGGCCGGGAGACACAACGCCAACCGCATGATCGTCTATATCCACGGATTTAACAGTTCCCCGGCATCTCACAAGTCTAATCAGCTGCGCGAGGGGCTTGCTGCGCTCGGTCGGGGCGCGGAGTTCGTCTGCCCGGCGTTGCCGCACTGGCCCAGGCAGGCGATGGCGCTGCTGGAGCGCGAAGTTGCGCGCGCGCCGCAGGAGGAGGTCACGCTCGTCGGCAGTTCGCTCGGCGGTTTCTATGCCGCCGCTCTGACCGAGAGAACCGGCGTGCGTTCCGTGCTGGTGAATCCTGCGATCACGCCACAGGAGGGTCTGCGCGCCTACCTCGGCCCGCAGAAGAATCTTCATTCGGGCGAAGAGTACGTGCTTACCGAGGAACACCTCGCACAGCTCGCCGAATTGAACGCGGCGAAACCGGCGCGGCCGGACCGCTATCTGCTGTTGCACACCACCGGAGACGAATTGCTCGATTGGCGCATCGCGGTCGACCACTACCGCGGCTGCCGGCAGGTCATCGTGCAGGGCAGCGATCACGGGTTCAAGGAGTTCGGCGATTACCTTGAAATCGTCCTCGAATTCGCCAAATGAGGGACACGCTTCCCGTATAATCGCGCGCGCTTTCCCCCTCACCCCCACGCTTCACCGGCGCAGCACATGAATGTTTTCTTCGAAGAGGACGGTGGCTTCAAGGTCGGCACCGTGCTTGCGGACAACAACACGTCGCTACAGGTCGAAACCGTGCACGGCAAACGCAGCAAGGTAAAGGCTGCAGCGGTGCTGATCCGCTTCCAGCACCCCGCGCCGTCTCAGTTCATCGCGGAGGCGAACAAGATCTGTGAAGAAATTGACCCGGCGTTTCTGTGGGAATGCTGCGGCGAGGCCGAGTTCTCGTTTGAGCACTTGGGGCGCGAGTACTTCGGGCGCGAGCCCAAGGCGCAGGAGAGCGCCGGCCTGCTGATGCGGCTGCACGCCACCCCGACGCATTTCTATAAGAAACGCAGAGGCCATTACAAGGCCGCACCGCCGGATGCATTGAAATCGGCGCTCGCCAGCATCGAGCGCAAGCAAAAACGTGCGGCACAGCAGGCCGGCTACCTCGAGCAGCTTGGCCGGTTCGAGCTGCCGGCGGAAATGCAGGCAATGTTGAAAGAATTGATGTACCGGCCCGACAAGAACACCATTGAGTTCAAGGCGCTGGACCAAGCCGCAGTTCAGGCGCGGCTGACGATTCCGAAATTGCTGGAAAAATGCGGTGCGCTGCCGTCCAGCCACGACTATCACTACGGGCGCTTCCTGTTCGAATATTTTCCCGGGGGCACGGGCTTCGACGCGGCGCTCACCGCTACCGATCCCGGCGCGCTGGAAACCGCGCAAGTGGAGGCGTTCAGCATCGACGATGCCGCCACCACGGAGATTGACGATGCGTTCTCGCTCACCAGGCTTGCGAACGGCAACTGGCAGATCGGCGTGCACATCGCCGCGCCTGCGCTCGGTTTTGTGGTCGGATCGCCGCTGGATATCGAGGCGTCGAAGCGGCTGTCCACCGTCTACTTCCCGGGAAACAAGATCACCATGCTGCCGGAATCCGTGATCGAGCAGTACACGCTTTCGCAGGGTCGCGATTGTCCGGCCCTGTCGATGTACGTGGAGGTGACGCCTGAACTGGAAATCGTCGGCAACCGCAGTGCCGTGGAACGCATCGGGATCGCCGCAAACCTGCGCCACGATAGTCTCGAGGTACAGTTCAACCAGGAGCGGGTGACGGCGGGGCAAGTGGACTGTCGATTCGGCGCCGAACTGCTGCTGCTGTGGCGGTTTGCTACCCGGCTGGAACAACGCCGCGGCAAAGAGGAGCCGGGACTCGCGCGCGCGGACTACAATTTCTATGTCGACAACGACCGGGTCAGGATCGTCGAGCGCAAGCGCGGATCGCCCATCGACAAAGTCGTCTCCGAACTGATGATCCTGGTAAATACCGAGTGGGGCCGGCAGCTTGCGCTCAATGAGATTCCGGCGTTGTACCGGGCGCAGGGTAACGGCAAAGTGAAGATGTCGACGCTGCCGGCGCCGCATCAGGGGCTGGGCGTGTCGCAGTACATCTGGGCGAGTTCGCCGCTGCGCCGTTACGCGGACCTGGTGAACCAGCGGCAGTTACTGGCGCTGTATCGCCATGAGGCACCGGCTTTCGCACCGAAGGACGAGCGACTGCTGGTGATCCTGCGGGACTTCGAGCTCGCTTACGAAGCTTATGCGGAATTTCAGCGCAACATGGAGCGCTACTGGTGCCTGCGCTGGTTGATCCAGGAAGGCCTCGCAACCGCGGAAGCGGAAGTGCTCAGGGAGGAACTGGCAAGAATCGATCGCCTCCCGCTGGTCGTCCGGGTGCCGTCACTGCCGCCGCTTGCACCCGGGAAACGAGTGGAACTGACAATTTCCGACATCGACCTGATTGAACTGACGCTGCATTGCGAGTTCAAACGGCACACGGATGCAATTGTGCGCTGACAGTTGCCTCGCAGTTATTTAGAATTGGCGCACCGTCCCTACTTCCACTTAGCCCAGCGGATTTGCCGGATATCTCGATCAGCGCGTTCGACACCCGAGGCAGCCTAGCCGCCAGCCTCTCGGTCGCTGCCCCGCCCTCCAGCGGCGACATCCTGCCCGTCGCGCTGGCGTTCTCCATCGTTTTCCACGCTGTTTTGCTGCTCATTACGTTCGCGCCACCGAATTTCGCTGGAAGGAATTCCGTTCCCCAGCTGGAGGTGGTGCTGGTGAACTCGAAGACGTCCGCGAAGCCACTCAAAGCTGATGCGTTGGCCCAAGCCAACCTGGACGGCGGCGGCAATACCGCGGCTAAAGCCAGGGCGAGCGCAAATTTGCCGAAAGTGAGCAGCCTCGAGGCGTCCCAGGAAGTTCAACTGGCGGCGAAAAAGGTGCAGCGACTCGAGGAGGAAGCGCAGCGGCTGCTGCGTCTGGCTCAAGGCGGCCACCCGACAGCGACCGAAACCCAGCCTGCACCCACTGCCGCCCAGCAGGAGCGCCTGGAAGATCCCGCACTACAGCAGCGGCGCCTGTTGATCGCGCAACTCGAGGCGAAGATCGAAAAGGAGATGAGGGAATACCAGGAACTGCCTCGTCGCAAAGCCATCGGGTCGCGCACCGAGGGTGTCATTTACGCCGAATACGTGGACAAATGGCGCCGGCGCATCGAGCAGGTCGGCACCAGCAATTACCCGGAGGAAGCAAAGCAGCGCAGGATTTACGGATCGCTGTTGATGACCGTACACATCAAGGCGGATGGCAGCGTGGAGAAAGTCGAGATCGATCGCTCGTCCGGACATCGTTTGCTCGACGCGGCCGCCAGGCGCGTGGTCGAACTTGCCGGTCCGTTCACACCCTTCCCGGCAGTGGTGCGCAAGGACTGGGACATACTGAGCATTTCTCGCACCTGGATGTTTACCCGCAGCGACCTTGAACTCGTCGCTTCCCCATGACGGACTGCTACGCGGTAATCGGCAACCCGATTGCCCACAGCAAGTCGCCGCAAATCCACGCGGCGTTTGCGCGCCAGACGGGCCAGGATATCGAATACACGCGCCTGCTGGCGCCACCCGGGGCTTTTCGCGGCACGGTGGAAAGCTTTCGCGCCGCGGGCGGCAAGGGCGCAAACGTGACCGTGCCTTTCAAACTGGAGGCCTTCGAACTGGCCGATGAAGTTTCCCAGCGCGCCAAAGATGCGCAGGCGGCGAATTTCCTGAACTTCGACAGCGGGCGCATCCGCGCCGACAATACCGACGGTACCGGCCTCACCCGCGACATCGCCGGAAATCTCGGCTTCGGCATTGCCGGCCGACGGGTGCTGCTGATGGGCGCGGGAGGCGCGGCGCGGGGTGCGCTGCAGCCGCTGCTGGCTCAACAGCCGGCCATACTTGTCATTGCCAATCGCACTGTTGAAAAAGCTCTTCAGCTCGCGGAGATATTTCGCCACCATCCGTCGGCGTCCTTCTCGGTATTGTCGGGATTGCGTTACGACGAACTGACGGGCCATCACTTCGATGTGGTGATCAACGCGACCTCCAGCAGCCTGCAGGGCGAATTGCCGCCGCTGCCGTCGGGAGTGTTCGCCGAGGGCTCGCTTGCCTACGACATGATGTACGGCAAGGGAATCACGCCTTTTCTTGCCTTTGCGCAAGCCCAGGGCGCGGCGCGCCTTGCCGACGGTCTCGGCATGCTGGTCGAGCAGGCTGCCGAATCGTTTTTCCTTTGGCGCGGCGTGCACCCGCAAACCCGTCCGGTCATCGAACTGTTGCGAAGCCAATGAAGCGACTGCTGCGCTGGGCCTGGCGGAGTGTGGCCCTCGTGCTCGCGGCGATCGTCGTCTACCAGTTCTGGATATTCGGCAACGTGGTCTGGTGGATCTGGTTCAATCCCTCCGCCAGCGCATTCATGGAAAAACGGCTGGAAGTCATGCAGGAGGACAATCCCCGCGCGGCGCTGCGCCACAAATGGGTTCCCTATGAGCGCATCTCGATCAATCTCAAGCGCGCGCTGATCGCCGCCGAGGATGCCAAGTTCCTCGACCACGACGGCTTCGATTGGGAAGCGATCCAGAAGGCCTACGAGAAGAACATCACCAAGGGAAAGATCGTTGCCGGGGGCTCGACCATCAGCCAGCAATTGGCCAAGAACCTGTTTCTGTCGGGCAAACGCACGCCGTGGCGCAAGGCACAGGAAGCGCTGATCACCATCATGATCGAGAACGTCATGACCAAGCGGCGCATTTTCGAGATCTATCTCAACATCATCGAATGGGGAAACGGCGTGTTCGGCGCCGAGGCCGCGGCACGACATTACTTCGACACTAGCGCCGCCTATCTCGATAACGAGCAGGCGGCGCGGCTTGCCGCAATGGTGCCGAAGCCGCGTTACTATGACCGGGTGCGCTATACCCCGCTGCTGGAGCAGCGCGCCGCCATCATCCTGGGGCGCATGAACTACGTGGAGATCCCTTAGGCAGTTGTTGGGTTTCCTCGCAAGATTTACTTGCCAACTCCAAACTAAGTAAAAAGCGGCACTCACCGCGGAGGACGCAGAGGAAAGGCAAAAACGAGGAAAACATGTGGAAGTTAAAAGCGGTTGTGGCGGCGAATTGACCACCGATACCGGGTTTTAACTCTCGCATGCTTTTCTTGCTCCTGTGCTTCCTCCGCGTCCTCTGCGTCCTCCGCGGTGAGTGGTTTGTTCTTTCGTTCTGCCGATAAAATAGGCGTTGGCCCTCACGTATAATTTGCCAATTGCGCCGGCACGTTCATGCTCATCCATCCGCAGTTCGATCTCGTAGCGCTCCATCTCGGCCCGCTGGCGGTGCGCTGGTACGGACTGATGTACCTGCTGGCTTTCGTCATCGTTCTGGTGCTCGGACGTTACCGCATCAGGACCCAGCCGTGGCTGGGCTGGAGCAAACGCGATCTCGACGACATCCTGTTCCTCGGCGTGCTCGGCGCCGTGCTGGGCGGGCGGCTTGGTTACGTGCTGTTCTACAAGTTCTCCGAGTATCTGTACGATCCGGTGCGAATCCTCTTCTTGTGGGAAGGCGGCATGTCTTTTCACGGCGGCTTTCTGGGCGTGCTGGTGGCGATGCTGTGGTTCGCGCGCTCGCGTCACAAGAACTGGCTGGCGGTGACCGACTTCATCGCCCCGCTGATTCCTCTCGGGTTGGGTGCCGGAAGGATCGGCAACTTCATCAATGCGGAACTGTGGGGACGGCCCACCAATGTTCCCTGGGCGATGGTCTTTCCAAACGTCGACAACCTGTCACGCCACCCGTCGCAGCTCTACGAATTCTTTCTGGAGGGCCTGGTACTGTTCGCGTTGCTTTGGTGGTTCTCCAGGCGATGGCGGCCCGTCGGCGCGGTATCGGGAGTGTTCCTGATGGGTTACGGGACTCTGAGATTCCTCGTCGAGTTCACCCGCGAGCCGGACGGGTTCCTGGGATTGCTTGCGCTGGGATTGTCGATGGGCCAGTGGTTGAGCGTGCCAATGGTGCTGGGCGGCATCGCGCTGCTGGCGTGGTCCAACCGGCGCAAACCAGCCAGGACTAGTTGAGGTCGCGGGGCTTGGTCGGCGGGCTCGCCGCAAAGAAACTGCGGCGATTGAGCAGGCGCCGGAAGTTGTCAAGCGACAGCAGGTGCGAATAGATCTTTTCCAGTACGCCGGCGACGAGCAGCTGGTGCAGTTTGTCGTCGCCCAGCGATTCGAGCGCATTTCTCGCAACCCGATGCATCCCTTCCAGTTGCATGGTGAACCCTTCGACCTCGGCCTTCATCGCGAACGGCTCCAGCAGTTCAAGCCCAGCCAGCAGTTTGCATAACTCTTCCGCCCGCACGAGGTCGCTCTCGTAGTCGTAGATCAGCTTTTCCAGCGCGTCCCATTGCGGCAGCGTGTTGCCGGATTCATCATAGAGCGGCTCGCCGCCGTCCTGAACCGCGCTCGCCTCTACACAGACGACGCGTTCATTCTGCGTTTCGCCGTCCAGCGTTACCTTGGCCATGCAAAAAGGGTAGCGGCGCACATAAGCGGGCAGGTAGACCCGGCGGTCCCAGGTGCCGTCGGTGAGGATGAAAAGATTCTGCATGGACTGCATGCCGAGTACGGCCACTGCGTTGAATGTCTTGCCTTCATCGGCACTGACGAAGACGATGGGATAGTCGCGGCTGGCAGGTCCGAATTCGGCCAGGCTGATCGGCATCGCATGCAGCCGGTGGAACACGGCAGGTGTCTCTTCCACCATGCGCGGCAGGACCACCTTGTGGTTCTTTCGCAGCGGCGTGATCTGCTCGTAGCCCAGCGGCGGCTCGATCTTCATGGGGTGGGAAGTCGTTTTGCCGGAATTTGGTTCCAGTATAATAGCGCGCTGACTAGAGCGCATGGAGTTTCGCTCGCGTGATGATGGGGACGTAGCTCAGCTGGGAGAGCGTCGCGTTCGCAATGCGAAGGTCGGGAGTTCGATCCTCCTCGTCTCCACCAAATGCAAAAGCCACCTCAAGGGTGGCTTTTGCATTTGGCGAGATGTAGGGGTCGATCGTACTCCCTCGAGTTCGACCAGCGAGCACTGCTCGCGCTGGACACTAAAGTTCGACGCGGGTACCGAGCTCTACCACGCGATTGGCGGGGATCTTGAAAAATGTCGTGGCGCTTGCGGCATTGCGCGACATCAGGGCAAAAAGCTTCTCGCGCCACAGTGCCATGCCAGGCCCGACTTTCGGGATCAGCGTTTGTCGGCTCAGGAAGAATGAAGTTTCCATCATCTCGAACTTCAGTCCCTTCGCCCCAGCGAGCTCGAGCGCATGCGGCACGTCCGGTTCATCCTTGAAACCGTAGTGCGCGATAACCCGGTAGAAATCGCTGCCAAGCGGCATGATCTCAATGCGCTCTCCGTCCGGAACGTGAGGGATGTCGCGCGTATCCACGGTGAGCAGCACGATGCGCTCGTGCAGAACTTTGTTGTGGTTGAGGTTGTGCAGCAGCGCATGCGGCACGCCTTCCGCAGCCGCAGTCAGAAACACCGACGTGCCGGGAACCCGGGTGGGCGGATGCGCAGTCACGCTCTGGATGAACGGTTCGATCGGTATCGCTCCCGGAGCCAGGCGCTCCATCAGCAGTTGACGACCACGCTTCCAGGTGGACAGCACCGCGAACAACAGGATTGCGACGACGATTGGAAACCAGCCGCCATGAAAGAGTTTGATCGCGTTGGCGCTGAAGAATGACAAGTCGATGGCAAGAAAGATCAACAGGAGCGGAAGTGCAATCCATAGCGGCCACTTCCACAATTTACGTACCAGAACAAAGGCGAGGATGGTGTCGATGGCCATCGTGCCGGTCACTGCTATACCGTAAGCGCCCGCGAGATTACTCGAGGAGCCAAAGCCCAGCACCAACCCGATCACCGCCGAAAGCAAGGCCCAGTTGATCCAGGGCATATAGATCTGACCGATTTCGCTTTCCGAGGTGTGAGTCACTTCCAGGCGCGGGCAGTAGCCGAGCTGGATTGCCTGGCGTGTCAGCGAGTACGTCCCCGAAATGACCGCCTGCGAGGCGATTACGGTTGCCATGGTTGCCAGAATTACCATGGGGTAGAGCGCCCATTCCGGAGCCATGTGGTAAAACGGGTGTGCGAGCGCGCCAGGGTCATGAAGGATCAACGCGCCCTGGCCGAAGTAATTGAGCAACAGCGCCGGCATGACGTAGGCGCCCCAGGCGAGACGGATCGGCTTCTTGCCGAAATGGCCCATGTCCGCATATAAGGCTTCAGTGCCGGTGATCGCCAGCACGACTGCGCCGAGCACCAGGAAGCCGCCCCAGGCATTCGCGGCAAAGAAACGTACCGCGTAGGCAGGCGAAACCGCAACGAGCACACCGGGGTACTCCATGATGTTAATGATGCCGAGCAGGGCCAGCACGGCGAACCATACGGCCGTGATCGGTCCGAACAGCGCTCCAACCATTTCCGTGCCCTTCTGCTGAAACACAAACAGTCCGATCAAAATCACGATCGTGATCGGGATGACGAAAGGTTGCAGCGCGGGCGTGGCAACTTCCAGACCTTCCACCGCGGAGAGCACCGAAATTGCCGGCGTGATGATGCCATCCCCGTAGAACAGCGCGGCACCGAAAAGCCCAAGCGTCATCAGGAGCCAACGGCCGCTGGTCCCGCTCGCGGTGGCACGCAGAACCAGGGCCAGCAGGGCCATGATTCCTCCTTCGCCGCGGTTATCGGCGCGCATCATGAACATCACGTATTTGAGCGTAACGACGATGACGAGCGCCCAGAACACCAGCGACAACACGCCGAGCACGTTGCCATAGCTCGCGGCGACGGGGTGGGTGCCGCTGAAAGCCTCCTTCATTGTGTATAAGGGGCTGGTGCCGATATCGCCAAAGACTATCCCGATGGCCGCGACAGCCAGAGTAAATACGTCGGGTTTCCGGTCGTTTGCGGAAGCGGATCTCATCAAGTTTGTGCTCAGAAGGATCAGTGCAAGAAACAGGGCGAGCAGAGTTTGCGACCGCCCGCCGGCAACGACTGTTTGCGACTCATGGTTTCGTTTTTATTCGTCCGCCGGGGGCCGAGAGGCTGGGGGCCATCGGTTATCATCGCCAAACGCATTTCAAGGCTGACCGCGAAGGGACCAAGCCTTGTTGTGGCGCAACATTCTATACCCCGGAGCGGGCCGTGACCAAACAAGCAATCAGCACCAAAGACGCCCCCCAGGCAATTGGAACTTATTCCCAGGCCGTGCAGGCGGGCAGCACGATTTACCTGTCCGGCCAGATTGGGCTCGATCCGGCGACCATGCAAGTGGTCAATGGAGTCGACGCGCAAATCCATCGCGTGTTCGGCAACCTGCGGGCGGTGGCCGCCGCGTCCGGCGCGAGCCTCGAGGACGTGGTGAAAGTCACTGTGTTCCTTACCGACCTTGCCAGCTTCGCGCGTCTGAACGAGATCATGGCGCAGTACTTCAGGCAACCTTTTCCGGCGCGTTCCGTGGTCGGCGTTTCCCAGCTGCCGCGCGGCGCGCTGGTGGAGGTCGAGGCGATACTGGTGAAGGCGTAAGCCGACAGGCGTGAGGCGTGAGGGGTGAGGGGTGAGGAGTGAGGAGAAAAATCGGCAGAAAGTTTCCGACCGGTGCAAGCGCCGGACGGGGCAGTCCACGTGAAACGCGCACTTCCACAAGTACACAAACAGCCTGCCCTTAGCGCAAGCAAGAAGCGCGCGCCTGCACAGGCTGCGTCAAATACCAAAGACGGTTCTTCCGCCTCACGCCTCACGCCTCTCGCCTCACCCCTTACTCCTCACGCCTCTCTTTCATTTGCCACTCCCGCAGTGCGCGAAAGGCTGGCGCGGCTAGGCGTCTTGCGGCTCTCCGATCTGGTGTTGCACCTGCCGTTGCGCTACGAGGACGAGACCCGCATCGTTTCGATCCACGACGCGCTCTCGGGGGACACCGTGCAGATCGAGGCCACGGTGCTGAAGACCGAGGTCAAATTCCGTCCGGGCCGGCAACTCGTTTCTGAGGTCGATGACGGCAGCGGCAGAGTGATGATGCGGTTCTTCAATTTCTATCCAAGCCAGCACAAGGCGCTCGCTCCCGGCGCGCGCGTTCGCGTGATAGGAGAAATCCGCCAGGGTTTCTTCGGTGCGGAGATGGTGCACCCGCGCTTTCGCGTGCTGCGCGGCGAAGTGCCGTTGCCGCAGGCGCTTACCCCTATCTATCCGACGACTGCGGGCCTGGGCCAGGACACATTGCGCAAACTCGCCGCGCGCGCGCTCGAGCGCGCTGACCTTGAGGACACGCTGCCGGAACCGGTGCGCAAGAAGCTCAGGCTTCCGCTGTTCGCGGAAGCAGTCCAGGTTCTGCATAACCCGACACCAGAGGTCGACGCCCAGGCGCTGCTCGAGCACGCCCATCCAGCCTGGCGCCGGGTGAAGTTCGACGAATTGCTGGCGCAGCAACTGTCGATGCGACTGCATCGCGACCGCCGCAACCGCGTGCGCGCGCATCCCCTGTTGCAGTATTCGGGCTTGTCCAAGCGCCTGATCGCGTCATTGCCATTCCGCCTCACCCGCGCGCAGGTGCGCACGCTCAACGAGATCCGCAACGATCTTGCGCGCCCACACCCGATGCAACGATTGCTCCAGGGTGATGTCGGCAGCGGCAAGACCATCGTGGCCGCGCTCGCGGCGTTGCAGGCAATCGAGAGCGGTTACCAGGCAGCGGTGATGGCGCCCACGGAGATCCTCGCGGAGCAGCACTATCGGAAATTCTCCCTGTGGCTGGCGCCGCTGGGAATTGAATCGGCGTGGCTGACAGGCAGCCTGAAAAAGAAGGATCGCGACAAGGTGCTTGCGGCGATCGAGGCCGGCAAGGCGCAGCTCGCGATCGGAACGCATGCGCTGTTCCAGGAAGAGGTCATTTTCAGAAAACTGGGGCTGGCGATCGTCGACGAGCAGCACCGCTTCGGCGTGCACCAGCGTCTGGCGCTGCGCATGAAGGGCAGCCGCACCGATCAGGCGTTGCAGCCGCACCAGCTGATGATGAGCGCCACACCGATCCCGCGCACGCTGGCGATGAGCTTCTACGCCGACCTCGACGTCTCGGTGATCGATGAGATGCCGCCGGGACGAACGCCGGTGCTGACCAAGCTGTTGTCGGAAACGCGCCGCAACGAAGTGCTGCGGCGGGTGCGCGACGCTTGCCTGGAGGGCAAGCAGGCCTACTGGGTATGTCCACTGATCGAGGAGTCCGACGGCGGAGCGCGAAACAAGGACCAGCTTGCGCCGTGGGGCCGCGGAGGTGGCGAGGCTGCGCGCTCCGTTGCGACGGAATTGCCGTTCAAGGTTCGAGCGCGTCGCGAAGCGCTGCAATTGCAGACGGCAATCGATACCTATGACAGCCTGCGGCAGACGTTCCCGGAACTGAACATCGGATTGGTGCACGGGCGGCTGCCAAATCAGGAGAAAGCCGCAATGATGGCGGCCTTCCAAGCCAACCAGATCCAGTTGCTGGTCGCGACTACGGTGATCGAGGTCGGCGTGGACGTGTCCAACGCATCTCTGATGGTGATCGAGCATGCCGAGCGCATGGGCTTGTCGCAACTACATCAGTTGCGCGGCCGGGTGGGCCGCGGCGCCGAGTCCAGCGTCTGTATCCTGCTGTACCAGAACCCGCTTTCGGACAATGCTCGCGAGCGCCTGCGCATCATCTACGAGAATGCCGACGGCTTCGAAATCGCGCGCCACGATTTGCGCCTGCGCGGTCCGGGCGAGTTATTGGGCGCGCGCCAAAGCGGCGTGCCGATGTTGCGCTTCGCCGATCTGGAAAAGGATCTCGATCTTCTTGAGGCGGCGCGCAATGTCGCGCCGCAGTTGCTGCGAGATCATTCCGGGGGCGCCGCACGTCACCTCGAACGCTGGCTGGGAGGCCGTCAGGAGTTTCTGAAAGTCTGACGAACTCCGCCTTGCTTGGGAGCGCGCTGACGCGGGTGCTATCATCCCGGGCATCTTGAACGCCGGCCTCTCGACCGCGTAAGAATCAATAATGGACTTCGTTTCCTGGCAGCCGATCGAGGCCGCGGTCACGCTGGCGGTAATGTGGATTGGGCTGGGTGTGTTTGGGCTGGCGTTGATGCGCACACCGTGGCTCATCACCCGCGTCGCGTTTCCGGCAGGGGCGCTGGTATCGCTTGCGCTTGCGGCCACGGGACTTTGGGCAATCGGTGCTCCGCCCAGCACTGCGATTCTGCCGGCGGGCCTGCCAGATCTGCCGTTCCACGTTCGCGTCGATGCCCTGGCCGGGTTTTTCCTGCTGCTGTTAGGCGGGGTCTCTTTCGGTATTTCGCTGTTCGCCGCCGGCTACTTTCGCGACACCAAGGGCAGCGCGCTTGGACTGTTGAGCCTTCAGTATCACGTGTTTCTCGCCAGCATGGCCTTCGTGCTGATCGCCGACGATGCCTATCTGTTCATGATCACCTGGGAATCGATGGCGCTTTCGTCGTATTTCCTTGTCACTAAGGAGCATCATCAGGAGCAGAACCGCAAAGCCGGCTTCATCTATCTGCTGGTCGCTCATATCGGCGCGCTGGGCATCCTGTTGTGCTTCGGCGTACTTCATGGCGGCCACGGCGACTACACGTTCGAG
Source organism: Betaproteobacteria bacterium (assembly GCA_052387775.1). Lineage (GTDB taxonomy): Bacteria > Pseudomonadota > Gammaproteobacteria > Burkholderiales > JACQAP01 > JACQAP01. Next base: position 24,492 of record JBQTIV010000015.1, read on the forward strand.
GCGCTGCGCGCGGCGAACCTGAGCGGATTCTGGGCCACGGTGGCGTTCCTGCTGGCGTTTTTCGGCTTCGGCGCCAAGGCCGGCATGTTGCCGTTGCATGTATGGTTGCCGGAGGCGCATCCGGCGGCGCCGTCGCCGGTGTCTGCGTTGATGAGCGGCGTGATGCTGAAGACCGCGATCTACGGCATGGTGCGCGTTATCTACGATCTCATCGGCGGCATCCGCTGGGAGTGGGGTCTGACGGTGCTGCTGTTCGGCGCCGCCACCTCGCTGTTCGGCGTGCTGTTCGCGCTCATGCAGCACGATTTGAAACGCCTGCTCGCGTACCACTCCGTCGAGAACATCGGCATCATTCTGATCGGCATCGGGCTGTCGATGGTATTTATCGGCAGCGGCCACACGCTCGCCGGCGTGCTCGGACTGATTGCCGGGCTTTATCACACGCTCAATCATGCGGTGTTCAAGGGCTTGCTGTTCCTCGGCGCCGGCTCGATCCTGAAGGCCACAGGTTTGAGGAACCTGAACGAGATGGGCGGGCTGATCCGCTACCTGCCGCACACCGCGCTTTATTTCCTGGTTGGTGCGTTGGCGATATCGGCTTTGCCGCCGTTAAACGGCTTCGTCTCCGAGTGGCTCACTTTTCAGGCTTCGCTGCAGGCGCCTCTGCTGGAAAGCAGCGTGGTGAGGAGCCTGGTGCCAATCGTCGCCGCGGTACTCGCGCTGTCCGGGGCGCTGACCGGAATGTGCTTTGTCAAGGTCTATGGCATCGCCTTCCTTGGCCAGCACCGTCACGCGTTTGCGCAGCCACCGCGCGAGGCGAGCGGCTGGGAGCGCGCGGGCATGCTATGGCTAACGCTGGCCTGCTTCGCGCTCGGGCTGTTTCCAGCGTTCATGATCGGCGCGCTCGACAAGGTCAGTCTTGCCCTGATCAAGACCGGGCTAAGCGAGGAAACGTTGTCCTCTGGCTGGCTGTGGTTGGTACCGACCTCCAGCGCGCAGGCCAGTTACAGCCCGGTCGTTTTCCTTCTGGTGATCGCGGCAGTGTTCGGCTTGACCTTCCTCGCAGTGCGTCACGTCTATCATGGGCGGATGCGGCGCGCCGATCCGTGGGATTGCGGCTTCCCGGCGCAGACCTCACGCATGCAGGACAGCGCGGATGCATTCGGCCAGCCGATACGGCAGATCTTTGCGCCGGTCTACCTGATCCACCGTGAAATCCCGCGTGCAGACGATCCGCAGCCGGTATTCAGGCAGTCAGTGGAGGACAGGCACTGGCACTGGATGTATCTGCCGATCGCCCGCCTCACCGAATTTCTCTCCGGTCACATCGGCAGGCTGCAGCAGGGGCGCATTTCGGTATACCTGCTGTTCAGCTTCCTGACGCTGATCGCGCTGCTGGTATTCGTCCAGTGAGCATGACCAGCGGGGTCATTTTCCAGGTGATGCAGTCGGTGCTGGTAGTGCTGATCGCGCCGCTCATGCTGGGCTGGGTCAACCAGTGCCGCGCCTGGCTGCAGAACAAGAGCGGGGCGGGAATCTGGCAACCGTACAAGGTGCTGCACAAACTGTTTCACAAGGATGCAGTACTCGCGCACAACGCCTCGCCGCTGTTCCGCGTCACACCCTATATCCTGTTCGGTTGCATGTGGCTCGCGGTCGGCATCGTCCCGGTGCTCGCCACGTCGTTACCCTTTGCCCCGGCTGCGGACGTGATCGCGCTGGTCGGGTTGTTCGCGCTGGCGCGCGTATTTATTTCCCTTGCCGGCATGGACGTTGGCACTTCGTTCGGCACGCTCGGCGCGCGCCGCGAGATGATGATCGGCTTCCTGGCCGAGCCGGCGATGCTTATGACGCTGTTCACCGCCTCGCTCATCAGCCACTCCACTTCACTGCCGACCATTGTCGAGACGTTGGCCCACCGCGAATTCGTGATTTATCCGAGCATGGCGTTCGCGGCGGTCGCGTTCCTGATGGTGCTGCTGGCGGAAAACGCGCGCATTCCGATCGATAATCCGTCCACGCACCTCGAACTCACCATGATCCATGAGGCGATGGTCCTCGAGTATTCGGCGCGCCATCTGGCCCTGATCGAATGGGCGGCGAGCCTCAAGCTCACCGCCTATGTGGCGATCGGCATCGCCATATTCGTGCCCTGGGGCATCGCCGGAGCCGGCGACTGGATCGCCTTGCCCGTCGCGCTCGCTGCGCTGGTATTGAAGCTGCTCGGCGCCGGCGCGGGGCTGGCATTGCTGGAGACAGTATCGGCCAAGATGCGCATTTTCCGTGCGCCCGAATTTCTCGGCGCCGCCTTCATGCTCGCCACCCTCGGCATGCTCATCCATTTCCTGCTCGAACGCTGAAACATGGATAGTCCTGAACCGCCAAGGACGCAAATGACGCAAAGGAAAAACACATGCAGGTGGCGGGACTTTCAATCTGTTATCGGGGCAACGCTCTGGATTCGGGCGATTGAATTGGCTGTGGAGCGGTTAACGGTTTATGACGATTCACCTTGCGTCCTTCGCGTCCCTTGCGGTCAAAGATCTTGAACTAAAATGAATTTGCCGTTCCACGCGCAATTGATCAACCTGTTTGCAGCGCTCCTGCTGCTGCTCGCCTTCGCGATGCTTACGCAGCGGCGCATCCTGTCGCTGATCAACCTGTTTGCCGCGCAGGGTTTCGTGTTGGTGCTCTCCACGCTGGTGGTCGCCTACTCGACGCACCAGAACCATCTGTATTACTCCGCAATGCTGACGCTGGCTCTCAAGGTGTTGCTGCTGCCGTGGATCATGCACCGGCTGATCCGTGCGTTGAACGTGCGCTGGGACGTCGAGACCCTGATCAACATGCCGGCAACGATGCTCATCGGCATCGTGCTGGTGATTTTCGCGTTCAATCTGGCCACCCCGATCACGCAGTTCGCCGGCACCATCAACAAGAGCACTCTGGGCATCGCCACCGCCTGCATTCTGCTTGCCTTCCTGATGATGATCACCCGGCGCAAGGCGGTCTCGCAGGTAATCGGCTTCCTGGCGATGGAAAACGGGCTGTTTTTCGCGGCGACTTCCGCCACTTATGGCATGCCGATGGTGGTGGAGCTGGGAATCGCGCTCGACGTGCTGGTCGGCACGCTGATCTTCGGGGTGTTCTTCTTCCACATCCGCGAGACCTTCGAAAGTCTCGACATCCATCACCTGGAGAAACTCAAGGAACGCTGATGGAGCTCCTGCTGGTATTGGGCGTACCGTTTACCGGTGGCATCGTGCTCGGATTCTGGGGGCATCGCAGTTTCGCGCCGGAGCTCAACTCCGCCATGAGCCTGCTCACCTTCGTGGCGGCGGCGGTACTCACTGCGCGCATCATTGCCGACGGGCCGGTGCTGGTCTGGAATGAGAATTTCTTTGTCGATTCTTTCAACGTGTTCCTGGTGGCGTTGACGGCGTTCGTCGCCTTTACGACTTCGCTCTTCAGCCGCCCGTATATGCGCATCGAGTTGAATGACGGCCGGCTCTCGCCGAACCGGCTGCGGCTTTATCACAGCATGTACCAGATGTTTAGTTTCACCATGCTGCTCGCACTGCTCACCAACAATGTCGGCATCCTGTGGGTGGCGATGGAAGCGGCGACTCTTACCACTGTGCTGCTGGTGAGCCTGTACCGCACGCCGGCGAGTTTGGAGGCGGCGTGGAAGTACTTCATCCTGTGCGGGGTGGGGCTCGCGCAGGCGCTGTTCGGCACCATACTGTTGTATTTTGCCGCGGAGAAAGTGCTGGGGCTGGGTGGTACCTCGCTGCTGTGGACGCACTTGAACGAGGTGAAAGGCGAGCTCGAACCCACTGTGCTCGGGCTCGCATTCGTGTTCCTGCTGATCGGTTACGGCACCAAGGTGGGGCTGGTTCCGTTGCACAACTGGCTGCCGGATGCTCACGCTGAAGGTCCGACCCCGATTTCGGCGGTGCTGTCAGGACTCCTGCTCAACGTCGCGCTGTATGCAGTAGTGCGTTCCAAGGTGTTGGTCGAAGGCGCGCTCGGCACCCATTTTGCCGGCAATCTAATGATGGGTTTCGGCCTGCTGTCGGTAGTGGTGGCCGCGTTCCTGCTGTCGCGGCAGAAGGACGTCAAACGCCTGTTCGCCTACTCCTCGATCGAGCACATGGGGCTGATGACCTTTGCCTTCGGCATGGGCGGTGCGCTGGCTACTTTCGCCGGATTGCTGCATATGACGGTACATTCGCTCACCAAGTCAGCGATCTTTTTCACCGTCGGCCATGCCGCGCAGAAATCCGGCACGCAGGTCATGGACGACATCAGAGGGCTGATCGACAGCAACCCGACCATCGGCTGGGGGCTGATGCTGGGCGTGCTCGCGATACTCGGCATACCGCCGTTCGGCGTGTTCGCGAGTGAATTCATGATTCTCACGGTGACCATGCACCAGCAGCCATGGGCCACGCCTTTTCTGCTGGCGGCGCTGGGCGTGGCCTTTGCCGCGATCTTCGGCAAAGTCCAGCCAATGGTATTCGGCACTGCGACTGCGCGGCGCCTGCCGCATCCGCCGGCGTTGATACCCGTGTTCGTACACCTTGCGCTCGTATTGTTGCTCGGTTTGTACATTCCGCCGTATCTTGCCGACTGGTACCGTCAGGCCGCGCAGCTTATTGGATAGGAGTGAGGATTGGGGATTGAGGATTAGGGAATGAGGACTGAGGAACGAGCGAAAGATGAAATGCGCAGAGGATTTGATTACTCGATCCTCAATCTCCAATCCCCAATCCTAAATCCTCACTCCCTCGAATCACATGAAGCTTGAGGACTTTCCGATCGAACTAAGTCGGCTACCCGGGGCGATGCCGGTGTGGCGTGGATTCGTCGACGCGAAGCAATGGCGCGCGGCCTGCCAACAGGTGCGCGACAAAGGCGGCAGGCTGGTTGCGTTATGGGGCAGCGACAACGAGGATCGGGGGCAGGGCTGGTCGGTGCACGCCGCGTTGACTGTGCAGTCCGGACTGCTTGCCATCACGCTGCCTCTTCGCAGCGGGGGCTTTCCCGACATCTCCGACATCTTTCCGGCGGCGAACCGGATGCAACGCTCGGTATTCGATCTGCTGGGAATACCGGCGGAGGGCGCCGCCGACCGCCGTAAGTGGCTCCGCCACGCCGCATGGCGCGCCGACGAGTTCCCGCTTCGCAAGGATTTTGACGCTCATCACCCATCACCCATCACTCACCACGACGAAGCAGACGATTACCCCTTCGTCCGCGTCGAAGGCGAGGGTGTACATGAAATCCCGGTCGGACCGGTGCATGCCGGCACGATCGAACCCGGGCATTTCCGCTTCTCCATCATCGGCGAGGGCGTCCTGCGCCTCGAAGAGCGGCTCGGCTACAAGCACAAAGGCATCGAAAAACGCTTCGAGCAGATGGAACTCAAGCGGGGCGCGCTGCTTGCCGGACGCATCTCCGGAGATTCAACGGTGGCTTATGCCTGGGCTTATACGATGGCGGTCGAAAGCGCATGCAGCGTGACGCTGCCGCAGCGCGCGCTGTGGTTGCGGGCGCTGCTGTTGGAACGCGAGCGCATCGGCCAGCATCTGTGGGACCTGGGTTTCATGGGTAACGACGCGGGCCTGGCATTCGGTCTGGCGCAGTTTTCCTGCCTCAGGGAAGATATGCTGCGCATCAACATGGCACTGTTCGGCCACCGCTACCTCATGGATGGCATCGTGCCCGGAGGCGTGGCGCGCGACCTCGATGCGGAAGGCATCGCAAAGATCCGTGGAGAAATCGATACGCTCGGCAACACCGTGGCGTTGCTGAAGGGCATATATGAGGAGCACGCGGGCTTGCAGGACCGTTTCATCGGCTGCGGCCGCGTCAAGCCCGAGCTTGCCAGCCGGCTGGCGCTTACCGGGCCGGCGGGACGTGCCAGCGGCATGGCCTGGGACTTGCGCGCGCAGTTTCCGCCAGCGCCATACGACACATTCGAGGTGCGCATGGCGACGCACCGCAACGGCGATGTGGCGGCGCGCGCGACTGTGCGCTTCGAGGAAATAGCCGAGTCGTTGCGTCTTATCGATCTGATTCTTTCCGGCTTGCCCGCCGGCGACATCGTTGCGCCGGTTGCGGATGCACCGCAGGAGGCGTTCGGCATCGGCTGGGTCGAAGGCTGGCGCGGCGAGGTGTTGATCGCGCTCGAAACCGGCGCCGATAACCGCATCCGCCGCCTGCATGCACACGATCCGTCGTGGCAGAACTGGCCGGCGCTCGAGCGCGCTGTGCTTGGCAACATCGTTCCTGATTTCCCGCTGATCAACAAATCGTTCAATCTGTCCTACAGCGGCCA
>JBQTIV010000016.1:0-1853 GCA_052387775.1 Betaproteobacteria bacterium
TCTACAAGTACGCCCACCACGTGGCGGCGCACGCCAAGGGCGCGCTGAAGCCGCTCGAACTGCTGCGCGTGTTCGTCCATTACAAGCACGTGGATTACTACGATCCCGCGCTCTTCGACCGGGCCTATGACTGGATGAAGGCGCGCGGAATGACCGAGGGGCAGAGCCAGCACGGGGCGCTGGTGGTCGGCTGATCGCCCGCACTTGCTGCGTGGCTGCCTTCAGCGATCGAATGAGAGTGCCGGCAGCGTGGTTCGTCAATTCACCCGGAAGACACCCCTGACCAGCCGGACCTGGCCTTCCTGAAGGCTGCGCCGCGCGTTCGCAGCTTTTTGCGCGAGATTGTCGACGAACACTGCCAGGCCCAGCTGCCCCGCCGGCGCGGGTGTGGTGTTCGCAGTTGTCGCGCTCAAATGAGCGTCGCTGGTATCCTCGAAGAGTTCAGCGACGAATCCACTCTCGCCGAGAACCGACCGCATCTCTTCGGCGGCGACGAGGAAGTTGCCGGCAGAGTCGGTGGCCCAGGGAAGCGGAAAATAGGACGTCGCCACTCTTCCTGCGGCCATCTCCTGGAAGGCGAACCGGCCGCCCGGCTTGAGGACGCGGTAGATCTCCCCGTAGAGCCTGCGCTTGTCCGCGATGTTCATGCCGACATTCTGCATCCAGACGACATCGAACGAATCGTCGGGAAACGGCAGGTCGAGAGCGCTGCCCCTGTGCACCTCGATTCGGTCCTCGAGGCCGGTCAGCCGATTGAGCAGTTCCGCGCCGGCGCAGTAATCGGGCGACATTTCGATGCAGGCGACGCGGCAGCCGGGCGTGGAAGCGAGCATCCGTGCGGGACCGGCCAGCCCGGCTCCAACATCGAGAACGCGGTCTTCGGCCCGAATCCGCGCCAACTCCATCAGCTCGCGTGAAGCGCGCAGTCCGCCCGTATGGAAATGGTCGAGCGCCCCCAGCTCCTGGGGCGACAGGCGTCGCTCCGGATTCAATCCGGCCGCGCGGATGGCCGCCAGGATTCGCGCCTCGATGTTGCTGGCCGAATAGTGTGTTTCCAAACTGGACATGACCTCCTCCTCAAGACTTGCCTTTTCGCCACGACTCGATGGCCTCATGTGCCCAACGTTCGCGCCCAACCGCGGGCGTGCGAGACGGTCGATGGAAATGTACCCGCATTCGCCCGTCGGATTGGGGCGCGGGGTTAGAAGGCGCTACTTAGCGCGGCGGGCTGCGTCTAGGGCGATGCCAACAAACACGATCACGACGGCAAGCATGACGATAGCGGCGAGAGTTTCCATGGCTAAAGTCTCCCAATGTGATCGATACGTCGCTCTATTCGGCGATGAAGCATGACGATGCCAAGTGTCAACAAGACTACTCCGACGACGGCCAGTGCGACAGTCAGAGGACGTGCACCATCAGCGGTCGAAACGAGCCATCCGACTATGCTGATATCGGTTACGACCATGATGCCCTGCCAGAACTTAAGGTAGGCAACTTGCTCCTTGAGGCGATCGAGTTCAGACACGGTGGCCTGTGGCAACGGATATGGACAATTATACGCCGGTGCCTTAATAAGCGCCTTCTAACGTGTCGCGCTCACCTGCGCGCGAGGCAGCGACGCGATTTGCGCGTCAGCGTGGAGTGATGGGATGGACTCCTCCCGTTTTTTCGGCATCATGGTGCCAGCTCGAGTCTATGGTGGGCTAGAGCGTAACGAACGGAAGGAGTCCAAGCATGAATGCTACAACCGTTGCGGTGGACCTGGCAAAGAACGTCTTCGAGCTGGCGGTGGCCGATGCCGGTGGTCGGGTGATCGAGCATCAACGTCTGACGCGCGCGCGGTTCGAGCG
>JBQTIV010000017.1:0-5508 GCA_052387775.1 Betaproteobacteria bacterium
TGATCAGTTCGTCGAGCTTCAGCCGTCCATCGAGGTATTCGCGCACGATCCACGGGAAGTCGCGCCGCGGGCGGGCATTGCCGTAGCTGGAACGCACGATCCGCTTCTCGCCCATGAGCGAACCCCAACGGAAACTGACTTCCTCGCTGACGTTGATCTTGCCCAGCCAGACGACATCGCCGCCGGGTCGCACCGCCTCGACCGCGAGCCGGAAAGTGTTCTTGTTGCCCGCGGCCTCGAACACGTAATCAGCGCCGCGACCCCTGGTAAGCGCCTTGATCTGGTCCAGCGCATCGCCCGCAGCGTCCACGGCACAGGTCGCTCCGAATTGCAGCGCGCGATCGAGCCTGGCCTTGCCGACATCCACCGCGATGATCAGACCGGCGTCGACCAGCCTGGCGCCCTGCAACACGTTCAGCCCCACCGCGCCGCAGCCTATGACCACGACGCTGCTACCCGCCGCGACCCTGGCCTTCCGCACAGCCGCGCCGACACCGGTCATCACGCCGCAGCCGATGATGCAGGCCCGGTCGAACGGAATGTCCTTCGGCACCGGGATGGCGCCGGATTCCGGAACTACCGTGTATTCGGCGTGCGTGGAGGTGACCGAATAGTGGTGTACTTGTTCGCCGGCGCGGCTCATTCTGGACTTTCCGTCCAGCAGCAGACCCTTCGGCTGATTGCGGGAGAACGGCTCGCACAGGATGGGCAGGTCGCGCTCGCAATAGAAACAGTGTCCGCAATGCGGGTTCCAGGAAAGGATCACGTGGTCGCCTGGCTTCACCTGCGTGACTTCGCCGCCCACCGCTTCGACAATGCCTGCGCCTTCATGGCCGAGCACGATCGGCAGCGGGTAGGCGAGCGAACCCTGGATTACCTCCAGATCGGTGTGGCACAGCCCGCTGGCCCCGATCCTCACCAACGCATCGGCAGGCGCGAGTGCTGCCATCTCCAGCTCGTCGATGACGAGTGGCTTGCCGACTTCGTTCAACACCGCAGCACGGAATCTCATAAACCTCATCTCACATCAAATTATTGAACCACGGGGGACACGGAGGAAAGGCAAAAGCAAAAAAATGTTTGGGTTGAAACGGTTCGTTGGCAGATGATCCATCGCAGCAAGAGTTGGCGGCAACGGTTCGCGAACAGAAACGCCGCTTCTTCCCCCAGTTTGCTTTTCCTCGTACTTGTCTTTCCTCCGTGTCCTCCGTGTCCCCCGTGGTTAACGTAATTGTCAGTTCAACGAAGGCAGCCACATGGCGATGCCCGGGTAGAACAACACCGACAGCAGCACGATTGCCTGCAGAATGATGAACGGCCACAGCGAAGCAAAAATGTCGTTCAGCGAAATTTCTGGCGGAGCCACGCCCTTGAGATAAAAAGCGGCAGGGCCGAAAGGCGGCGTCAGATACGAAATCTGCATGTTCAGGCAGAACAGCACGCCGAACCACACCGGGCTGAAACCGAGCGCGATCACGATCGGAACGAAGATCGGCATGGTGAGCAGGCAGATGCCGACCCAGTCCATCACGCAACCGAGCACCACCAGGATCGCCATCATCAGCAGCACGACCGCGACCGGCGGCAAGTCAAGTGCGGTGAAAAGATCCTTGACGAAGCCCGGTCCGCCCGCGAGGTTGTACACGCCGATCATTGCAGTCGCACCAAAGGACAACCACAGCAGCATTCCGCAGGTGTGCATGGCCTGCCTGAGCGATTCGCGCAGCGCCTTCCAGCTCAATTCACGGCGAATTGCCGAGGCGGCGATCGTACCTACGACGCCCATACCCGCCGCTTCGGTCACCGACGCAATTCCGAAATAGATGGTGCCGAGCACCGCGCCAATGACCAGCAGCGGCAGCGCCAACCCCTTCAGCAGGCCGAGTTTGCGCGAAAACGGCACATCTCTCTCCGCCTCCGGCGCGACAGGACCCAGCATTGGATCGATCTGGCAACGAACGAAGATGTAAACCATGTACACGACGGACAACACCAGGCCGGGCACGAGGTTCGCCACGAACAGTTCACCGATCGGCACATTGACCGTGAGCCCGTAAATGATAAGCACGATCGACGGCGGGATCATGGTCCCCAGCGAGCCTCCCGCGCAAATCGTGCCAATGGCGAGCTTGCGGTCGTAGCCCAGCCGCAGCATCTGCGGCAGCGCAATCAGTCCAAGCAGTACGATCTCGCCGCCGATGATCCCGGTCATCGCGCCCATGATCGTGGCGGCGATCATGGTCTGGATCGCCAGTCCGCCGGGCAGTCGGCCGGCCCATATCCGCATCGCATCGAACAGGTCTTTCGCCACCCCGGAGCGTTCCATGAGCGAGGCCATCAAGATGAACATCGGCACCGACACCAGCACATATTCATTCATGAAACTGTAAATGCGGCTCGCGATGAGCTGCAGGCCGTTCATGCCGAACAGCCCGACCGTGAACACCACGCCGATCAGTCCGGTGACAAATGCGAGCGGCAGCCCGAGGGCCAGCAGCAACAGCATGGCGCCAAACATGAGCACCGTGATCAACTCGATGCTCATGCGCCCCCCGGCCGATCGCGCAGCACGGCGATGTCGCGCGCGAGGTGCAGCAGCGACTGCAGGGTCATCGCCACCGCACACACCGCGAACAAAGTCTTGAGGAAGACGGGAATCGGCCAGTTGAGCGCGGTGCCCGTCGTTTCCATGACTTTCAGCGCAAGTCCCGCCTGAACGATCGTTGCCATGGTCAGAAAACCGCAGAAAACCACGGTCAGGAACGAACCGAGCGCGCGGGCCCGGCGCCGCATCAGTGGGCTCATGCGCTCATAGACGACGCTGATGGTGATGTGGCTGCGGTCCTGATGTACCAGAGGACCGCCGATGACGAAGCAGGTGGCGGCCAGGGCGACAGACAGCTCATGCACCCAGAGCGTGGGCGCATTGAACACGTAACGCATGGTCACTTCGTAGGCGGTGATGGCAACGACGAGCAGATACAGCCAACTCGCCGCCTCGCCCACTTTGCGGACCAGCCGCGAAAAGCGATCATCTCGGGGCATGCTCCTCCTCCGCCGTCCTGCATCCCTGTGCAACAAAAAAGGGGCCCGATCACGGGCCCCTTGTTGTGCCGCGGTTGCGGACAGTCGCCGGCAATCCGGCGCCGCCCGGCGCCTGCGATTATTTCAATAGTCCCAGTTGCCGCAGAAAGGCGACCTGCGAGTCGTGCACTTTCTGCGCCATGGGACTGCGGGAAGCATACACTTTCCAGACGCCCCTCGCGATCTCGCGGAATTTCTGCCGCTCGTCCGGGCTCAAGTCGACAGCCTCGAACGAACGGCGCTCCGCCTCGACGGCCACCTTACGGTCCGCGAGTTCGTTGCGCTGGATCATTGCGCGCGCGAACTCGCGGGTTGCCATTTCGATGGCCGCCTTCAGATCCACCGGCAGCGCGTCCCAGCGTTTCATATTGATCGAAATCTCCCCCATCGGCATCGAGTGGAATCCCGGATAGGTCGGGTACTTCGCCAGCTTGTGATAGCCGAGATCCTCGTTCATCGATAGCGTTCCCCAATCGCTTGCGTCCACGACGCCGCGCTCGAGCGCGGTGTAGACCTCGCTGCCGGGCAATTGCACCGGCGCCGCGCCGAGCAAACTGAAGATCTCCCCGCTCATGCCCTGTGGCGCGCGAATCTTCACGCCCTTGAAGTCGGCGAGTTTGCGCAGCGGCTTCTTCGATACCAGCGACTCGGGCCCGTACCAGACTCCGCCCACGAACTGGACGTCGTACTTCGCGTACAGCTCGCGGGCAAGTTCGTTACCGCCTCCGTATTCCATCCACATCTGGAACTGATAAGGGGTTTCAAAGGCGCCCTGCGGGTCGCCGAGCAGCGCGAAAGCAGCATCCTTACCGGTGAAGTAAGCCGGACCTCCGTTCTGACCGTCGAGCACGCCGGCGCCGACCGCATCCAGCGCCTCTGGAGGCGCGACCACGGCATTGGTGGGCATGGCCTGAACCTTGAGACGTGTGCCCGACAGCACATCGACGCGTTTGGCAAAATCTTCGAACAACTGCTGCGGCAGCGTGCCGGATTGCCAGTACGATTGCATCTTCCATTGCATTGCCGGAGCGGACTGCGCTGCCGGGCCCGCCTTTTCCGCCTTCTGCCCACAACCGCCAAGCGCAAGCACAAGCGCCAGGAGAATTATCGATGTGCTTTTCACGTTGTTTCTCTCTGTCGCGAATACCGTGAATATCGTGAATATCGTGAATATCGTTAATGTCGTGACTCGGTGATCAGTGCTCGGTGGCCCGCAAGCCTAGATTACTTTTCTTCATCCTTCCGCCTTCATCCTTGCCCTTTCACCTTCATCCTTCCGCCTTCATCCTTCATCCTTCATCCTTCATTCTTCATCCTTCATCCTTGCCCTTTCACCTTCATCCTTCCGCCTTCATCCTTCATCCTTGCTCTTTCACCCTATCCGTTCCTCTATAGAGAATTTGGTTGGCCTCTTCGGTAATGCGTTTGTGGGTCGCCACTTCTTCGTCGCCGAGATCCACACGGGGCGCCGGCTCATAATCGAAGTGATGAAACCGATCCACGCCGCGCACCAGGACGGCGTAGTCCTTCGGTCCCGCGGTCTGACGTACATAGGTCGGCACATAGCGGATCGCAAAACCGATGCGCCGGTAGTCGGCGCGGTTAGGCTCAGAGCCATGCACCAAACGCACGTGGTGCAACGACATCTCGCCAGGGCTGAGTAACAGGTCCACAGCCTGTTTCTCATCCACCTCCACCGCGACCTCCTGGCCACGGGTCAGCAGATTGTCCCGCGCGAAAGTGTCCTGGTGCGGAAGCTGGTCCTTGAGATGGCTGCCGGGCATAACCCGCATCGCGCCATTGGGCAGATCGCTCACCGACAGCGCCACCCAGGCGGTCACAATGTCCGGATGCGAAAGCCCCCAGTACGTCGAATCCTGGTGCCAGGAAACATAGGCCTGATCATGCGGCTCCTTGATGAAGAAGCTGCTGCCCCAGACCAGCAGATCGGGCCCCAGCAGCTCCTCGACCGCGTCGAGAATGCGTGGATTGCGGATCAGTTCGTTGGCCCAGCTGAAAACCAGGTGCGGCTTGTTGCGGTACGGGGTCTTCATAACCAGCCCGTGCCCGGCTTCGAACCCCTCGATCTTTCGACGATATCCCGCCGCTTCGGTCTCGGTCAGTACGCGCAGCGGAAAATGATAGCCATCGCGCTGGAATGCCGCCACCTGCGCCTGCGTAAGGGCTTTGCGGATCCCTACTGTCGCGGTCGGCTGCACGCTGCTCATGAAATGCTCTCCCGTCGAGAAAGACAGATTGTGCCACATGGCTCGGACCTAAAACCCAAAACGTTGACGCAGAGGGCGCAGAGGAAAAAAGAGAGCACGCAAAGTAATACTTTAAACCCCATAACAACAAGAATTGTTTTGCAAGTTTTTCTAAGCGACCGTTACCGTCCTTTATCTGAGCCCTCTGCGTCAACGC
>JBQTIV010000018.1:0-3865 GCA_052387775.1 Betaproteobacteria bacterium
ACGCCTGGCGCAGTCGGCGGTCGAGGCTGGCGTCAAACGAATGGTGTTTGTCTCATCGATCAAGGTGAACGGCGAGCGCACGCAAACACAGTCGTTCAGGGAAACAGACGACCCTCGCCCAGAGGATGCATATGGCAAGACCAAGTGGGAAGCGGAAGAGGCACTTTGGAGAATCGCCGACCGATCGGAGCTTAAAGTAACCGTACTTCGGCCTCCGCTTATGTACGGCCCCGGCGTGAAAGGGAACTTCCTGAGCCTCTTAAAGTGGATTGAGCGTAGCGTGCCTTTGCCGCTCGCCTCGATCGACAACCGCCGCAGCCTGCTCTACGTCGGCAACCTAGCCGACGCGATCGTGCGTTGCCTGAATGTTCCGCAGGCTGGCGGAAGAACCTACTTGCTGCGCGATGGCGAGGATCTTTCGACGCCAGAGATCATCCGCCGTATAGCGCACGCGCTGGATCGGCGCCCGCAACTGTACCCATTCCCTCCTGCCTTGCTGAAAATTGCGGGCCGCTTGCTGGGAAGAGGGGGGCTGGCCGCGCGTTTGACCGATTCGTTGCAATTGGACGGCCGAGCGATTGCGCAGGAATTAGACTGGGCGCCGCCTTACACGGTCGAGCAGGGCATCGTCGAAACTGTGCGTTGGTACCGATCAAGGGACCAGTAAATTGATCTTTTGGGGCAGTGACAAACACTTCTTCTTCTATAATTGCCTCGATGGAACCCGGCGCCGCCGTTCAACTGTTCGCCCCAGTCCTGGCCGGGATTCTCTCCCTTGCCGCTCTGTTTTTCCTCCTGAAAAGCCGCGGTCTGCCGCTCGATCACCCGAATCAGCGATCTTTGCACAACGTTCCGGTCCCGCGAACGGGCGGCATCGCAGTAATGATCGGCGTACTTGCGGCGGCGCTGGTGCTGAGGGCTGATGCCGGACTCATAATTCCGGCGGCAGTGCTGGCGGTTGTTTCTTATGTAGATGACCGGCATGCGCTGTCTGCACCGACCCGATTGACGGCACATTTGGCGGCCGCAGCAATATTTTTGTGGGCCGCGGGGATCTCGGGCAACTGGATTGTGCTCGTGGCTCTTTGTATTGCGATCGGCTGGCTGACCAATCTATACAATTTCATGGACGGTGCCGACGGTCTTGCCGGCGGCATGGCGGTGATCGGATTTGCCGCTTATGGGTTTGCCGCAATCGCGGCCGACATGCAGGCGCTCAGTCTGCTTGCCTTTTCCATCGGCGCGGCGGCGGCGGGATTTCTGATTTTCAATTTCCCGCCGGCAAGAATATTCCTTGGGGACGCAGGTTCGATTCCTCTCGGATTTCTCGCCGGTGCGCTTGGCGTTTTGGGCTGGCAAAGGGAAGCTTGGCCGATCTGGTATCCGCTTGTTGTGTTTGCCCCCTTCATCATTGATGCCAGCGTGACGCTCGCGCGCCGTCTGCTGCACGGCGAACGTATCTGGCAGGCGCACCGCGAGCATTATTACCAGAAGCTGATACTTTCCGGGTGGAGTCATCGCAAGACCGCGATCTGGGAATATGCGCTGATGCTGGCCTGCGCGACGCTTGCGCTTGCCGCGCGCGAAGCGGCCGCACCCAGGCAGGCTGCGGCCGTTGTCGTCGCTATCGCAGCCTTCGCCGGATGCGCCGTTTGGATCGACAGGCGCTGGGCACACCACGCCAGATGACCATGGTATGATGACCATGGTTATTTTTGGAGAGTCCGCATGAGCCAGACAGTTTCCAAGTCTAACTTCAAGCCAAAGGCATTGGAGTATTTCCGCCGGATCGTTGAAACCGGCGAAGAACTGGTCATCACCGATAAGGGGCAGCCGGTGATCCGCATCATGCCTTTCCGGGCGCGCGCCAGCGGGTCCGCCGCATCACTGCGCGGCTCGGTGCGCCACTACGAGCGTCCTCTTGATCCGGTGGCAGATGGGGACTGGGACGTCCTGAAGTGATCTTACTCGACACCCATAGCTGGCTGTGGTGGTTGAGCGACCCGCGGCTCCTGTCGCGGGCGGCGCGGAAGGCGGTAGAGAAGGCGATAACCGAAGAGGGTGCGCTGGTGTCCTCTATCAGCGTCTGGGAAGTCGCCATGCTGGTTGTGCGTGGCCGGCTCGAACTGACGCTTGCGACGGAGGAATGGATATCGCAGGCTGAACGTGAGCCCGGCTTCCGCTTCGCTCCGATCACGAACCGCGTGGCGCTACGCGCCGTCGAGCTGCCCGGTCCGTTTCATCAGGACCCCGCGGACCGGTTGATCGTGGCGACGGCGCTCGTGCACGGCGCAGCGGTGGTGAGCAAGGACGAGAAGATCCGCGCCTACCGGCACGTGCGCTCGGTCTGGTAGCCGTATCGTGTTTGTTCCGAACCGAAAGAGCTTCAATCCGCGTTCGGCGCTGGCTTTTCTCCACGATGTGGCGGCTGCCGGCATCGTCTGGCTGGTCGCCTTTTGGCTGCGTTTCAATTTCGACATTCCCGCGGAATTTGCCGGCCCGATGTGGCGGACGATCGGCTGGGTCGTGGTGGTCGATGCGGGATGTTTTCTCGGTTTTGGTCTGTACCGCGGCATGTGGCGTTACGCGAGCATTCACGATCTCCGCCTGATCTTGATGGCGATCGGGGTGGCCGCGCTGGCCTTGCCGGCGCTACTGGTGCTGCTGCGACCCGGATTCACGGTGCCGAGGTCCGTGTTCGTGCTGCACCCGATCCTGCTGGTGCTGGCGATGGGCGGGAGCCGCTTGCTCTATCGCGCCTGGAAAGAGCGCCACATCGGCAAACTCGGCGCGATGTATGGAAAACCGGTGGTGATTCTCGGTGCCGGCGCCACAGCGGTGTCGCTGCTCAAGGATTTGGCCGGCAGCAGCGAATGGCGGGTGATCGGGCTGTTGGACGACGATGAAATCAAGCAGCGGCGGCAGATCCTCGGCACACCCGTGCGGGGCAGGATTGCCGACTTGTCGGCGGTGGCGGCGCGCTTCGCCGTCGAGAACGCCATCATCGCCATGCCGTCGGTCTCGCACGGCGTTCGCCGCCGCGTGGTCGGGCTGTGCCAGGCAGCCGGCATCAGGGTGCTGACCGTACCCTCGTTCGATGACTTGATGGGCGGCAAGGTCACGGTTTCCCAGATTCGCGACGTCGAGCTGGACGATCTTCTCGGGCGTGATCCGGTGACGCTGGATAGCGCCGGATTGGCGGAACTTCTGCAAGGCAAGACCATTCTGGTCTCCGGGGCCGGGGGCTCGATCGGAAGCGAGTTGTGCCGGCAGATCGCAAAATTCCGTCCCGCACGGCTGGTTATGCTGGAGTGGTCCGAATTTGCCTTGTACCAGGCTGAGCAGGAGTTTCGGCGCGAATTGCCGGGCCTCGCCATCGCGTGCGCCGTGGGGGACGTCAAGGACCGGGATCGGATCCGCCACCTGTTATCGAAATATCGGCCGCATGTCATTTTTCATGCTGCCGCATACAAGCATGTGCCATTGATGGAGGAAGAGAACGCCTGGGAGGCGGTGCGCAACAATGTCCACGGCACCTGTGTGCTGGCCTCCGAGGCGGCTGCGCAGCGTGTTGGCAAATTCGTGCTGATCTCGACCGACAAGGCGGTGAATCCGGTGAACGTGATGGGGGCGAGCAAGCGCCTTGCCGAGATGGTATGCCAGGCTTTGCAGCGGCCCGATGGCACGCGTTTCGTGATGGTCCGCTTCGGCAACGTGCTGGGCAGCGCCGGCAGCGTAATCCCGAAGTTCCGCGAACAGATCGCCGCCGGCGGTCCGGTAACGGTCACGCATCCGGAAATCACGCGTTACTTCATGTCCATTCCCGAGGCCGCACAGCTGGTGCTTCAGGCCGGAGCCATGGGCA
>JBQTIV010000019.1:0-19182 GCA_052387775.1 Betaproteobacteria bacterium
CTGAACAATTCCATTGTGGACAGCGTGATTGCCGGTCCGCGTACGCTCGAGCAGTGGCAGGATTATCTGAAAGCACTCGAGTTCAAGCTCGACGCCAAGGGCGAGGCGCTGGTGGATTCGCTGGTGCACCCCGGGCATCCGTCCACGCCGGGATTCAACGATCCTCAGTACCCGCTTTCGGGACGGATTGCGCGCAACGGCTGAGGATGACGCTGATCCGGGTGAAACGTCCCGACCAAATCTGCGCCTCTGCGGTGAAGGTCTAAATAAGGATTTTTTCGAGAGCGACGCGGATGGGGCCGGGCAGCGAGATGGAGCGGCGGGAGGCGCGGTCCACGTAGACGTGGATGAAGTAGCCTTGAGCCGACGCGGAAAGTTCATCGTTGCGGAACAAGCCGATCTCGTAGCGCACGCTGCTGTTGCCCAGTTTCGCTACCCGCAGGCCGGCGTGCACCACGTCTGGGAAAGTGATCGAGGCGAAATACCGGCACTGCGTTTCCACCACCAGCCCGA
Source organism: Betaproteobacteria bacterium (assembly GCA_052387775.1). Classification (GTDB taxonomy): domain Bacteria; phylum Pseudomonadota; class Gammaproteobacteria; order Burkholderiales; family JACQAP01; genus JACQAP01. The sequence continues at coordinate 514 of JBQTIV010000019.1, forward strand.
TAACCTTGCTGGTCTCGATATTCAGGGCGTGCTGCTCGATCAGGTACTGGTTCACCACCGTGTCGAAGTAGCTGTAGTACACGACGTTGTTGACGTGGCCGTAGACGTCATTGTCCATCCAGCGGGTGGGGATCGACTGGAAATGGCGGTAGGCTTCGCGGTTTTCGGGCGCCGGTCTTTTCATGGGTTTGCGGTTCTCATCTTTCTTTAAGGCGTTAACCACGGAGGACACGGAGCGGCACACGGACACGTTACCGACGTAGTCGGCCGTTTGCGGGTAGTGCGCCGAAGCGCCGCCTCCCGCCCCGGATGGCTGCGCCAACGCCGTGTCGGCGGCGCCGGAGGAAAGGCAAGAGCGAAAAAGCAACCGAGTGTAAGAAGCTTCAGTTGCGGATGCTCTAGAACAGGCGAAATTGGCGCCAGAGAAAACGAACAGTCACCTCGCTTCTATCCCCAAATCGCTCTTCCTTGTTTTTGCTTTTCCTCCGTGTCCCCCGTGGTGAAAAGGTTTTAGTGCTGACCGGGAAGGACGGTCCGTCCGGCGAAGACCGCTCTGGCGCCGAGCGCCTCTTCGATTCGCAGCGCCTCGTTCCACTTGGCCATGCGTTCGGAGCGCGCGAATGATCCCACCTTGAGTTGGCCGGCATCCCAGCCGACGGCGAGATGGACGATGGTGACATCCTCGGTCTCGCCCGAGCGGGCCGAGACGACGGTTCCCCAGCCGGCGCGCTTGCCCGCATCGAGCGCGGCCTTGGTCTCGGTGACGGTACCGGCCTGATTGGGCTTGATGAGTACCGCGTTGCAGGCACCAGTAGTCGCCGCGCGATTCACCCGCTCGGCGTTGGTGACCAGAAAATCATCGCCGATGATCTGGATTTTGCTGCCGGCCGCGGCGGTGAATTTTTTCATGCCTTCGGTATCGTCTTCGGCAAGCGGATCCTCGATGGAAACGATCGGGTAGCGCGCAAGCCAGCCGAGCAGCAATTCGCACAGCTCGTCGCTGTCGAATTCGCGGGACTCCAGTGCGAGCCGGTAACGTCCATTGCGGCCGAATTCCGAGGCGGCGGCGTCGAGCGAGATGCCGATGTCTTCGCCCGGGCGGTAGCCGGCGCGCTCGATCGCGCGCATCAGCATGGTCAGCGCCTCTTCGTTGGAGGCAAATGCGGGCCAGAAGCCGCCCTCGTCGGCGACCCCCTGCAGCGTTCCGGCTTCTTTCATCAGTTCGCCGGCGGCACGGTAGACTTCCGCCGTCATGGCGAGCGCGTCGTCGAAGCTGCGTGCGCCGAGCGCCATCACCATGAAATCCTGAATGTCCACGCGCCGCCCGGCGTGCGCGCCACCGCCGAAGATCTGAATCTCGGGAAGCGGCAGGCGCACGCTTTTCCCCTGGGCGAGGTAGGCGTACAGCGGTACGCGTTGCGCGCTGGCCACGGCGTGCAGTACTGCCATCGAGGTAGCGACCATGGCGTTGCCGCCCAGCCGAGACTTTCCGGGAGTGCCGTCGAGCGCAATCAATTCACCGTCGATTTCGGCTTGGGCGAGCGCGTTGCGTCCGGTGAGCAGCCGGGAAATTTCATTGTTGACGCGCGCGACCGCCTTGCTTACACCCATTCCACCGAACGCCGTGCCGCCGTCGCGCAGATCCACCGCTTCATTCGAGCCGCGCGAAGCGCCCGCCGGTGCGATGGCACGTCCGGTGACGCCGGCGGCAAGATGAACTTCCACTTCCACTGTCGGGCGCCCGCGCGAATCCCACACCCGTCTGCCATGCACCCTGGTGATCGTCGTATCCGTCATTGCTTGGTCCAGGTGGATATTTCACGCTGCCAGGCGGCCCGCACGGCGGACAGTGTGTCGACCGGCCTGGCCAGAAGCGCACGCGCGACCCGGCGCACTCGATCGCGCGCGTCCTCGGTATTGATGTACTCGACCGGCGACTTGCCGTCTACGCGACCGAGAAACAATCCCGGCAGCAGGTGCGCGGTACGCGCTTCGATGTCGGCGCGGGACTCCCAGGTTACGCCGGCGAGATAGGTCTGCGCGAGCGCGTCGAAACAGACGAGATAGCGGGCCTGCCATCGCGGCCGCCAGACGCACTTGAGCAGCAGGTGGTTCAGGCAGAACGCGAGGTCGAAGGCGGGGTCACCGTACCATGCGCATTCCGCGTCGAGGAAAACTGGTCCGTCGGGCCCCACCAGGATGTTCTTCGGGCTGATGTCGCCGTGGACCAGCGCTTTCCTGGTGGCCCCGGTCACCCGCATCAGGCTGCGCAGGCGCTCCGCGCAGTCGGGATTCTTTTCCGCGGTGGCGGCAAGATAGGGCTCGAGCCGGATTGGAAAGAAGATGTGATCCGTGGCAAATGTGAGCGCCACGGCGGTGTTGCCGGCGGTGTGTCTATGGACGGCCGCCACGCAGCGGGCGACATCGCGCGCGATGTCCGCGGAGATTTCGCCGTTGCGCAAATGCGCCTTCCACACCGGGTAACTCGCGGGATCCAGGAATTGCATCGCGAACATTCCGCTTTCCCGGTCTTCGCCGAGGATGCGTGGCACCGCAGCCGGGATGACGCCCGCGGCGACCCGCATCCATTGCACTTCGTAGCGATTGCGCTCGACCGGTGCCTGCCAGTCGGCTTGGACCTTGAGTTTCGGCAACGCGCGCTTTACACAAATCGGTCCTGCGGCGAGGTCCACCCGGACGATGTCCGAAGATACGCCGCCGGTGAGCGGTGTGATTTCCGGGCGTTCCCCGGGTTGCAGCAACCCCATGCGCGCCAGTGCAGTGAGGAAGAGGTCGTTGCGCATTTTTTCTTCGAGGTCCCCGCGCTTGGCCGATGAAGCATTTTTAGCGCATCATGCACGCGTGGGAAACGAGACGCGAACTTTATCACAGCCATGAGCGCCATTCTGGCCCTGGATCAGGGCACCACCAGTTCGCGCGCGATCGTATTCGATGAGGCCGGGCGAGTCCTCGGCACCGCGCAGCAGGAACTCACGCAGATTTATCCGCAGTCCGGCTGGGTGGAGCAGGACGCCGAGGAGATCTGGTCCACGCAACTCGCCACTGCGCGTGCGGCGCTGGCACAGGCGGGCCTGAATGCCGGGAACATCGCTGCGATCGGCATCACCAACCAGCGCGAAACCACGGTGGTATGGGAGCGCGCCAGCGGCCGGCCGATCGCCAACGCCATCGTCTGGCAGGACCGGCGCACCGCCGGCTTGTGCGATCAACTGCGTGTCCAGGGCGTGGAAGCACTGTTCACCGGGCGCACCGGGCTGCTGCTCGATGCCTACTTCTCCGGCACCAAAGTGCGCTGGCTGCTTGACCACGTGGAAGGCGCGCGCGCCCGCGCCGAAAAGGGCGCCCTGGCCTTCGGTACGGTGGATGCCTGGCTGATCTGGAAGCTTACCGGAGGACGCGTCCACGCCACCGACGTGAGCAATGCCTCGCGCACCATGATGTTCAACATTCACACGCGCGACTGGGACGACAAGTTGCTGAGCCTGTTGCGGGTGCCGCGCGCGTTGTTGCCGAAAGTTGTGGCTTCCAGCGCAATCTGCGGTGAATGCGATTCCGCGCACTTTGGTCGCGCCCTGCCGATCGCCGGTATCGCGGGGGACCAGCAGGCATCGCTGTTCGGCCAGCAATGCACTCGATCAGGAATGGTGAAGAACACTTACGGTACCGGCTGCTTCATGCTGATGCACACCGGCGCCAGGCCGGTGGATTCGCATAACCGGCTGCTGACCACCGTAGCGTGGAAAATTGGCGAAAACATTGAATACGCGCTGGAGGGCAGCGTGTTCATCGCCGGCGCGGCGGTGCAATGGCTGCGTGACGGGCTGGGAATCATCCGCACTTCCGGGGAAGTCGAGGCGCTGGCGCGCTCGGTACCCGATACCGGCGGCGTCTATCTGGTGCCGGCCTTCGCCGGCCTGGGAGCGCCGTATTGGGATCCGCATGCGCGCGGCACCATCGTCGGCATCTCTCGCGGCACCACTGCGGCGCACCTCGCGCGCGCCACGCTCGAATCCATCGCCTACCAGACCGCCGATGTGCTCGAAGCGATGCACGCGGACTCCGGTATCGCGGTCACCGAACTGCGGGTGGACGGCGGGGCGACGCAGAACGATCTGCTGATGCAATTCCAGGCCGACGTGTTGGGGGTGCCGGTAGTGCGGCCCAAGATCTACGAAACAACTGCGCTGGGCGCCGCCTATTTGGCCGGGCTGGCGGTCGGATTCTGGAAAAATACCGACGCTCTGGCGGCGCAGTGGCAGCTGGACCGCCGTTTCGAACCGGCGATGCCCGCGGCGCGCAGGACTGAGCTCAAGGCCGGTTGGACCAAGGCGGTAAAGCGTTCTCGCGCCTGGGTCGAAGCCGCGGAGGCAGATTGAAATAGACCTTAACTATGATTGACAAACGGCTGATTTTATTAGTATTCTGAGCCTTCGCCCCGGTCGCTCAGGCCAGTGGCGCAACATCGGGCAGCCGTGGCTAAAATTGCCGTTTTTAATCAAAAAGGTGGGGTCGGCAAGACCACGACTTCGCTCAACCTGACTGCCGCCCTGGCCCGCCGTGGCTACAATCCGCTGTCCATCGACCTCGACCCGCAGGCGCATCTTTCCTATGTTTGTGGGAGCGCCGTGGGCAACGCCGACGATTCGATTTTCAGCTTCTACCAGAACGCCAAGCCGCTTACCCAGTTGATCCGTCCGGCGTTGGGCGGGTGGCTGGTCATTCCTGCCCACGTGGAACTCTCGAGGGTGGATACGCAGTACGGCAAGGGACCAAACACGCTGAACCGCCTCAACATCGGCATCATCAAGGAAAACCTGAATACCGGACGGCCGATCGTGCTCGATTGCTGCCCGATGCTGGGGGTGCTCAGCCTGAGCGCAATCTTCGCGTCGGACCGCGTGCTGGTGCCGGTCTCGTCGGACTACCTGGCGGTACAGGGGGTCAATCAAGTGGAAAAGACGTTCAGGGCGCTCGAGCACGTGCTCAAAAAACGAGTGCTGAGGCGCTACGTGATCACCCGCTTCGACGGCCGGCGCAAGATGTCGCACCAGATCTTCGACGAGCTCAAGGCCCGTCACGGCGACGAAGTCTGCGATACCAGAATTTCCGAGAATGTCAGCGTGGCGGAAAGCCCGGCATCCAGGAAAGATGTGTTCGAGCACTCCCCCGACAGCCGCGGTGCCCAGGACTATGAAGCGCTGCTAAACGAGCTGGTGGATTCCGGTTTTATCGAAGCTCGAAACTGAGGGCGGAGGCAGGGGCGCGCACGCTCAGGATTTTTTCTCGTCTCCCTGCCGGGAGATGAGCGAAATGATCCCATCGAGATCGGTCGCGTTGTCCCTGGTCGCGGTATCAATCTGTTGGCATTCCAGGATTTCGCAGTGCATGTACATCTGCGTGATCTTGCGCTCGGCCTCGGCCTGGTTGCGCGCCTGCACCACCAGGTTATCGACCGGCAGCCCGCTGCGGGTGCGGATCTTCAACCCGAACTTCATCATGGGAGCATTGGCCGAGGGCATACGCTAGATCATTCTAGACGCTATCCCGGCTTCCCGGATGCTTTCGCGCAAGAGCTTTTTTTGCCACAGAGGACACAGAGGCCACAGAGAAAGAAGTCAAGGGCGTTGACGCAAAGGACGCGAAGGGAAAAAATAAGTTACGCAAAGAACTGCCTGAGTAGATGACCTACGAACACAACAGGCAACCACAATCACGGGGAATGGCTGGCCGAATACCACCGCAATCTTCTATTCACACTCTATTTCGGTTTTTCTCCGTGTCCTCGGTGTTCTCTGTGGCTAAGCCTCTTGAACTTTGAAATCCCGCTGGTAGCGTTTGTAGTTGTTGACGTAGTGCTCAGCATTCCACAGCAGCCGCGCGACTTCCTCTTCGGTCAACTGCCGCACCACCTTTCCAGGCGCGCCGATCACCAGTGACCGGTCGGGGATTTCCGTGCCTTCAGTGATCAGGGCATTGGCGCCGATCAGGCAGTGTTTGCCGATGCGGGCGTTGTTGAGGATCACCGACTTGATGCCGATCAGGCTGCCATCGCCGATGGTGCAGCCGTGCAGCATCGCGTGGTGGCCGACGGAGACATTGCGGCCGATGGTGAGCTTGACGCCCTCGTCGGTGTGCAGTACTGAATGGTCCTGGATGTTGGAGCGTTCGCCGATGGTGATCAGATCGTTGTCGCCGCGCACCACGACGTTGAACCAGATGCTCACGTCCGTTTCGAGCACCACCGAGCCGATCACGGTGGCGTTGTCGGCGATCCAGTGATCGCCTCGGGTGACGACCTTTCTGTCGCCCAGCGAATGAATCATGCTTTTCTTGATCCCGGTCAGGGCATGGGCTGGAAAAGAACTCGATTATAGCGGCAGGTTTACGCCCACCAGCCGCAAGGGGGATAATCCCGTCAACAGGTTCCGGGAGGATCAAGGCCATGTCATCAGTAATCGCAGCCAGAGCGACGGGCGGCACCGATGTCGCCGCGTTGCTGGGTGCAGACGCGGACAAGCTGCTCAGCCACGTATGCAAGGGGATCGCGAAGGAATCGCTTAACCTGCCAGGGCCGGACTTCGTGGACCGGGTGGTGGCGCAGACCGATCGGCCGGGCCCGGTGCTGCGCAGCCTGCAGCAGATTTTCGGGCACGGGCGGTTGGCCGGAACCGGCTATCTGTCGATCCTTCCGGTGGACCAGGGCATCGAGCACTCCGCTGGCGCGTCGTTTGCCAAGAACTCGGCCTATTTCGATCCGGAGAACATCGTCAAACTTGCCATCGAGGGCGGCTGCAACGCTGTGGCCTCGACGCTTGGCGTGCTTGGCTCGTGCTCGCGGAAGTACGCGCACAAGATTCCCTTCCTGCTCAAGTTCAATCACAACGAATTCCTCACCTATCCGAACAAATACGACCAGATCTTCTTTGCCGGTATCAAGCAGGCGCGCGACATGGGGGCGGTCGCGGTCGGCGCGACGATTTATTTCGGCTCCGCCGAATCCGCGCGGCAGATCGTCGAGGTGAGCAAGGCCTTCGAGATTGCGCACGAGATGGGAATGGCCACCGTGCTGTGGTGTTACCTGCGCAATCCGGCGTTCAAATCGGACAAGGATTACCACCTGTCCGCCGACCTGACCGGCCAGGCCAATCACCTCGGCGTCACCATCGAGGCGGACATCATCAAGCAGAAGCTGCCGGAGAACAACGGCGGCTATAACGCGCTAAGTACCAAGGAGAGCCCGTACGGCAAGACCGACAAGCGGGTGTACGCCGATCTGACCTCAGACCATCCGATCGATCTGACTCGTTACCAGGTCGCCAACTGCTACATGGGCCGCGCAGGATTGATCAATTCCGGCGGCGCTTCTTCCGGTGCAAGCGATCTCGCAGAAGCGGTGCGCACCGCGGTGATCAACAAACGCGCGGGCGGCATGGGCCTGATCTCCGGCCGCAAGGCCTTCCAGCGGCCGATGAAGGAGGGCGTCGGTATCCTGAACGCGATTCAGGACGTGTACCTGTCGAAACAAGTTACCGTCGCCTGAACCAGCGAGGCTAACGTCAGTGCGTAGCCGCCAGGCGGGCGGCGAAGCGCGGGTAGGTTTCGGCGATGTCGCCGCGAACCGCGCTGCGGATTGCCGACAGCGTTTCAGGCTCCGGACGCATCGTGATGGGCACTCGTTCCGGGCAATCGAATTCGAAGCCGGTGTTGTCGCGGATTTCTTCCACGGTTCGTCCCGGATGCACGCTGTCGAGCCTGAAGCGGCCGCGTTCGCGGTCGAAGGAAAATAATCCCAGTTCGGTCAGCATCGCGTAGGGGCCGCCGAGGCGATGCACGCCGGGCTCGCTCACACCCGGCGCGCTGATGAAGTCCACTTTCGGCACCATGACCCGGCGGCTGTGCTCTTCGCGGAAGAGAATTACGCGCGGCACCAGAAAGTACAAATAGGCAGAGCCGAAGCAGCCTGGCCAGCGCACTTCGTTATTGGGGTAAGCACCGGTGCCGACGAGGTTGATGTTGGCCTGTCCGTCGATCTGGCCGCCGCCGAGAAAGAACGCGTCGATACGGCCTTGTGCGGCCAAGTCGAACAACTCGACGCCGCCGCTGGTGAAGCCTTCACCGCGCGGCGAGCCGAGCACGGTGACCCGCATCGGCGCCCGCGACTGCGCACGCGCCAGCAGCGCGCCGGCACCGGGAATCGGGGAGGAGGCGCCGACCGCGACGTGGCGGCAGCCGCGCAGCAGCCGCGCGATCACCGTGATCAGCAATTCTGTGCGGCTGAAATCGCTCATGCCACCGCGCGGCGGGTGTCGAGCCAGGAATCGAGAAACTGAGTGAACCCTGCGGCCGTGCCCGCGGCCGCGACATAATTCGCCAGAGCTGCTTCGTCATCCGCATACAGATCCCAGAATGCCAGCGGCCAGGCGCCGCGCTTGGCCGCCGCTACCTGCGTTACATAAATTGAAGGCAACACGCCGGCGGCCATTTGCGGATCGTTCAGCAGATCGTCGTCGGTGATCTCCTCGACCGTCACCAGGGTTCGCCTGGCGGCGTGAGCCATCAGCATGAGTTCGCCCTTGGTGCCGACGAACACATTGCCATGACGATCGGCAAGCGGCGCGTGAAACAGCGCGACATCCGGGCGGATCGCGGGAAGCGCAACGATGCGATCCTGGGCATCCAACGGGTTGTCGATCACTTTCCAGTCCTGCCGGTGACGCAGCAGGTCAGTGCCAATGAGGCCGCGCAACGGCATGAACGGAATGCCCTTCTCACCAGCCTGCAGCGCCGCATAGATGGCCGGGCAGGTGGCGTCGAGTACGCGGATTGCGCCTTCGCGAACGGCGGCAGCGAACCGCGGCGCGCCGCCAAATTCTCCCAGCGTTACCGCGGACGTTTCGATGGTCGCGACCGCGCCGCTGCCGATCAGGATGTCGGCTTGCAGCCCGCCCACGGGGACGCAAACCTGGTGCAGGTCGCGAATACCGCGGCGCACGAGCTCACGCGTCGCGGCCATGGCAACGCCCGATGAGTCCTTGGGCACGGCAAGTTGTGCGCCATCGGGAATGGAGGCCGCGAGCGATTCAAGCGACGACACAACGGCTGTTTCCAGGTTCGGCTCCTGCGGATCCAGGGATAAGGCGACTGCGGCCATTGTTACTGACCGGGCATTATGACGCGGAAGCCGTTCCTGCGTCTAAGGCCGCGACCCTGGTCCGCTCGGCGCTGCGGCGGGCGCCCAGCGACCTTTGTCAGCGTTAAGGCGCCGGTGTTTTCAATATGGTGCGACCGAGCCCTAAACTTGATTCTTGTCAGATATCCACATCTGACCTTGTTGGATGGTGAAGTGCGACTGCACGTTTTGCGGCGCCTGCCCGGCGGATGTCGAAACCCTCACATTTTTCAGGGTTTGTCGACGCATGGCTGCCTGCGCTCGAGCGCAGCGCAGATGTCTTCGATCAGGCATGAGGCCGTGTAAACGTTCTCCATGGCTTCCAGCTTCGAGCCTTGCTGGATCGCGATAAGCCCTTGATCCAGAAGAGAATCGGCGTCCAGCAGTCGTTTGCGTAAGTCATTCATGGGCGTTTGCGCTGCGTTTTCGGCTCTCATATCGCCCTCCTTTGCGGGCGTCATACCGTGAATAATCGCAACCCCCATGCCCAGCGGCTGCCCGTTCGTCGGAAAAGCCGCCGCCGGTCTGTCAGTTTTCGTTACGGCAACACAGGCCACCCGATCCTGCACTGCGTAGCCCCTCTGCGGGGCATTATTTTCTCCTGCCGGGACGAAATTCTCTCAACGGTATAATCGGCGTCACAACAAAGGGGAGGAGACCATGTCGTTTCGTATTTTCCTGTTTTTGCTGTGGCTCGCCGCCGCCCGCGCTCTGGCGCAGTCAGAAGGCGAGGCCGGCGGATCCGCATTGCTGGACTGCGAACATCCCCCGCAAGCTCTGGTGAAAATGCTGCCGCAACAGCTCGCGCAGGTAGCGCAGGTCGTGTGCGACCCGTTTGCGCAGACGATCGTCGCCCACGACGGCTGGAGCTGGCGTTATCCCGGCACCTACTTGAGCCGGCCAAGCATTCCCGCCGAGTTGGCCCTGGATTCGCGCGACAGGGAAGGTCCGCGTTATTTCACCAAATTCACGGCGACCGAGCTCACGGCGGCCGACGCGATCAAGCGCCACGAAACGTTCGTGAAGAATCTGCCGACATATTGGGAAACGGCGCCGCCGGTGCGCTTGGTGAAACTGGTCGCGCACAATGATCTTGGGCACAAGCTGGACGCCTACTTCGGGTTTCGCTCCGATGGCGAAGGCTGGGTGGCGATGTGTGCGCCCGAGTGCGCGCCCGAGTACGTGTTTCTGATGAAGAAAATCGACTAGCGTATAGGCAAGCGCATGGATCTCTCGGTAGCGCAAATTCTTCCGGCGGACGCAGAACGGGCGACGCTGATCGGCCGGGCCTGGGTGCCCGGACGCATTGGCGGGGCCAGCCCGGTAGTCATTGCCGGCGGCCGGGTTTACGACCTGGCGCGCGTTTCCCCGACCGTGAGCGAACTGCTCAACAGCCGCGACCCGGTGAAGGTGGCGCGCGAGTCGGTGAAATCGGGATGGGCGGGTGCGATCGGCGAGATCGCCGATTTGATTTCCAATTCACATGCCGACCGGCGAGATCCGAAAAAGGCCTACCTGCTTGCGCCCTGCGATCTGCAGGCGCTACGCGCCTGCGGCGTGACCTTCATCGCCAGCATGCTCGAGCGCGTGATCGAAGAGCACGCCAAGGGCGATCCGCTGAAAGCCGAGGAGATACGCCGCAGCATCGGCGCGGAGATCGGCGGCGAGTTGAAGTCGGTCAGACCCGGCTCAGCGGAAGCGATGCGGCTCAAGGAATCGCTGGTCAGGCGCAATCTGTGGTCGCAGTACCTCGAGGTCGGTATCGGCCCCGACGCCGAAGTGTTCAACAAGTCGCAGCCCATGTCGGCCGTTGGGGTTGGCGCAGAGATCGGCATTCGGGCCGACTCGTCGTGGAACAATCCCGAGCCGGAAGTGGTACTGGCGATCAACCGTGCCGGCACGGTAGTCGGGGCCGCGCTCGGCAACGACGTGAACCTGCGCGACTTCGAGGGACGCAGCGCACTGCTGCTCGGCAAGGCCAAGGACAACAATGGCAGTTGCGCCATCGGGCCGTTTATTCGCCTGTTCGACGAGCGCTACGGAATCGACGATCTGCGCAAGACCCGCATCCACGTCGAGGTATTGGGTGCGGAGGGCTATCGGCTCGACGGTGAAAGCCAGCTCGCCAACATCAGCCGCGATCCGCTGGACCTGGCATCGCAGGCGGTAAACCGAACGCACCAGTACCCGGATGGCGCGATGCTGTTTCTCGGCACCCAGTTCGCGCCGACCAAGGACCGTGGCGAGAAGGGCAAGGGATTCACCCACAAGCGTGGCGACATCGTGAGCATACGGGCGGATGCGCTCGGCATGCTGGTGAACCGCGTCAGCTACTGCGACAAGGTTGCGCCGTGGACCTATGGGATAGGCGACCTCATGCGCAATCTGGCGGCGAGAGGACTGCTGTAAGACTCAGTGCTGAGTGTTGTGTGCTGAGACGAGAGCAAACTGCGAGACCGCGCCTATCGCTTGTCCATGAACTCCGCCATTCGCCGGCGCATTTTTTCATCGGGCAAACGCCCGCCTCCCGCGCCCATATTGTCCACGAGGTGGTGCGGCTTGCTGGTGGCGGGGATGACACAGGTTACCGCCGGATGGCCGAGGATGTACTTCAGGAAAAACTGGGCCCACGACTCGCAGTCGAATTCTGCCGCCCACGCCGGCAATTCCCTCCCGCGCACGCGCGAAAACAGGCTGGCCTTTGCAAACGGGCGGTTGACGATCACCGCCGTGCCGGTTTCCTGGGCCAGCGGCAGGATTCGCTCCTCAGCTTCGCGCTCTGCCATCGAGTAGTTGAGCTGCACGAAGTCGAATTCCCTGGTCGTCATGAGGCGCTCGAGATCGGCGTATGCGCCGGAGTGGTAGTGCGTGATGCCCATGTAGCGGATCCGCCCCGATGCCTTCCACTCCCGCAGCGTTTTCACGTGCGTGCGCAAGTCCAGCAGGTTGTGAATTTGCATCAGGTCCATGCGGGCGACTTTCATGCGCCGCATGGATTCTTCCATCTGGCGGATGCCGGCCTCCCGCCCGCTGGTCCACACCTTGGTCGCCATGAACAGTTGTCCGGTGATTCCCAGGCCAGCCGCGAGGTCGCCGACAACGGACTCCGATGAGCCGTACATCGGTGAGCTGTCCACCAGCGCGCCGCCGTGCTGCGCGAACAGGCGCAGCACTTCTTTCAGCGGTTCGCGTTCGCCGGCGCCGCTTCCGACGTCGAAGCTTTGGTAGGTACCCAGCCCGGCCATCGGCAGCAGTTCGCCGGTCCGGGGTATGGGGCGTTTGGTCACGGTGAATGCGGCAGCCTCAGCGAATGACGGGCTGCCCATCGCCACCCACGTTCCCCATCCCGCCAGCGCCTGCAGAGCCGCGCGGCGCGGCAGCCTGTCTGGATTCTGGTGCATCGGTTCGTCTCCTCCACTCCTGCGTCTTGCGCAATTCTTCCTGGGTACGGCCGAGCATCCATCCGGTGCCCGCCCAGAGCAGTGCGATCGGCACGCCTAAAAACGCGATTCCCGCGAAACCCAGGCCGATGATGCGCAGGCCCTCGAACAGCCAGCCGCTCACCGCATCACCGCCGCGGAATACGACCGTATCGATGAAATTCTTGGATTTGTATTTTTCTTCGCGGCTCAGGACCGTGAAGAGAATCTCGCGCGCCGGCCTGGCGATGGCGTACTCGCCGGCGCGGCGCAGGACCTGGAAGGCGACCAGGACCGTGAGCGTCGGCGCGAGCCCGATCAGGAAGAAACCCACGACCGCCAGCAAGGGGAGCACCATCAGCGTGATGCTGATCCCGAAACGCCCGATCAGCCGGTTAACGACGAACAACTGGCAGGCGAGCGTGGCCACGTTGACTGCGAGATCGATCTTCGCGAACAATGCGGTGCGGTTTCCCGAATCGGGGATCGCCATCGAAACGATATAGGCCTGCTGAAAGTACAGGAATGTGCCGAGTACCGTGCCGAGCACGACGTACACGCCGATGCCGAGCAGATAGGGAGACTTCAACGCAGCCGTGACGCCGGTAAAAATGCCGCCTCCGATCGGTTGTTCGGCGGCGCGGCGGCCGATCTCGGCTTGTTCGCCGGGACTGCGCGCAACGCCGCCGGCCAGACGATAGATGCAAAGCACGGCCATCAGCAGCAAGCAGGCCGATAGCGGCAACAGATTTGCGGGTCCGGTGGCAGGGGCAAGCGTTGCCGTGACGGTCGGCCCCGCAAGGGCGCCGAGACTGCCGCCTGCCGAAATGAATCCAAAAAGCCGGCGCGCCTGCTCGTTGCGATACAAGTCAGCCATGAAGCTCCAGAACACCGACACGACGAACAGGTTGAACACACTGACCCAGATGAAAAAGGCCTGTGCAGTGAAAGTCGGAGCGATTCGGAATCGGAGCAGGACGTAGAAGATGAGCAGGATGGCGACGAAGAACAGATAGACGATCGGCAAAAGTTTGCGGCGCGGATAGCGTGAGGAAACCCAGCCGAACAGCGGTACCGCGGCAAGCATGGTCACGAACGTGCCGGTGAACAGCCATTGCAGATTCTCCACCCCGCCCTGGATGCCCATTTCATCCCGAACCGGGCGAAGGATGTAATAGCCGCACAGCAGGCAGAAGAAATAGGCAAATGACCACAGCATGGCCGAGGCTTCGCCCTGTCGGACCTCGACGAGGCGGCGGAGCAGCGCGGCGGGAGTCAGTTTGGCCATCACGTCGCCGACATTCTAACTAACCTCGGGAAATGGCTGCGAAAGACCACCGTATCCCTTGAAAAAAACCTCACTTTCCGCTTTCTTTGGCGTATTATGCGCGCGTGTTGCGTGGCTTTGCGCCCCGACCCGTCTGCGGCGCGGCCTTGAGTGAAAGTGTTCGGTATCGGTTCTGCCATACGCGGTTCACCTGTAACTCCAACATCGGGTGTACCCCGTTTTGCAAACTTTTTTTCGAGGAAACATCATGGCAACTGGTACCGTTAAGTGGTTCAACGACTCGAAGGGCTACGGCTTCATCACTCCGGATGATGGCGGCGACGATTTGTTCGCACACTTCTCCGCGATCAACATGCAGGGCTTCAAAACCCTCAAGGAAGGGCAGAAGGTAAGTTTCGAAGTGACCACCGGCCCCAAGGGCAAGCAGGCATCGAACATCCAGAACGCCTGAGCTGCATCGGCTCAGAACAGAAAACCCGCTTCGGCGGGTTTTTTGTTGCCCGCAGCATATGCCCCGAGCGGAAACATCGATCCGCTCACGCTTGCCGACATCATCGAGCGCGGCATGGTGCGTAGCGGACGGCTGGCCCGGCCGCAGGTGCAACTGCGAGACCTGCGTGGGTCGCTGGCGAAGGTGGCCGCCTGCCTGGCGGATACCAATGCCAATATCCAGAAAGTGCATCACGGGCGTGCATTTACCCACCTGCCGGGACAGACCGCGGAAGTGGACTTCGTCCTGGAAACGCGGGGCCATGACCAAGTCCAGCGGATCATCGCGGTGCTGCAAGCGGCGGGCTTCAACGCGAAATTGCACAACGAGGGTTGAGGCGAGAGGCGTGAGGTGCCGTTCCCTCATCCTTCATCCTTCCGCCTTCATCCTTGTTTCGCGAGCTACGTTGGCGAGTTCGCCCTCATCTGCCATGATTCTTTCCTCCGCCCAGCAAGCCTCTAGAATGGCGCCGGCGAGGGGCATCGCGCTGCCGGCGTCTTTGGCATCAGCGGCGATGAGGGGAGAAGTGGTAATCGAAGGCTATTATGTCGGATTGGCACACGCGACGTGAATTGAAGACTCGCGAGAGTCTAACATCGCGGAAATTCCAGTCCGCCGCAACGGAAAAAAATGGATCTTCCCATCATATCGCTGCTCGCCTTGCTCGCAGTCGTCATTGCAGGCAGCCTCCTGCCCGTCAACGTCGGCGTACTGGCCATTGCCGCGGCCTTCCTGGTGGGCGTTCTTCTGGCTGGCCTGAAGTTGCCGGCCATCGTCGCCGGTTTCCCGGCCGGCCTGTTCCTCACCTTGGTCGGCGTCACGCTGCTGTTCTCCCAGGCGCGGGTTAACGGCACGCTCGATCGGATTTCGGCTCTCGCCGTCAGCCGCGCACGTGGACGGGCCGGCGTCATTCCGATCATTTTCTTTCTGCTCGCGCTCGTGTTTGCCTCGATTGGTCCCGGCAACATCGCGGCGACCGCGCTCCTGGCACCGCTTGCAATGGCGGCCGCGGGACGGGCGGGGCTGCCGGCGTTCCTCATGGCGATCATGGTCTGCAGCGGTGCCAACGCCGGAGCGCTTTCCCCGTTTGCACCCACTGGCATCATTGCCAACGGATTGTTGGCGAATATCGGTCTCGAGGGCGTGCAGTGGACCAACTACCTCAGCCTGTTGGTATCGCAGGCTTTCGTCGGCTTCGCCGGTTACTTCCTGCTCGGCGGGGCACGGCTGCTGCGCGAGGGCACGGGAACGGTCGTGCTGGAGGAGGGAAGTTCAGCCGGACAGCCCCTGAACCGGCAGCAGAAGCTGACCCTGGCGGTGATCGCCACTTTGATCTTCGCAGTACTCGCGTTCAAGGTGGATATCACTATCGGCGCGTTTGTCGGCGCGGCCGTGTTGTCGCTGGCGCGGGCCGCTGATGAAAAAGAGGCGCTCAAGACCATGCCGTGGGGCGTGGTGCTGATGGTCTGCGGGGTCACGGTTCTGATCGGCGTCGCGGACAAGACCGGCGGAATGGATTTGCTGACTTCGATGCTGTCCCGACTCTCGACGCAAGAAACCGTTACCGGCGTCATCGCCCTGGTTACCGGGGTGATTTCGGTCTATAGCAGTTCCTCCGGAGTGGTACTGCCGGCTTTCCTGCCGACCATCCCGGGCCTCATTGAGAAACTCGGAGGCGGCAATGCGCTCGCCATAGCGTCCTCGATCAATGTCGGCGCGCATCTGGTGGACATTTCGCCGTTGTCCACGCTTGGGGCGCTGTGCATATCCAACGCCGCGCCCGATGTCGATCGCAAGAGGCTGTTCAATCAGATGCTCGCCTGGGGATTGTCAATGTGCGTGGTCGGCGCCATCGTGTGCTACGTCTACTTTGGTTTGCTGATGTAGCGCCGGCGCTTGCGCGCGCGGCCGGACAAGAACGCAGTACTCAGCGTTGTCGCGAGAATTTCTGTACGCGCTTGCCGGTATCGACTTCGCCGCTGAAAAGATTGCCGCGTGAATCGATGGCAATCGCATGCACCCAGTGGAACTCGCCCGCATATCGCCCCTGCCGGCCGAAGGAACCCAGCTTCTGCGCGGTCTCGCGCAACAAGATGTGAATCTCGTTGTTGGTCCCGTCGGCCACGAACAGGTATTTCTGTTCCGGATCTTCCGACAGCGCGATGTCCCAGACCGAACCGACCCAGCGCGTGGCCGGTTCTAGTGCATGCTCGGTCACGAAGCTGCCGTCCTTGCGGAATACCTGGAAGCGGTCGTTGACCCGGTCGCAGACGTAGACCAGTCCGTCGCGCGCGATGCGTACACAGTGAACGGGATTGCGGAACTGCTGCGCGCGCGGCGCCGCTGGATCGTATTTGCCGGCGTCCGGATCGTCCGGCATCTCTCCGTACGCGCCCCAGTGGCGCTTGTATTCGCCACTTCCGGCGTCGAAAACGACGACGCGCTTGTTGCCATAACCGTCGGCGATGTATAGCTCCTGCGCAGATTCGTCCACGATTGCCAGCGCGGGCCGGCCGAGGAAACGCCTGCTATTGCTGCCCTCGGACTTGCCGGACTCACCAATTTGCTTGATGAACTTGCCGTCACGGGTGAATTCAAGAATCTGGTGATCGTCTTTCTCGTTGCCACCGATCCATACGTGATCGCGGGCATCGACGAAAATACCGTGTTCCCGCAGCGGCCAGTCGAATCCGCTCCCCGGCCCGCCCCAGGCCTGCAGCAGGTTTCCGGATTGATCGAATTCGAGTACCGGCGGGGCGGGGATGCAGCATTTCGATATCGGCGGGGCGAGCGCAGCGCCTCGTTCATCGTCCTTCAGAGATCCGGGACGCTGCAGGACCCAGATATGATCGTGCCGGTCCACCGCGATGCCGCCGATCTCGCCGAAAATCCAGTTGTTCGGCAGCGGCTTGGGCCAGAACGGATCCACGCGAAACGCCGGCACGTCGTCCGCAAAGGAAAGCGGCGGAGTGCCCATCCACGCCAGTGTCGTAATGCTGACAAGAGCCAACACCAATCCGAAACGTTTCATTCGCTCCTCCTTATCAACGAGGCGTGCTGGTCCGACTCGAATTGTTATGTATTGTCTTGTTATCGCCTTACCGCATCTTGCTCAGGCGTTCCGCCATACGCGTTTGCCAACCCGGACCTGTGGCCTTCCAGCGTTCGATCACATCGGCCGGCAGGCGCAGCGAGATCAATTTGCGAGGATTTGACGACAACGGTCTTCCACCCTTGTTCACCTTGGCGCGGGCGAGCATGTCGTCGGTGAGTTCAGGGAGTTCCTCGTACTCCTCGGGCTTCACCTTGTGAGCATCGACGCGAGCGAGGTTAGACTTCAAGGAGCGGCGCGATGCGGGCTTGTTCGCGTTCATTGGCCTTCCTCATACTGAAAATGTGGCGATCCGCGCCACGCGGCGTGTAGCCCACGACAACCATCCGACCGCCCAACAGGCCGTAGCAGATGATGCGTGGTTCGCCGTAGTTCTTCCGAGTGTCTTCCACCTCCAAGGTAACACCCGAAAAGACCAAAGCGGCATCAGCGAGGTCCAGTCCTCGATCAGCCAATGTTATGTCGCGTTTGGCCGGATCGAACGTGATTCGCATACGGTTATTGTAGCTACGGTAACCTACCGCCGCAAGCTGTGCTCACCGCGACCGGGCATTTGAGAAACCTGACGCTCCAGTTCGCCCGGCCGTGTGAGCAAGGGCAACGCCGCTTTCACGGCTCTTTTGGAACGGATTGTTGGCCGCCATTCCCCGGGTTATATGATCGCCAATGCAAATACTGCTCGCGTTCCCGTGCGAACTTGAGGAGAAATTATCGCTGATGGTAGCGGTGCGGTGATGCGCCAGCCAAGATCAGACAGGAAATGGTGGTTGTGTGGGCGGGGGAGGCAAGAGGCAAGACCTCGTATCTTGCCAAAGCCGATCAAATTCGTTGTAGTAACGAAGTGGAACCGGTCGGGCAGGACGATGCTGGCAAGACATAAGGCTACTGCATTTGAAAGCCTGTGGGTCAGATAAGCGCGCCTGCCCGTTTCTCGTTTGAAGAGTCCGAACGGTAACTTGGGCCATCGTGCCGCGCGTCGAGTCTTTAGGCTCGATGCGTCCGCGTAAGCCCGCATACGAGAGGCGCTGGGGTCAGGCCTGCAGAACTGCATTATTCATGCACTTGTGCAGTCCTGACCCTACCACTACCACTTGTACCACCGGATCAACTTTGGTGGCAGTGTAACGTGTAGCAACATCCAATTTGTTACGTTGCTTTTCCTCTGCGTCC
>JBQTIV010000020.1:0-5146 GCA_052387775.1 Betaproteobacteria bacterium
GCGATGCCCGCGCCGTTGACGAGGGCGACCGACAGGGCGCGTCCGCGCCGGCCGAAGCGATCCCGGAAATAGCCGAGCAGCGTGTGCTCGCCGCGGTGCATCGCCGCCGCCGCGCCGAGCATGACCAGCCACACGAAGAGATAGCGCGGCACTTCGTCGAGGCCGTCGATCCCGGCCCAGCCGGCGTAGCGCAGCACCACCTGCAGAAAGACCGCGCCGGCCATGATCGCAAGGATCACGCCGGCGAGGTAGCCGAGCCCTTCGTAGAAACGGCTCCAGATCCCTTCCGCGGGCGCCTGGTCCGCGGGGTGACCTCCCATGACGGAGGCCATGCAGCTACTTCACGCTGAGGATGTAGTCCACCATCCTGCGGGCGTCCTTGCCCGCCGGCGTCGCATAGAACTCCTCATAGACGCTCAGCGTGGCCTGCCGGAACGGCGTTGCGTCCGGCTTGGTGATCGCCACGCCCTTGGCGCGCACGAGCTCCTGGATCGACTGGTCCTCGTCGAGGATGAACTTGCGATTGAACTGCCGTGCGTGCTCCCACGCCTCGCGGATCGCTTTCTGGCCGGCGGCGTCCAGTTTCTGGTAGGAGCTCTTCGACATGACCAGCGCAATGGCTTGATGCGTGTGACGGACGTCGGCGACGTTCTTGACGACGTCGTAGAACTTGTTGTGGTAGAAGGTGTTGACCCCGCCTTCGGCGAAATCGATCACGCGGGTCTGGAGCGACGTCGCCACTTCCGGGAACGCGATCGGCGTGGAGATCATGCCGAGCGCCTTGAAGGTCGCGACCAGGATCTTGTCCTCCTGCACGCGCACCTTCTTGCCTTTCACATCGGCAAGCCCGTTGATCGGGTAATGCCCGTAGATTCCTCGATAGCCCGCGGCGATGAAGCCGATGAGCTTCAATCCACGCCGGTCGAGCACGGCATCGTAGTACTTCTGCAGGGTATCGCCGCCGTCGAGCGCCTTGAACACATGGTCGTAGTCGCGAAAGATGTACGGCAGCTGGAACACCGACATCTCCGGTATCAGCGTCGACAGCGGCGCCGTGGTAATCGGCCCGAAATCGACCGTCCCGAGCTGTATCTGCTGAGCGACCTCGCGCTCGCCGCCCAGCGCCCCGGAGTGATGGTGGACCACCTTCAACTTGCCGCCGGAGACCTCGGCGAGCTTGTCGACAACCTGCTGGGAAGCGAGCGACGTCCCGTGCTTGGGCGGGTTGACATTGCCCAGCGTCAGCTCCCGGCTCTGCGCCTGCGCGGCGTTGCCGCCGAGCACGATTATCCAGACGGACGTGAAAGCGATCAGTCCGCTCACGATGTTTCCGAAACGCTGCTTCATGGGTTGTCCTCCTGGGGGGGTTGGCCGATATTCTGAGGCGGGCTCGAAGGCATTCTAGTCCACGGCGCGCGGCAATGCGACCGGGGCTGTTCTTTCCTCCGTGGTCGTGCGCCGAAGATCGCGCCGCTGCGACAGATCGTAGCGCCGCCCGCGGTGCAGCGTGCATCGGTTGTCCCACATCACGAGATCGCCAGCCCGCCATTCGTGCCGGTGGACGAACTCGCGCTGCGTCGCGTGCTCGATCAGCTCGGCCACGAGCATCCGGCCCTCGGGCACCGTCATCCCGAGGATCTCCGTGCAATGCGCGCCGACGAACAGTACCTTGCGCTTCGACCCCGGGTGCATGCGCACCAGCGGCCAGTCCACCCAGGGGAAAACTTTCCTCTGCTCCGCGGTATAGCGGTCGTCTCCCAACAGGAACCTCGAATGGAAGGCGGAGTGCCGCGCCACCCGGCCCTCGATCTCCCGCTTGAGCTTCGCGGGCAGCGCGTCGTAGGCGGCGCGCAGATCGGCAAACTCGGTCTCGCCGCCCTCCTCGGGCACCACGACCGCCGACAGCATCGAATAAGCGATCGGGGCGCCCTGAAACGAGCTGTCGCTGTGCCAGAGCTGATTGGCGATGGTGCCGACGAGTTTCGCGTCGTCGCGCGCGAGGACCTCCCCGTCCTGCGCCACGTTCGAGATATCGATGATCTCATCGTACTGGAACCGGGTGGGAGCGCCCGTGGCCTTGCGCAGTCCGGCATTCAGCGGCCCGAAATTGCGCGCGAACGCGATCTGCTCGCCCTCGCTCAGCGGCTGGTCATGGAAGACCAGCACCGCGTACCGATCCATCGCTTCTTCGATCGCCCGAACCGCCGCCGGATCGAGCGGCTTCCTCAGATCGATGCAGCTCGCTTCGGCGGCGAACCGCGGCCGCAGGGGCTTCAGCTTCAACGAGGTCGCGGATCCTGCGTTGCTCAGGGTTTGACCTTGGACGCTTCGGCGGGCGCGGGGGTTTTCACAAGGGGCTCGAGCGCAATATTCGCAGCCGCCGTATTGCGCGCTTCATTGGTAAGCAGCAGACCGGGTAGTACTGGAATGAATTTCCCCCCGGAAAGTTTTGCGACCAACTGGATGCCGCCCCCATTCACGTATGCATCAACCCCGTGAATATTTTCAATGGTGACGACCAACGACAGTGCCCCGACGGTACCCTGAAATTGACCAACCGAAAGCATTCCCATGAATCCCTCGGTGGGTGAGAGCGATTCCGAAACCCCATCCCAATTGGCCTGGCCACCGGCGAATCTGGCCGTTACGGTCCGGATATTGGGATGAAGTACCGCGTCGGCCTTGAACTTCGTCTCCACTTCGCGCAGAAAATGCTCCCGAACCGATTTGAACTTGGTTTCATCCCGCTTGCCGGTGACTGGATCGAACATCCCGCCGAGCTGTTTATTCATCCTGTCCCATATCCCGGCGGTTTCCCGCGACGGCACGATGGTAAACCCGGCTTCACGCAGCTTCGCCTCGATGAGCGCCTCGAACTTGGCTTTGACGGCATCCGGGTCCTGGATATTCCCCGGAATGCCAACCGGCGCCAGGGCAATCGTCTTGATCTTGCTGTAGATCTCTTCCCGGGGGACCTTGAACGGATCGTATGGAGGTGTGGTTACGCAGCCTCCGCCGACCAAGGCGAATGCGAGAGTGACCGCCAGCAATGATGGGCGCAGCATAAGCTCCCCCTTTCTACGTTCGGTCATTCCACCGGTTCATTTCCGCCGGCTTTTTCCCCAGTTTACGCTTGTCCCGCCATGGGTAGCATCCCCTCATGGCTTTTCCAGCTCCTTGAGATAGCCCTGGACTATCAGGGCATCCGTGGCCTGTGGGCTCAGGATGAGATATTGCTCGAATTCGATCCGGGCCTGGTCGTTGGCCCCCCGTGCCCGGTAGAGAAACCCCAGTTCCCTGCGGGGACCGGCATAGGTCGGGTCATGCCGGGCAGCTTCCTGGTACGCCGCTATGGCGGATTGAACATGCAACTCCTCGGGCCCGGTTCGCCGATGTACTTCCCCCATGAGAAAGTGGGCGCGAGCGGTCCGGGGGTGCCGTTTCAAGTGCTTTTCGATCGCCACGCGGGCCGTTTTGAGGCGCCCGAGATTGATGTCCAGGACCGCGTTGTCCAACAGGAGCTGATCCGTGCGGCCCAGGAAGTTCTCCGCGTTGGTGATTCGCGCGACGTCCCTCGCCTGGGCGGCATACTGCGTGTCGAGGAGCCTGCGGAAGTTATTCATCCGCTCGTCGAGGCGGGGATGGGTACCGAAGAAAAACCGTTCTTCGACCTTTTTCTCGCCCAGGTCCTGCCGGAGATGTTCGATGAGCACGGGGGCGTGCTTGGGATCATAGCCGGCCGCGACCATTGCCCGCAGTCCCTGCTCGTCCGCCTCCGTCTCCAGCTCCCGTGAATATCCGCTCGTGGAAGTCAGAGTCCAAAGCGATCCGAGCGGGCCGGTGACTCCCTCCATGCCAGGGAGCATGATCTGAATAATCCGTACGAACGTGATCTCGTTCTGTGCGCCGCGTGTCTGCTTCACCGCATGCCGGTGGGTGAAGTGGATCAGCTCGTGACCGAGCAGAGCGCTCAACTGGGCCTCATTGTCCATGCGGGCCAATATCCCCGTGTGAACGTAGATTGCCCCGTTAGGCAATGCAAAAGCGTTGAGGAGTGGATTTTGAATGACCTTGACGCGAGGTCCATCGCCGGGAACCTGAGCGTCCGGCGGCAGTAGCTTCTTCGCGATGGCGGTCAGATACGCGTCGAGCTCCGGATCCTTGTACCGCGCGCCGCTGTTGTCTATGCGCTGCTCGAGCTGCCCGGCAGTCTGCCAGAGTTGCTCCTCATCCTTTTCCGTCTGAGGTGCCGTCCCCGCCGCGCCGAATGGAGCAAGATTCGTGGTCGCACACGACACGAGCGCGAGGCACGTTGCCAGCCGCGAAAGACCCAGGAGACCCTTGGCAGTGTAGCAACCGAGGGACTCGCGCATGGAAAAAGTCTACGCCCGGTGCCCCGACCCATCAAGGCGCCTCAACAGCTCATGGGCGGATTTGCCAGCTCCTTTGGCATTCCTGATATAGTCTGACGGCAGGTTTTTTCCGGGAAGGAAGTGCGATGGCCGGGATTTCTCGATCGGCGGCGCGCCGCATCATCGAGCAGGTGCGCGGCTCGCCCGCCACGCGCGTCAAGGTGGCGGTCTCCGATATCGACGGCGTGCTGCGCGGCAAGTACCTGCACAAGGAGAAGTTTCTCTCGGCGGTCGAGTCGGGCTTCGGCTTTTGCAACGTGGATTTCGGCTGGGACGCGAACGACCAGTGCTACGACAACACCACCTGGACCGGCTGGCACACGGGCTTTCCCGACGCGCTCGCGCAACTCGACCTTGCCACCTACCGGCGCGTGCCCTGGGACGACAACGTGGACTTCTTCCTGGGTGAATTCGTCGAGGCCGGCGGCAAGCCGCTTCCCGTCTGCCCGCGCCAGCTCTACAAGCGGGTGCTCGCGCGCGCGGAGAAAATGGGCTTCCAGGTGCTCGCAGGCCTGGAATACGAATGGTTCAATTTCCACGAGACGCCGCAGAGTTTCGCCGCCAAGGGCTACGTGCGCCCCGAGCCGATCACCCCGGGCATGTTCGGCTACTCGCTCATCCGCGCCGGGCAGAACCAGCCGTTCTTCCGCGCCCTCATGGAGGAGATGGCGGCATTCGGGGTGCCGGTCGAAGGCCTGCACACGGAGACCGGGCCGGGCGTCTACGAGGCGGCG
>JBQTIV010000021.1:0-26171 GCA_052387775.1 Betaproteobacteria bacterium
GGCTCGGGGTGCTCACGGATACCGGTTGTTCCACGCCGCACATCGAGGCCAGGCTTTCGGGCTGCGACGCTCTGGTGCTGGAATGCAATCACGATCCGGTGATGCTGCGGGCGAGCAGCTATCCGCAGAAGCTGCGCGAGCGCATCGCCAGCCGCTACGGCCATCTCGACAACGGCGCGGCGGCAGACCTGCTCGCCTGCCTGGATACGAGTCGGCTCACGCATCTGGTGGCCGCGCACCTGAGCCAGGAAAACAACCGCCCGGAACTTGCGCGCGCGGCGCTCGCCGGCGCGATCGGCTGTGATCCGGAGTGGGTCGCGGTCGCCGATCAGGACAACGGGCTGGCGTGGCGCGACATCTAGAATGACCGCCGCATTCGCGCAAGCGCTCAGCGCAACGCCGGCGCGGCCTTACAAGCCGATGGTGGTGGCCGATACAGTAGGGGAAGACGCTTCCCAGATTTCGTCGAAGCGTTCCGACAATGCGCGGGTCCCAATCGGGTCGTCGAGCGCGAGCAAACCGCGCATCTCGTCGAAATGGAAGCGGTGCACGAAGCTATGATCGTCCACCACGGTAAACGGGTCGTACACGGACTTGGCGTTGGCGAGGGTTTCGTGGATGCTGACGGCGTGGCTGTGCAGGCGCAGCAGATTGAGGATGCGCGGGCAGTTGCGGTCGATGGTATGCGGTTCGTGAAGCACGATCTGCACTCGATTGCGCCGGTTGGCGAGCAGAAAATGCCGCAGCAGATCGAAGCGGTGCAGCGAATTATATCCCGGTCCCAGCGTGTGCTCGAAGATGCGGATGAGGCGCTGCGCCTTCGCCAACACCGCGTCCATGGCGGCCTGGTACTCGGCGTCGCCGAGCAGGGGAGTGTGTTGCGGAGTCGCGTTTTCGGCCATCTGCATGCTCACGATTCGATTGCGCGGGTCGCCGGAAAAATATAACCGCTTCGGTACCAACGGTAAAGCAGTTCCGCAGCCGCGCCAGCCCGCGGCACCTTGCGCCCCGCCAGCCATCGTGCATCGGCCAGCGCACGCAACGGTTTCGCCTCGCTGGAGCTTAGCGCAGCCGATTCCCCGTTGATGAACAACCTGGAGCCGCTGTAGAGCATTTGCGCAGGCAACGCCAGTTCGAGCCCGCGGCTGCGCGCGCTGCGCAGGAATGCTCCCGGCCGGAGCGCATTGCGCGGCGGGAAAAAGAGCACGTGGGCTTTGGGCTCGGTCAGGTAGACGCCGAGGAAGTCGGCAACGTCACTGCGGTCCCAGCGAATGTTGGCGAGCGTGCGCCGCACCTTGCCGATCATCGCCGCAGCGATCTGCGCCGGCCGGGCCTGCGCCGCGAGATCCGGGTCCCGGTACCGGCCCGGCGGTTTCAGTCGATCTTCCAGGTACGTCAAGAAATGCGAAACCAGTTCCTGGTGCGATGGCGCGCGAAATCCGATCGAATAGGTGTAGCCGGCATCCACGGCGACCCCGTCATGAGCGAACTCGGCCGGCAGATAGAGCAGGTCGCCGGGCCCGAGCACACATTCGCCCTGCGGCACGAAGTGCTCGAGGATCTTCAACGGGGCACCTTTCACCAGCGTCAGATCGCTTTGCCGGCCAACCCTCCAGCGCCGCCGGCCCGGGCCCTGCAGGAGGAATACGTCATAGGAGTCGAAGTGCGGCCCGACGCCTCCGCCGGGCGGTGCGTAGCTCACCATCAGATCGTCCAGCCGGCTGTAGGGAATGAAGTTGAAGCGGGACAGCAGCTGCCGTGCCGTGGGCAGGAAATGATCGACCCCCTGAACCAGCAGAGTCCAGTTGCGCTTCGGCAGGCGCGACAGGGCATTACGCGTGAACGGGCCGTGTTCGACGGTCCAGTGCCGGCCGGCGCGCAACAACAGCCTCGATTCGCAATCGTCGCGGCAGGCGAGTTCGATCATGGCAGGCAAGTCGATGGCGCCGTCGAATTGCGCAATCGCTTCACGCACCAGTAAGGGCTTCTTCTGCCAGTGCCGGCGCAAAAAGGCGGTGACGGACAATCCGCCGAGCAAGGAGTTCTTCACGATCGCGATTCTATCGTCGCGGGAGATCTGCCGGGCCGCCCTTGACACTCGACTTTTTTAAATCAGTTAGAATCCGGCCAGACCTTCATCGGAGTCGTCCATGCTGAAAATCGGTCAACCTGCACCCGCTTTCGATCTGCCCGACGCAGATTTGAACGTGGTCAGCCTCGACCGCTACAGGGGCACGAACAACGTGGTGCTTTATTTTTACCCGAAGGATGACACGCCGGGCTGCACCATCGAAGCCATCGATTTCAGCGAACTGCAGGACGAGTTCCTCGGCCTCGATACTGTGGTCCTCGGCGTGAGCATGGACGACTGCATGAGTCACGGCTCCTTTCGCGACAAGCATGGGCTGGCGGTCCAGTTGCTGGCAGATGCCGAGGGCGAAGTCTGCACGCAGTACGGCGTGCTCCAGGAAAAGGAAGTGGACGGCAAGGGGAAGAAACGCTGCATCATCCGCTCCACTTTCGTGATCGACAAAAATGGTGACGTGCGCCACGCTCTCTACGGGGTGAATGCGCGCGGACACGCAGCCGCAGTCCTCAACCTTGTCAAGGAGTTACAGTGAGCATGCAGATTGCCAAGGACACCGTGGTGTCGCTGGACTACGAACTGTTCGATGCCGCCGGTACGCTGATCGAAAAGACCCAATCGCCGATCACCTATCTGCACGGGGGCTACGACGGCGTCTTCCCGATGGTGGAAAGCGCGCTGCAAGGCAAGGCCGTGGGCGATACCTGTCAGGTCAGACTCGACCCGGACGATGCGTTTGGTGAGTATGTGGCGGATATGGTTCGCGTCGAAGCGCGCAAACTATTCCCGGAAAACATCAAGGTGGGCATGCAGTTCGAGGGTGCCGTGGAAGAATCCGACCAGTACAAACTCTATACCGTCACCGAGATCACCGACGACAAAGTTGTGGTGGACGGCAACCATCCGTTGGCGGGGCAGACTCTGGTTTTTTCCTGCACCGTGATCGCCGTGCGAGCCGCGACCGACGAAGAACTGCAGCACGGCCACGTGCACGGCGCTGGAGGCCACCACCATTAGAAAATTCAATTTGCCACAGAGAACACAGAGGACACAGAGGAAAATAAAGAAGCGAAAGAGATGCGGGGGTTAAGACCGTTCATCTGCTGATAATCTGTCGCGGTGAAGATTGGCTGCTCAGATCCGCGAACTGTTACCCCTTCCAACCCACATTTGCTTTTCTCGTTTTTGTATTTCCTCCGTGTCCTCTGCGCTCTCTGTGGCAAAAAAGGTCTGCCATTAGCTCCCGCGCTTGCCGGTGAGGATGTGGATCATCGGCTCGTAGGCGGTCTCCTGCGAGAAACGCCAGCTGGCAATGATCAGTGCCGCCAGCGTGAAGCCGCCCAGCACCGCAAAATCCATCGCCAGCGAGAAATCAGCTCCCATGCCGGAAGGCAGCACGCCAAGCGTGGCGTGCTTGAGCAGGTCGACGCCGTAAGTGTAGGGGTTCGCCAGTGCCACCGCATGGAGTAGCGCCGGCAGCTGGTTCACCGGGTAGAGAGAGCCAGACAGGAAAAACACCGGGAAGATCACGAAATTCATGATTGCGGCGAAGTTATCGAGTGTCCGGGTGAACGTAGCCACCAGCATGCCGATTCCCGCGCAGGCCAGCGACGTCGCGATCAACCCGATCACCAGTATCGCGAGACGCGTTTCCTGCGCAACATATCCCAGCAAGGCGAGCGCGATCAGCAGCAGCAGCGCCTGAACGGTCGCCGCCAACGCCGCGGCCAGCATCTTGGCGATGACGATCCAGTAGTGGGCAAAGGGCGCAACGACGAGCATGCGCATTACCCCGGATTCTTTGTCGTAGACGACCGTAAGCGCTGCCAGCATCGCCCCGAACAACATGGTCATGCCCAATACACCCGGCACCAGGAACTGCTGGTAGCTCAGGCCGCTCGCCTCGCCCAGCACCGCGCCGAAACCGGCGCCGATCACCAACAGCCAGATCAGCGGCCGCACCATGGCCGCTACCAGTCTGGTGCGTTGACGGAACATGCGCACCACTTCGCGTTCCAGCACTGCATAGACAGGCCGCCACGGCATCGTCACATCTTTCCTTCCGCGATCCACAGGAACACATCGTTCAGATTCGGCCGGCGCCAACGCAGCGCCTTGATTTGCGCGCCCAGTTCTCCCTGAAGCTGCGCCAGCGGGGTCACGTCCTCTTCGGCATAGCGAAACTGCGCGACTTCACCATCCTTCAGACAGGGGCCGAGCCTCGAGGTGAGCTGAAGCGAAAGCGCGTCGATGTCCCGGCTTTCGATCTCCACGATATGCCGGCCCAGACTTTCCACCAGCCGCCCCGGCGGACCGGAGTGCACCAGTTTGCCGCTCTTTATGAATGCTACCCG
This sequence comes from Betaproteobacteria bacterium, assembly GCA_052387775.1. Lineage (GTDB taxonomy): Bacteria > Pseudomonadota > Gammaproteobacteria > Burkholderiales > JACQAP01 > JACQAP01. The sequence continues at coordinate 4,441 of JBQTIV010000021.1, forward strand.
ATCGCAACTGTCCGCTTCTTCAAGATAGTGCGTGGTGAGCACTACGGTCATCCCGGTGCGGGCGCGCAGCCTCTCGATAAAGCGCCAGATGTTGCGCCGGTTGGGTAGGTCGAGCCCAATGGTAGGTTCGTCCAGGAACAGGATTCTCGGGTGGTGGATCATTCCGCGCACGATGTCGAGCGCGCGGCGCATGCCGCCGGAAAGTGAGCCTACGGGACGATTGCTCTTGTCGGCGAGTCCGAACAAGTCGAGCAGCTCCGTGGAACGTTCGCGGATGACCGCAGGGGTCAGGTCGTAGAGCAGGCCGGCGAAACGCAGATTCTCGGCAACGGTGAGCGAGCGATCCAGCGCCGAGTCCTGGAAGACCAGTCCGATCGCGCCGCGCACCTTCACTGCCTCGTCCACCACGTCGTGGCCGGCGACCCGGGCCGAACCGCCGCTCGGGCGGATCAGCGTGGCCAGCATGTGGATGGTGGAGGTCTTGCCTGAGCCGTTCGGACCGAGCAATCCGAAGAATTCGCCCGACGGAATATCAAGATCGAGGCCGTCAACCGCGACCAATTGGCCGTAATGCTTGACCAGCCCGCTGGCATGCACGGCGAGCAGCGAGTCAGCCGCGTGATTCATGAAACTGGAGTTTCTGCGAGTGTCCTGTCCCGCTAATTCGTGGGATATCTCACGATCTTTGGAAGCCAATACCATAATTTATTTGACAGTAAACCATCATCGATCGGAAAACCCGCGAAATCGGTGTCAGGCAAGGCGCGAGTCCTTGACAGTGGCGGGGGGGCCGGTGGAACGTTGAGCAGGGGCCCCGCTTGCGGGGATGCGACCGTGCAAGCGGCCAATAGCGTGTCGACCACCGGCCTTACGCGTGTCTCCGCGGTCAGATCCCCAGAGGGGCCCCTCTTCCGCGCTCCGACATGCACGGCGAGGACTCGTAACACAGCATGGCGCCGATTCTCACCGGGTTTTCAGGCGCGAATTAACGGGACAGGACGCTAAGCCGGCAATTTGCTCAAGGCACGCGAGTTCCTGTCGTCGCGGAACAGGATCGGCTTGACCTCGACCGCCGGCGCCGGTTTCTGCGCCCGGTCCACTGCCTCGGTCACCAGATGATGATGAGGGGACAAGTCGCAAACCGGGTCGGCGTTGGTGGCATCGCCCGTGAGCATGTAAGCCTGGCAGCGGCAGCCGCCGAAATCCTTGACCTTGTCCGGACAGGTGCGGCACGGCTCCTTCATCCACGCGTCGCCGCGGTAGGCGTTGAAGCCCGGCGAGTCGTACCAGATCGAGCGCAAGTCCTGGTCACGCACGTTGGGGAAGATGAGGCCGGGCAGCTGGCGTGCTTCGTGGCAAGGCAGCGCCAGGCCGTCGGCGGTGATGGTGAGGAACACCGCGCCCCAGCCGTTCATGCATGCTTTCGGTCGTTTTTCGTAGTAATCGGGTACGACGAAGAAAATCCGCATGCTCTTGCCGACGCGTTCGCGGAACTTGTTGGTGACTTCCTCGGCCCGCTGCAGCTGTTCACGGGTCGGCAGCAGTTGATCCCGGTTCACGTAGGCCCAGCCATAGTACTGGGTGTTGGCGAGTTCCACATACTCCGCGTCCATCGCCTCGGCCATCTCCAGGATCTGCTGGACATGATCGATGTTGTGCCGGTGCAGCACGCAGTTCAGCACCATCGGATAGTCGTGTTTCTTGATCAGCTTCGCCACTTTCTGCTTCAGGTCGAACGTGCGGGTGCTCGACAGAAAGTCGTTCATTTCCCTGGTCGAATCCTGGAAGGAGAGCTGGATGTGATTCAGGCCGCCTTCCTTGAAGGCGCTGATGCGCTTTTCGTTGAGCCCCACGCCGGAGGTGAGAAGGTTCGAGTAATAGCCGAGCTTGGCTGCCTCCGCGACCAGGACCTCGAGGTCATCGCGCATCAGCGGTTCGCCGCCGGAAAAGCCCAATTGTGCTGCGCCGATCTCCCGCCCCTGGCGCAGCACGCGCAACCAGTCCTCGGTCGACAGTTCCTCGCCGTAAGACGCGTAGTTCAGCGGGTTGTAGCAAAACACGCAGTGCAGCGGGCACTTGTACGTGATCTCCGCCAGCAGCCAGAGCGGATTACCCGGTTTGTTTGGGACGGATCCAGCCTTTTGCATGTACGTGCTCCAGAAAGCCGATGACGTCCCCTTTCAGGTCCGCACCGGGAAACGTGCTTTGCAAATCCTCGACGATTGCGCGCACGTTGGTTATGCCGTCGATTCGCTTCATGATTTCTCCGGCGCTGCCCGGCAGCTTGACCATGCCCTCCGGATAGAGCAGCACAAAACCCTGTTGCGCCGGCTCCCACTGAAAGCGGAAGTGTCGCTGCAGTTCGAACACGGAGTCGTCCGTGACTGTGGCTGCCTCAGACATACCGTGTTTCGCCGATCCCGTAGTTGAGCTGCATCGCGTCGAGCATGCTCCACAGCACGTCGAGCTTGAACTGCAGGATACCCAGCGCCCTTTCCTGCTCTTCGCGGGCCTTGAAATGATCGAGTGTGACCTTCAGGCCGTGCTCGACGTCGCGACGCGCTTCCGACAGGCGCTTGCGGAAGTAGGAATAGCCCTCGGGTTCGATCCACGGATAGTGCTGCGGCCAGTTCTCCAGGCGCTTCTGGTGGATCTCGGGCGCAAACATTTCGGTAAGCGACGAACACGCCGCCTCCTGCCAAGGCGCGCGCCGGGCGAAGTTGACATAGGCATCCACCGCGAAGCGCACGCCGGGCAGCACGTGCTTGAGCGAAGCGATCTCTTCGCGTTTCAACCCGCATGCCTCGCCCAGGCGCAGCCACGCCTCGATCCCGCCTTCCTGCCCTTCGACGCCGTCGTGATCGATGATGCGCTGGATCCACTTGCGGCGATGTTCGCGGTCCGGCATGTTGGAAAGAATCGCCGCGTCCTTGATCGGGATGCTGATCTGGTAATAGAAGCGGTTACAGACCCAGCCTTGCACCTGCTCGCGGGTGCACTTGCCGCTGTTCATGGCGACGTGGAACGGGTGATAAATGTGATAGCGCTTGCCCTTGGCGCGAAGCTGGGCTTCGAAATCCTGTTTGCTCCACGGCAGATTTTCGGCTGCGCCCATGCGGCGTCTCCTCAGAGTGTCAGATCCAGGCCATCGTACGAGACCTCGATGCCTGCCGCGTCGAGCTGACGGCGTTCTTTCGAGTCCTCATCGAGAATCGGATTGGTGTTGTTGATGTGGATCAGGACCTTGCGCGACGCCCTGAGCGGCTTGAGCACCTCGATCATGCCGCCGGGGCCGGACTGCGGGAGGTGGCCGATTTCGCGCGCGCGTTTCTTCGAGATACCGAGTTTGATCATCTCGTCGTCAGTCCAGAACGTGCCGTCCACCATAAGGCAGTCGGCCTCCTCTAGGAAGGGCCTCAGGTGCGGCTCGTTGGCCCCGAACCCGGGCGCGTAAAACAGCGTCTTGCCGGAGCGCTTGTCCCTGATGCGCATGCCAATGTTGTCGCCCTCGTGCGGGTTGTCGCGGTGCGGCGAATAAGGCGGCGCCTTGCTGCTCAGCGGTACCGCAGTAAAAGCGAGTTCTTCCGCGCCGATCACCGGGAACGCATTACCTGCCTTGGTGGGCACCTGGTGCCAGTGTACGCCGCAGTAGTGTTCGAGGATGTTGAAAAGCGGGTTGCCGCTGGTCAGGTCCTCACGTGCCATGTCGGTGCAGTAGATCTCCAGGGGCTTGCCTTCACGCAGCATCAGCAATCCGGTGGTGTGGTCGATCTGTGCATCCATCAGCACGATCGAACGGATCGCCGTATTGCGTATCGCGCCCCCGGGCTGCGATTCCGGAAACGCCTTGAGCTGGGCCAACAGGTCCGGAGAAGCGTTGAACAGCACCCAGTTGATGTTGTCCGCACTGACGGCGATCGAAGACTGGGTGCGGGCCTTGGTCCGGACGCTGCCCTTGCGCACGCCGTCGCACAAACGGCAATTGCAGTTCCACTGCGGAAAGCCTCCGCCCGCGGAAGCACCGAGAACCCTTATACGCATCGTTTTTCAGAGTACGTTCAAGTCCTGCAAAAAACGAAAGCCCCACGAGGGGGCTTTCGTTCAAGCCCAACCCGGTTCAGCGGTTGGCAATATACATCGTGACTTCAAAGCCGAAACGCATTTCGGTGTACTCAGGCTTGCTCCACATAGGCTTCTCCAGAAGTTTAGATCGTACTTTGCGGGTTTGGCCCGCCCGTTGCCGAATCATCCGACACCGGCCGCGCCATTTGTGTGTTGTTGCTGCGCGTTCCTGCGTCCTGATGAATCCGCGTTCATTGTCCGGAAAGGCGCTCCGCCGCCCGCACACCTAAATCACCATTTGAATCTCATGATTTTCATTAGTTTTGCGGCGAAACTTTACTTACCTCAAGGCCTTGCACTACGCTTCGGGCATGTCTGACGCCGTGCTCGACAGCGGGTTTCATTACCCCTCGCCAATGACCGATTGGTACCGCGAGCGACCATTCAAGGTTGCCTTCGCGGCCTCACTGTTTATCCACGCGGCGTTGATCGCATCCGTCCCCGGCTTTCGTGCGGTGATAATCGAGCCGCCCAAGGTGCTCGAGGTCGAGATCATCCTCCCCGAGGAGATACAGGTGCGGCCGATGCCGTTGCGGGAGGTGGCGCCGCCGGCGCCGGTGACTGTCCCGGCACCGCCGCCGCCAACCGTCGAGGAAACGCCGGTTCGAGCGGAACTGCAAATCGAGCCGCGCCCCGAGCCGGTAATGCGGCAACCAGAACCCGAGCCGCCGCCGATCGCGCGCGCCGAGATTACGCCCGCATTGCCGCCGGTTGAGCCGCCGCCGATCGCGCGCGCCGAGATTACGCCCGTGTTGCCGCCGGTTGCGCCTGTCGAACTGCGGCAAGAAACGCCTCCGCCACTGGTCGTGGAACCTCGTCCCGAACCGTGGACAGAAGTGCGTGCCGAGCCGCCACCGGTGCCGCGGGTGGAGCCGCCCCCGGTTCCAGTCCCGCAGGCGCGGATCGAGCCGCCGACCCCGCCGGTCCAGCCCCCGCCTGTCCAGGCGCCAGCCGCCGTGCCGGTGCCAGCCCCGACACCTGCGCAACCGGCGGCGTTAAGGAAGGAGCCGAGTGCGCCGGCCTTGGAGCCTCGCTTGCTGCAGATATATGGTCAATCGATCTCCAAGGAAATCAAACGCTATCAGAAGTATCCGCCGCTGGCGCAACGGCGCGGCTGGGAGGGTGCCGTGGACGTGCAGTTGCAGATCGCCGCTGATGGCAAAGTTACCAGCATCACGCTGGGCAGGAGCAGCGGGCGATCGATTCTCGACGAGGAGGCACTCAACATGGTGCGCAGGGCCTCGCCCCTGCCGCAGGCGCCGCAGAACCTGCGCGGCCGCGAACTGACGGTGACCGTGCCGATCGTCTTCAAACTGCAAGAATCCTGATTCTTCTGTTCGCCCGGCATGGTCGTGGATCAGAACCGAGCCAGCGGCGAAGTCCTTTTTCCTGCAATTGAGCCCTACCGCAAGAGTTGGCTTGGCGTCGACGGCGGGCATCGCATTTATTTCGAGGAAAGCGGCAATCGGGCGGGATTTCCCGTATTGTTTGTCCACGGCGGACCAGGCAGCCGGTCGCGTCCGGCGCATCGCCGTTTTTTCGACCCCGCTTTCTATCGCATCGTGCTTTTCGACCAGCGTGGCTGCGGGCAGAGTACGCCCGCGGGTTCGACTTTCGAAAACACCACTTCGCACCTTGTGACCGACATCGAGCGATTGCGCCACCATCTGGGCGTGGATCGATGGTTGCTGTTCGGAGGCTCCTGGGGAAGTACGCTGAGCCTGGCCTATGCGATCGCTTACGCGGATCGGGTCGCCGCGATGGTCTTGCGCGGCGTGTTTCTCGGCAGCGATGCGGAAGTGCAGTGGTATGTTTCGGGAATCCGGCGCTTCGTCCCCGAGGCCTGGGTCGACTTTGCCGGGGATGCGGGCGAGTCCATCATCGAGCACTATCGGCAACTCATCGATCACCCCGATGCATCGGTCGCACAGGCGGCGGCGCGGCGCTGGTGCGAGTATGAAACCCGTGTCATGGCGATCGGGGAGGCGTCAAATGGCGGTGACGGCGGCGGCAACGTTGCGACGCCAGAGGAATTGCTTGCCGGCGCCAGAATCCAGCTCCATTTTCTGGCTCAGCAGTGTTTTCTGCGGCCGAACCAGTTGCTCGATGATCTCTGGCGGATCGGTAACATACCGATAACCCTGGTGCAGGGCAGAATGGACATGGTGTGCCCACCAAACAGTGCATTTGAGGTATCGCGGCGCCTGGCGGGCGCGGACTTGCGCCTGGTAGCCAACGGCGCCCACTCCGCTATGCAGCCGGCGATCGCCGCGGAACTGTGCGCAGCGACTGCGCGCATGCGCGATCTTCTGGGTGGCTCCCGATGATGAAGAAATTCGGCCTGCGCTTTCGCATCAATTTCGTGATTACGCTGGTTATCGTGATTTTCGCCTTGGCCGCGGCCGACGTTCTGATCGAGGAGACGCGCCGCTCCATCCGCGAGGAGGTCGAGGCCGGTACCAAGGTCACCGTGCAATTGATGGAAACCGTAATCGCCAATACCCGGGCCAGCGCGCAAAGCGGCCCGCATAACCAGGCGTTGCTGGCGTTCCTGCGCCACGCCGGTCGCGTACGCGCCAACGAAATCAAGATGTACGACGAGAATGACCAGTTGATCTATACCTCGCCGCCATCCCAGTACAAACAGGGCAGATGGGCGCCCGACTGGTTCAACCGGCTTACGGACCCGAAGATCGGCGAGTTCCGGCTGAATCTCCCGAACGGGGCGGTAGTCATCACTTCGGACGCTTCGCGATCCATCCTCGATGCCTGGGACGATCTGAAGAATTTCTTCTGGCTGGTGCTGGGATTCTTCGTGCTGGTCAACGCGCTGGTCTTCTGGCTGCTTGGCCGGTCGCTGCGGCCCATCGGCAAAATTCTCGGCGGATTGTCGGAAATGGAGAAAGGCCGCTTCGACACGCGCTTGCCGAGATTTGAACTTCCCGAATTCGACTCGATCAGCCACACCTTCAACCGCATGGCGGAGAATCTCGAGCAAAGCCTAGCGGAAAATCAGCGGCTGGCGCTGGTCACCAAGCAGTCCAGCGACGCCATCATCATTCACGACCTCAATGGCCGGATTTCGTTCTGGAACCCGGCGGCGGGTCGCATGTTCGGCTATCGCGACGATGAAATCGTCGGTCGTTCCGCCACGCTGCTGGCCCCGGCGGAGCGCCAGGGCGAGATCCAGGGAAACCTCGATGCGATCATGCAGCGTCAACTCATCGAAATGGTGGAGACCCAGCGCCTGACCAAGGATGGGCGGGTGGTGGATGTTGCGCTGTCAGCGGCGCCCCTGGTGGACCCGGCGAGCAACGAAGTGATCGGTGAAATCTGCAGCATGCGCGACATCACCGAGCACAAACTGGTACAGCGCGCCGAACGCGAGCTGGAGCAGAACCGCAAACTCACGCATCTGATCCAGAACCGCCTGGAGGAGGAACGCCGCTCGATTGCCCGCGAACTGCACGACGAGCTCGGCCAGTGCGTAACGGCGATCAAAACCATAGGTACGGCCATTTCCAACCGTGCTCGCGAAAGCACACCCGAGATCCACGGCAATGCGCAGACCATCGTTTCTGTTGCCTCGCACCTGTACGACTTGGTAAACGGCATCATCCGGCAGTTGCGGCCCCTTGCGCTGGATCACCTGGGTCTGAGCGCGACGCTGAAGGAAACCGTGTCGGCATGGCGGGAAAGGCATGCAGACATCGCTTGTGAGCTCAAACTCGAGGGCAAACTGGATGGGCTGGGCGAAACCGTCAACATCACCATCTACCGCATCGTCCAGGAATGCCTGACAAATGTGATCCGCCATGCGGCTGCGACGCGTGCCGATATCCTGATCGTGCGCGAACGCGATGCCGGGCGCGGCGATGTCGTGAGGGTGGCGGTGCGCGACAACGGCAAGGGCATAGCGCAGCGAAATGAGCGCGAAGCCACCCGCTTCGGCCTGATGGGGATGCGCGAGCGTGTCCAGGCTCTCGATGGGGTATTTCAGATCGACAGCCGGCCGGGCGAGGGCGTGACGGTGACCGCCGTGATCCCGGTAAAGGCCGCCGCCGTGGCTACCGACGGCGTGGAAGCGGCATAGCGGGAGGAGTCAGGTTGAGCAGAAAAGCAGCAGGCGGTGGAATCGGCGTAATGCTGGTGGATGATCATGCGGTGGTACGCATGGGGTTCAGGCTGCTTTTGGAGGGATCGGCCGATATCAAAGTGGTGGCCGAAGCCGACAGTGGCGAGGACGCCTGCCGCAAATATCCGGAAGTCAGGCCCGATGTGGTGGTCATGGATATCTCCATGCCGGGTATCGGCGGCCTGGAGGCGATCGACCGTATTTTGGCGCGTGAGCCGGCGGCACGCATCCTGGTTTTGTCCGCACACGAGGATGCTATGCATGCGCGACGCGTTCTGAAAGCCGGCGCGGCGGGTTACCTTACCAAACGCAGCGCGGCAGAAGCCTTGATGCAGGCGATTCGCCAGGTGCACCAGGGCAAGACGTTCCTGGAACCGGAGATTGCCCAGCAGATGGCGGTGCAGCAGGTCAACGGCGAGCGCAATCCTCTCGACATGCTGAGTGAAAAGGAATTCAAAGTGTTCCTGGCGCTCGCGAAGGGACAATCGGTGGCCGAGATTGCACGCGTGATGTCGCTGAGCCCCCGCACCATCGGCACCCACCTCTACAACATCAAGCAGAAGCTGGGGGCGTCGAACTCCGCGGAACTGGCCATCATCGCGATTCGTGCCGGTCTCATAGAGCCATGATTGTCCAAGGGAATGTTGTGAAACAAGGGATTTCGGCAAATCTAATGAAAATCATGAGCCGGATTTCAGTGTTTTCCTGTGGGGTGCGGTAACGGGGCTGCAACAGAATGCTTATCGAGGTCGTGATGAAGCGGCCGCGAACCCCCGATGATGTAGTGGAAGTAGTGAATTAACTCTCCGAAGGAGCCTTACCATGTGGACGAAGCCGGAATACACCGAAATGCGCTTTGGTTTTGAAGTCACGATGTACGTCTTCACCCGCTGATCGCACTGCAATTCCTGAAAGGCTGCTTTCGAGCAGCCTTTTTTTTCGCGTGAAAAATGGGGCGCTGGCAGCCCAAAAGAAAGAAAACAGAAACATGGATCGGGAGACCATCAAGACAGAGCGCGCCGCGCCTCGCGATTTCAGGACTCTGGGTCTTCCGGTCGGGCAACTCTTCTGCCTCGCGCTGTCGTTGTTCGCTGCGGGTGCCGTCCTGGCGCAGGAAGGCTCGATTCAGACAGCGCCGATCGTGGTAACCCCCACGCGGGTCGAGCAGTCGAGCTTCGACCTGCCGGTTGCGGTCAACGCCATCGACGCAGAGACCATCCAGGAAGCCCGCCCGGCGGTCAACATTTCCGAGACCCTGGTGCGGGTTCCAGGCGTGGTGGTGCAAAACCGTGAAACCTTTGCCCAGGAACAGCAGATCATTGTGCGTGGCTTCGGCGCCCGTGCCGGATTCGGCGTGCGCGGCATCAAACTGCTGGCCGACGGCATACCAGCGAGCACGCCCGACGGCCAAGGCGGTACCGGCCTGTTCGACCTCGGGTCGGCGAGGAGCATCGAAGTGCTTCGCGGCCCGTTTTCCGCGCTGTACGGCAACCATTCCGGCGGGGTCGTGCAGATCTTCACCGAAGACGGCCCGGAGCGGCCGACAGTAACGCCTTATTTCTCCGCCGGCAGTTACGACACATGGCGGGCGGGGACCAAGTTCGGCGGGCAGGCCGGCAATCTGAATTACATCGCCAACCTGTCGCACTACGAGACCGACGGCTATCGCGACCACAGCGCCGCGCGCAAAGACCAGTTCAACTCCAAATTCGACGTGAGGCTAAACGAGCACTCCGCGTTGACCCTGGTGCTCAACTACCTCAATCAGCCCGATAACGAGGATCCACTTGGGCTCACTGCGGCGCAAGTTGCGCAGAATCCCAGCCAGACGACGCCGGACACCACCGCGGGGGCGATCCCTGGCATTTCCCTGGCAGACCGATTCAACACAGGCCGCAATCTCAGCAATCTGCAAACCGGCGCGGTGTACGAAACCGCGGTAAACGACCAGGACAGGCTGCGATTCCTGGCCTACGTAGGCCGCCGCAGCAACGACAGCTACCTCGCGGTTGGAACCGACAGCGTGACGACCTCGGGAGGCGTGTCCATTCTCGATCGCGACTTCTACGGCCTCGGCGCGCGCTGGACTCGGAACTCGACGCTTGTCTCACGGCCCATTACGGTCACGTTGGGTGCCGACTATGACAGCGCGACTGACGCTCGCAAGGGTTATGTCAACGACAACGGCACCGCCACTTTCCTGAAACGCGACGAAGACAACACTGCCGACAGCGCCGGCGCTTACATACAGACCGAGTGGCTGTTTGCCGAACAATGGAGTGCCAGCGCAGGGTTGCGATACACGAAAGTCGACTTTGAATCAGCAGATCACTATGTCTGCAGAGGTCCCACGAACGTTACGGCGCCGACCCTCCCTGTGTGTCCCGGTGCTTTTACTTCGGGCAGTACTGCGGCAGTCAATCCCGACGACAGCGGCAGTGTGAGCCATGATGCCTGGACGCCGGTGGCGGGCCTCGTGTTCAAGGCCACACCGGTCCTGAATTTTTACGCCAGTGCCGGCAAGAGCTTCGAGACGCCGACCCTGATCGAGCTGGCCTACCGCCCGGATGGTTCTCCAGGGCTGAATTTCGCGCTGGAGCCGAGCACCAGCAACCATTACGAACTTGGCACCAAGATGTTCGTCGGTACGCACTCCCTGCTCGAGGCGGCCGTGTTCCAGATCGACACCGAGAAGGAAATCGTCGTCGCGTCCAACTCGGGGGGGCGGCAGGCATTCAAGAACGCGGGTGATACCCAACGTCGTGGCGCGGAACTGTCCGTGAACGCCGCATTGGGATACGGTTTCACGGGCTATGTCTCGGCAACCTATCTGGAAGCGAATTTCGAGGAGAGCTTCACAAGCTGCTCTGGAATTCCCTGTGTCGCCTTCACCGTCCCGGCGGGCAATCGTATTCCCGCGGTGCCGCGCTACAACGTTTACACCGATCTCGCGTGGCGCCATCTGACCTGGGGTTTCTCGACCGGCCTGGAAGTGCGCTGGCAGGGTGGCGTTGCGGTGGACGATCTCAATAGCGAATTTGCCGACAGCTACGTGGTCACAGCGATTCGCGCCCAATTCGAGCAGCGCAGCGGTGAATGGCGTCTTACGGAATTTGCCCGGGTGGACAACCTGCTCGACGAGCAGTATATAGGAGCGGTACTGGTCAACGACGGCAACGGTCGCTTCTATGCGCCTGCCGCGGACCGGAATTTCACCGTTGGTATGAACGCCAGCTACGCGTTCTGATATTTCCAGGGCCGACAATAAAATATGAACCGCACGCTCGTTCTGAACGTGGTTGGCCTCACGCCCGCGCTGCTTGCTCATGCGCCGAATCTGAGCGCGCTGGCGAAGCGGGGCGGCATGCGGCCGCTGGAGACAGTAGTGCCGGCAGTGACCACGACGGTGCAGTCCACTTTCGTCACCGGCGCATTGCCGCGCGAACACGGCATTGTCGGCAACGGCTGGTATTTCCGCGATCTGTCCGAGATCTGGCTGTGGCGCCAGTCCAATCGTCTGGTTGGGGGCGAGAAGTTGTGGGATGCGGCTCGGAGCCGCGATCCGGCGTTCACTTGCGCCAAGCTTTTCTGGTGGTACAACATGTATTCGACCGCGGACTTCGCGGTCACGCCGCGGCCGATGTACCCGGCCGACGGCCGCAAGCTTCCGGACATCCACACCCACCCAGCGGGCCTGCGCGACGAACTGCAGGGGGCGCTTGGCCAGTTTCCGCTGTTCCGTTTCTGGGGCCCGGCGACCGACATCATTTCGACGCGCTGGATTGGCAAATCGGCGTTGCACGTGTTCGGCGAGTACCGGCCGACGCTGACGCTGGTGTACCTGCCGCACCTCGATTACAACCTGCAGCGGCTCGGGCCGAACCATTCCGATATCGCGCGCGACGTGGCCCAGGTGGACGCTGTGTGTGGCGAGCTGATCGATGCCGCGCAGCGCGCTGGTGCCCACGTGGTCGTGCTGTCCGAGTACGGCATCACCGATGTCTCCAGGCCGGTGCACATCAACCGTGCGTTGCGCCAGGCCGGCTGGCTGCGAGTGCGCGAAGAACTCGGGCGCGAGCAACTCGATGCCGGCGCGTCCGAGGCATTCGCGGTCGCTGACCACCAGATTGCGCATGTGTATGTGCAGCGTCCCGAACTCATCGACAGGGTTGCCGACCTGCTGCGAGCGCTTCCGGGAGTGGAGCAGGTGCTCGACGAAACAGGCAAGCGGGAGCAGGGCCTGGATCATCCGCGTTCCGGCGAGTTGGTCGCACTTTCTCATGCCGACAGCTGGTTTACCTATTACCACTTCCTGGACGATGCGCGCGCGCCCGACTACGCACGCACCGTGGACATCCACCGCAAGCCAGGTTACGACCCGGTGGAACTTTTCATCGATCCGGCGTTGCCGCTTGCCAGGCTGCGAATCGCGCTGCGTCTGGCGCAGAAGGCGCTCGGCATGCGCTATCTGATGGATGTGATCTCGCTGGACGCCACACTGGTCAAGGGTTCGCATGGCCGGCCGACCGACCGCGCGCAAGACGGCCCGCTGTTCATCAGTTCGGTGCCGGAACTCCTCGGCGAAGGACCGGTGGCCGCCACGGCCGTGAAGCGCTTGCTGCTCGATCACCTGTTTGCGAGTAAGGCAGCTTCTGCGAGGCGAGCGGCATGAGCAGGAAGCAGGGTCTGCCGGAGCGCGGAAGAGGGACCCCGTACTTGTATGGGGATCTGACCGTGGAGGCAGACATTAGCGGCAGTCAGCCCCATGCGTTTGCCTCGGTTCGTAATCTCACCAGGAGCGATGTGGCTGCTGCTCCACCACGCCAGCCGCGGCATCGTTTTTTGATGGGGATGCGACCGGCCGCGATTGGCGCGGGCCGCCGACCGGAAGGCCTATGCAATACCCTGATCGTAAAAGAGGCGGCGGCATGAGCCCGGCACAGGTACTCGAGCAATGGCTCGCGGCACGGCTGCCGGGGGATGCGTCCGCGTGGTTGAAAAGCAGCGCGCAGCGGTTGCGCGGTGGCGGCAGCGACAGGGACTTGTACATGTCGGTGAGCCTGGTGCCGCGCAAAATCGGCAAGGCGGACCTGGCCTTGAGCGCCACAGAATTCGGTCAGGCCTCGGTGGCCCGGCCCGGCTGGGACCCGCGCGAATGGAGCCTGGACCAGGCCGCGCGCGTGCTTCTACTGCTGGCCGCGGGCAGTGATGGCGCCGCGTTCTCGCGCCGGCTCGACCAATTATGCGCGACCGCGGACGTCGGCGAACTGGTCGCCTTTTATTGCGGCTTGCCGCTTTATCCCGACCAGCCGCGCCACGTGCTGCGCGCCGCGGAGGGCGTGCGCACCAACATGAAGGCAGTATTTCAGGCGGTGGCGCACCGTAATCCCTACCCATCCGAGCAACTGGCGGAGCCGGCCTGGAACCAGATGGTGCTGAAGGCCTTGTTCATCGGCGCCGCGCTGGACCCGATCATCGGCCTCGACCATCGCGCCAATCCGGCGCTGGCACGCATGCTTTGCGATTACGCGCACGAACGCTGGGCCGCCGGGCGGCCGGTCAGCCCGGAATTGTGGCGTTGCGTCGGGCCCCACGCCCGCGGCGAAATGCTCGCCGACCTTGGGCGCGTCCTGGAAAAGGGAATCGGTTCGGAGCGGGCGGCCGCAGCCCTGGCGCTCTCTGCCTCACCCGATCCGGCGGCAACCGGTTTATTATGGGCGTACCCGGAACTCTCGGCTGCAGTGTCCGAAAACAAAGTGAGCTGGCAGGCGATTGCGAATCCAGTCTGAAGTCACCGATCATCTGGAGAAAGACCATGCGATTCATCGACCCTCATATCCACATGAGTGCACGCACCACCGACGACTACGAGCGCATGGCCGCGGCCGGTATCGTCGCCATCGTCGAGCCGGCTTTCTGGCTGGGTCAGGCGCGCACCCAGGTAGGTAGCTACATCGACTACATGTCCAGCCTGGTCGGCTGGGAGCGTTTCCGTGCCGCACAGTTCGGCATCCGCCACTATTGCACCATTGGCCTGAACAGCAAGGAAGCCAACAATGAGGCGCTCGCCGAGCAGGTGCTGGAAGTGCTGCCACGCTATCTAATGAAGGAGGGCGTGGTGGCGGTGGGTGAGATCGGCTACGACGATCAGACGCCAGTGGAGGACAGGTATTACCGTGCCCAGCTCGCGCTGGCAAAGGAGTTGGATATGCTGGTGCAGGTGCATACGCCGCACCGCGACAAGAAAAGCGGCACCACGCGCAGCATGGACGTGGCCGTCGAAATGGGGATGGATCCCGAGCGCGTCGTCATCGACCACAACAACGAGGAAACCGTGCAGGAAGTGCTCGACCGCGGCTTCTGGGCGGCATTCACAATTTATCCGCACACCAAAATGGGCAACGAACGCATGGTCGAGATCGCGCGCAAGTACGGCTCTGACCACATCTTCATCGATTCCAGCGCGGACTGGGGCGTGTCCGATCCGCTGGCGGTGCCGAAGACCGCGCGCCTGATGCTGGAGCGCGGCATTGCCCAAAGAGACGTCGAGGCAATCTGTTACGGCAACGCGCTGGAGGCGTTCGGCCAGAGCGGCCAGATGAAAGAGGAGCATTGGCTCGATCCGGCGCCGATCGACCAGCGCATGCTGTTCGAGGGCAACTCGGTGTTGCGCGGACAGGCGCCGCGCGTCGGCGCAGCACCGGCGGTCCCGCAACACAGCGACGCAACCGTATTCAAATGAGCCGGGCAGCGTAACGGCAGACGGGAAACCAGATGAGCATCGAGCTGGTCAGGGCATCCGCCGAATCCGAGGCGGTCTACAACCAGGAATTCTCGGTCCGCTACGACTACCCGGTGCATTTCACCGAGCACTTGTTTGCCCGCGACAATCCGGTGTTCGTGCGGGCGATGGTGCGCCGCGAACCCAACAAACGCCATCGCTTCGTGGTATTCGTGGATGCCAACGTCGCGGCAAGTTGGCCGACGTTGGTGCACGACATCGCCGCGTATGCCGAGGCACACGCGGAATCGCTTGAACTGGCCGGCCGTCCAGAAGTGGTGTCCGGTGGCGAGCAAGTGAAAAACGATCCGGCCTTGGTGACCAGCTTGCAGCACAGGCTGATGGAAATAGGCGTCGACCGTCACGAATTTGTGGTCGGCGTGGGCGGAGGCGCCTTTCTGGACATGATCGGCTTCGTCGCGGCTACAACGCATCGCGGCGTCCGCCATGTGCGCGTGCCGACCACCGTGCTCGGCCAGAGCGATTCGGGCGTCGGCGTCAAGAACGGCGTCAATGCCTTCGGCGTGAAGAACCTGCTCGGCACGTTCGCGCCGCCATTCGCGGTGCTCAACGATATTGTCTTCCTGCGCACGCTGCAACCGCGCGACAAAATCGCCGGCGTGGCCGAAGCCGTTAAGGTATCGCTGATTCGCGATGTTCAGTTCTTCAACTGGCTGGAAGCCAACGCCGAGGCGCTGAAAGAGTGCGCGCCGGCTGCGATGTCGCGCATGATCCGGCGCTGCGCCGAGCTGCACATGCATCAGATCGGGCACGGCGGCGACCCTTTCGAGACCGGCAGCGCGCGCCCGCTCGACTACGGGCACTGGTCCGCGCACAAGCTGGAGGCGCTCACGCAGCATGAACTGCGTCACGGCGAAGCGGTCGCCATAGGTCTTGCATTGGATGCGCGCTATTCGGTGCAAGTCGGCATGCTGGCGCATGGCGGCGAGGAGCGCGTGTACAAGCTGCTCAAGTGCCTGGGCTTTTACCTTTGGCACCCGGCCATGGAAACCCGCGACGAACAGGGCCGCCTGGTTATCCTGCGCGGCATCGAGGAGTTCCGTGAACACCTCGGCGGCGAACTTACGATTACGCTGTTGCGCGACCTCGGTCGCGGCGAGGAAGTGCACCAGATGGACAACAATGAGATCCTCCATGCGATGACGTGGTTGCGCCGGCGGGAGACCGGCCAATGAGGCTCGGGGCGGACGGCGGCCACCTTACCTACTGCAGCAACATCCATCCGGGGGAGACCTGGGCCGAGGTACGGGCCAACATCGAACGTTTCTTTCCGGCCGTGCGCGACCGCGTGGCGCCGGGTGAGCCCTTTGGCATCGGCCTGCGGCTCTCGGCACAGGCCTCTCGAACGCTGACCGACGCGGCGACGCTGGAAGAATTTCGCGACTTCCTCGGGCGTAACAATCTCTACGTATTCACCATCAACGGCTTTCCCTACGGCACCTTTCACGGCACGCGCGTAAAGGAAGAGGTCTATCTGCCGGATTGGCGCGACGCGGAGCGGCTGCGTTACACCGACGAACTGGCGGACCTGCTCGCCAAGCTGCTACCGGATGGTGTGGTCGGCAGCGTCAGCACGGTGCCGGGCGCATTCAAGCCGGCGATGAACGGTAACAATGGCGGCGACGTGGAACGCATCGCCGACAACCTGCTGCGTCACGTCGCGCATCTGATCGGGCTGGAAAGGCGCACCGGCAGGCGCATCACGCTGGCGATCGAGCCGGAGCCGCATTGCTACCTGGAGACGGTGGACGAGAGCGTCGGATTTTTTCAACGGCATCTTTTCAGCGCCCAGGCAGTGCGTCGCCTGGGCGAACTGGCCGGCCTGGAGCGGCAGGCGGCGTCGGTCGCGCTGCACGATTATCTGGGCCTGTGCCTGGACCTGTGCCACGCAGCGGTGGAATACGAGGACCCGGTCAACTGCCTGCAGCGTCTGGAAAAAGCCGGCATCCGCGTGCACAAATTGCAGATCAGCGCGGGCCTGCGGGTGGCGGAACTCACGCCGGAAGCGCTGAAAGCGCTGCGTCAGTTCGACGATCCGGTTTATCTGCATCAGGTGGTCGAAGACGGCCCGAACGGCGTACGCCGATTTGCCGATCTGCCCGATGCGCTGGCGACGGTAAACGGGCAGGCCAGGGATCGCGAATGGCGGGTGCACTTCCACGTGCCGATTTTCCTCGATGACCTCGGTGCTTTTTCTTCGACACGTTTCTTCATCCGCAAGGTGCTCGACCAGCATCGCGTCAACCCGATCTCCGCCCACCTCGAAGTCGAGACCTATACCTGGAACGTGCTGCCGCCACATTTGCAGGCCGGTGGCATGGAACAGGCGATTGCACGCGAGCTGAACTGGGTTAAGGAAGAACTGGCGGTATGAGCGCGAAGCGCGGGTCGCGGGAGCGCGCAAGAGGGGCCGAATGAATTTGTCCGTCGCGCTCAAGCTCGGGCGCGCCTCCAACCTGCCGACGGTGTGGACCAACGTGTTTACCGGCGTGGCGCTAGCAGGCGCCGCCGGAGCCGATGCGCGGCTCGCCATCCTGCTCGTGTCGCTTTCGCTGTTCTACGTCGGCGGCATGTTTCTGAACGACGCGTTTGACAGCGCCTTCGATGCCAAGTCGCGCCCCGAGCGGCCGATTCCGTCCGGGCAGGTGAGTGCGACGCAGGTTTACGCTGTTGGCTTCGGCATGCTGGTGGTTGGAGTGGGGCTGCTGGCATGGGCCGGTTACGGTTTCGAGCCGTTCACCCAATGGCGGCCGGTGCTGGCCGGGTTCGCGCTGGCGATCGCCATCACGTACTACAACTGGCACCACAAGGACAATCCACTCAGCCCGCTGGTGATGGGCGTGTGCCGGTTGCTGGTATACATTGCCGCGGCATACGCGATTGCAATTGTGTTGCCGAAACAGCTGTTCGTCGCGGCGATGGTGCTGCTGTGCTACCTGATCGGCCTTACTTACGCCGCCAAGCAGGAACACCTCGACCGCCTCGGAGCCGTATGGCCGCTCGCGTTTCTGGCAGTTCCGGTCGGCTACGGAATCTCGCTCTCGACGCAGCAAGCGGCGGCATTGCTGCCGCTGCTGCTCTTTATCGGCTGGACGCTGTATGCATTATGGTTGCTGCGCCGCCGCGCGAAGGGCGACGTGCCGCGCGCGGTGGTCAGCCTCATTGCCGGCATCGCGCTGCTCGATTCAGTGATCCTCGCCGGCCACGGCGCGCCGCTGCTGGCCGGGCTGGCGGTGGCGGCATTCGTACTGACGCTCTCTCTGCAGCGCTGGGTTTCCGGCACTTAGTCTGATTCAAGAGCGTTGACGCAAAGGTCGCAAAGGATGGCAAGGATGAAGGCGGAAGGATGAAGGATGAAGGAACAAGGATGAAGGCGGAAGGATGAAGGATGAAGGAACAAGGATGAAGGCGGAAGGATGAAGGATGAAGAATTAAAAAGCGGTAGGAGGCGGTTTCTGCCTGCTAAATTCGGGGATGAAACCAGCCGGCCAGAGACCAGCATTTAGTTCGTTCAACGCAAAGGACGCAAAGGTATGCAAAGGATGAGTTAGACTTTGCTTATCGCTCGTCACTTGTCACTCGTCACTCGTCACTCGTCACCCATCACCCATCACCTGTCACCTGTCACTGACGAAATCATGATCGACGAAAGAATCAAGGTGCGCGTCACCGAAACCGGACAGGTCCTCGAGGTCGTGGTGTTGAACAAGCGCGCCGATCGGATACAAGTTGTGCTCGGAGAAGGCATCCACAGCGTCAAGTGTGATCTGTCTCCGACGCGAAACGGGCTGGGTTACTCCGGCAGCGTAATGGGGCGCGAGCTGATCTACGAACGCAGCCGCGCTCAGGTCCAGGCCGACATCGACAGGCTCAACCCCGCCCTGCGCAAGTCGCGGTAGCGTCACCGCTCGAAGGGCAGGTCAAGAGCGTTGACGCAGAGGGCGCAGAGAAGAGCAAGAGAGGTCGCAGAGGAAATCAGGACTTGGCAAGAAGCAGATACCTGTCAATGCCGATGATTTCGTGACCAGCGTGACGACGTAAATACGTAAGAATAGTCAAGAGCGTTGACGCAGAGGGCGCAGAGAAGAGCAAGAGAGGTCGCAAAGGAAATCAGGACTTGGCAAGAAGCAGATACCTGTCAATGCCGATGATGACGCGACGGTCGTAATTCGTAAAGAATGGAACCTCGAACCTGAATTAAATTGCGAGCTCCAACCTCTCGCCTCTCGTCCCACCGCCACTCGTCACAATATTTTTCCCTTCATCCTTCATCCTTCCGCCTTCATCCTTGTTCACAGCGGCTTCACCGGAGAGATGTCGAATCCCTGGGCAAAATCGATTTTCGATTGACGCAGGTGCATCAGCATCTGGCCGCTTTCGACATGCTCGACGATGGTCCTGATTCCCGCGGCCTGGCACTTTCGACTCGTTTCGGGTAGCGCGGCGGGGGCGAGGCTCGCGGCACTGATCTTGACGAAGTTCGGTGCCAGATCCTTCAGCTCGGAAAACGACGCCTTGCTGCCGTCGAAACCTGAGAGAGTCAAGGTGCAGCCGAAAGGCCGGACCTTTGCCATCAATTGCCGCAAGGACGCTTCGTGCGCGACCGCGATCTCCAGCGCAATCTCGAACCCAAGCGCCCCGCGCGACAAATACGAGCCGTCAACGTACTTGCACACGTACTGCGCATAGTCCTTGTCTGCCAGCGTTGCCTCAGAAAGATTGACGTTATTGCGCGGTACCACCCAGTCCGGCTTGACGCTGACCGCGCTGCGAACCCATCGCGCCAATCGATTCGCCACCCAGCGGTCGAGATACGGCAGCAACTTGCACTCCTCCAGAACGGGGAAAAAACTGCCCGGAGGGAGCAGCTTGGCGTCCTCTTCCCTGAAGCGGACAAAAATTTCCTGGAATGGTCGCTCGCCGCTATGCGAGGAAAGCGGCATGATGCTCTGCGCGTAAAGGACGAACTCGTCCTGCTGCAGCGAAGCTATCATGCGATCGACGAGACTTTTCTGCGCTTCCGGTGCTCTGGCCATTTTGAACGTCCAAGAATAGTTTCCAGGATTCCCTGTTCGGCACGCCCTGTGCCACCAACCGGGTTCATTAATCTCTACTTAACCACACTGCGGCCTGCGGCACCAACCCCCGAAACGAATCTGCGAGTCGGGTAAAATTCCGGTTCAGACCAACTATTCGACACATCCCGGGTCTCTATTAGCCCCGGCTTCCCGAGGAGAATTCAGATTATGGCAACGAAATCCGTCAACAAGGACCCTTCAAAGCTGCGCTCCCGCAAGTGGTTCGCCAATCCTGACAATCCCAACATGACGGCGCTGTACCTGGAACGTTACATGAACTTCGGCCTGAAGCGCGAGGAGCTGCAGGCCGGCAAGCCCATCATCGGCATCGCCCAGTCGGGATCCGATCTTTCTCCCTGCAACCGTCACCACCTCGAGCTTGCCCATCGCGTGCGCGAGGGGATTCGCGAGGCAGGCGGTATTGCCTTCGAGTTTCCGGTGCACCCGATCCAGGAAACCGGCAAGCGCCCGACCGCCGCGCTGGACCGCAACCTTTGCTACTTGGGGCTGGTCGAGACCCTTTACGGCTATTTTATAGATGGCGTCGTGCTCACCACCGGCTGCGACAAGACCACCCCGGCGCAGTTGATGGCGGCGGCGACCGTGGACATCCCGGCCATCGTACTGTCCGGCGGGCCAATGTTGAATGGCTGGTTCCGCGGCGAGCGTACCGGTTCGGGGACTATCGTCTGGAAGGCGCGTGAACTTCTGGCGGCGGGCGAAATCAATGACGAGCAGTTCATCGAGTTGATCGCCTCCTCGGCTCCATCGGCGGGCCACTGCAATACCATGGGCACAGCATCGACCATGAACTCGCTGGCCGAGGCGCTGGGCATGTCGCTGCCCGGAAGCGCCGCCATTCCGGCGCCCCATAAGGATCGCGCGGTGAACGCCTACGAAACGGGAAAACGCATCGTCGAGATGGTTTGGGAAGACCTGCGCCCCTCGCTGATCATGACCCGCGAGGCCTTCGAGAACGTGATTGTCGTCAACTCGGCGATCGGCGGCTCGACCAACGCGCCCATCCATTTCAACGGCATCGCACGACACATTGGCGTCAAGCTCGACAACGACGACTGGGAAAAAATCGGCTACGACATCCCGCTGCTGGTAAACCTTCAGCCGGCGGGCGAATACCTGGGCGAGGATTACCATCATGCCGGCGGCGTACCTGCCGTGGTCAGCGAGTTGATCAAGGCCGGGAAGATCCGCAAGAGCGCGCTGACCGTCAACGGCAAGACCTTCTACGAGAACTGCAGGAACGCGAAGATCGAGGACGAAAACGTGATCTGGCCATACAAGAGGCCGATGAAGAAGAAGGCCGGGTTCCTGAATCTGAAAGGCAATCTGTTCGACAGCGCGATCATGAAGACCAGTGTGATCTCGGATGCTTTCCGCAAGCGTTACCTCTCAAATCGGAAGGACCCGAACGCATTCGAGGGCAGGGCGATCGTGTTCGACGGCCCGGAGGACTACCACCACCGTATCGACGATCCGAAGCTCAAGATCGACGACACCTGCATGCTGTTCGTGCGCGGCACCGGCCCGGTCGGCTATCCCGGCGCCGCCGAAGTGGTGAACATGCAGCCGCCCG
>JBQTIV010000022.1:0-3380 GCA_052387775.1 Betaproteobacteria bacterium
AATTCCTGGTTCTCGATCTGCAGCTGTTTTACTGCCGTTGCATCTGCATTGCCCGATGCTTCGAGTAACTCCAGCCGATACCCCGTTTCATCAAGTTCTTGAAGTGCGCCTTCAATCTTGCTAACGAAATCGGCGCCGGATTTGGCTCGTTGGGCCTCACGATAGTGGGCGCCGACCGAAGTCGCTGATCGCAATAGCTGCCTCCCCAACACCTGGCACACCGTAGTGCCTGGGAGAGTCGAGTAAAACACGATCACTTCAAGCGCAAATCGTCTGGTCCGTCCAACCAGGTCGCGCCCGCCGCCCCGTTTTCCTTCCTCCTTCATCCTTCCGCCTTCATCCTTGCCTCGTCTATCGGAAGCAGGATGCTGAAGCAGGTCCTGCCCGGCTCACTTTCCAGTTCGATGGTGCCGTGGTGCTGGGCTACGAAGGTCTGGGCGATCGTGAGGCCAAGCCCATGGCCGCCCTCGCGTCCGCTCACCAGCGGAAGGAAGATCCTGTCCTTCAGCTCCTCTGGCACACCCGGGCCGTTGTCCACGATCTGCACCAGCAAGGCCAGGCGACACATCCGCTTCGCCAGTGTCGCCCGGCGTGCCACGCGCGTGCGCAGGATGATCGTGCCTTTCCCCTGCATGGCCTGTGCAGCGTTGCGGGCCACGTTGAGCAGCGACTGAATGATCTGCTCGCGATCCGCGGTCAACGGCGGCAGGCTTACGTCGTAGTCGCACTGGACGATGATTCCCTCGGGAAATTCCGCCAGCAGCAGGCTGCGCACGCGCTCCAGCGCCTCATGAACGTTGAACTGTGTGACCTGGGGCAGCCGGTGAGGGGTAAGCAGCCTGTCCATGAGCGACTGCAGCCGGTCCGCCTCCTTCATGATCACCTGCGTGTACTCATGCAGGGCCGGCCGTTCCAGCTCCCGGTCGAGCAGTTGTGCCGCACCGCGGAGCGCCCCCAGGGGGTTCTTGATCTCGTGTGCAAGATTGCGGATAAGCTCGCGCGTCTGCGTACTCTGGTCTGTGAGGCGCTCCTCGCGCGCGATGCGCAGTTGCTGCAGCAGCGGGCTCAATTCGATCAGGAACCCATCGAACCCGGCAATCTCCACCGGCGTTACCGTGCATGACACTTCGAGCCGGGCGCGGCCCGCCGTGGACAGCGGCAGTTCATGCTGCGTGTGGCTGCAATTGTTGTCGGCGGCGTAGTTCACTGCGGCAACCAGTAGGCCGGGTTCGGCGAACACACGCTCGATGCGCATGCCGACGATGTTCTTGGCGCTGATCGCAAGCAGGTTCTCGGCTGCCGGGTTGATGTAACGCACGACCTGTGCGTCGTCCAGCAGCATGACCGCGGTCGCCAGCGCGTCGACGCCGTGGAGACTCAGCTGCGTCATCGCCGCGCCAGACGCCTGACGGGCGTGGTCGGGCAAGGAGCGCACCACCGCGATTGCGTCGCAAGGCTGGTCGCGAAAAGCGCTATGCAGGAACTGGCGCGTCCTGGTGGCTTGCGCCGCCTGTCGCGGCTTACTTCAGGTTGGCAATCTCGCGCTTGATGGCTTCGACGTTGCGTTCGTGGTTGGCAACGGTGTCGCGAAAGGGTTGGACGCGGTCGAGATAACGCTGATAGTTGCGCTCGTCGCCTGTCCGTATCGCTTCCTGTTCGGCGAGTTTCTGCCTGGCGGCCTCGAGCTGCTGCTGCTCGTCGGCGAGTTCCTTTTCGAGAATGCGCCGGCGCTCGTCGTCGCGCTTCTTCTGCGTCTGGCCATCCACCTTGGGAAAGTCTTCCTGGTTGCCAGACTGCGGTTTGGATTCCTGCGGTGCCTTGGGAGCCGGGTCGCTGAAGCACTTCACCAGCCTTGCGCCCTTGGGTGGACTGTTCGGCGTGTTCGAGTAGATCACGCGACCCTCCTCGTCCACATACTTGCAGGTTTCCGCCTGCGCAGGTACCGCGATCGACGCAAATGCCAGCCACAACGCCCAATGACAAAGCCGCATGAAGTTCACCCGTGGAATCGCCGAAGAAATGAGCCGCGCGCCTCCCGCGATGCGCCTCCCGTCGGAGTCTAAGACAGCCGATTTGGATTATCAATCGATGAGTCCCATGAAAGAGTCGATCTCGCACAAACAAAAAAGGGCGGGAACCCCCGCCCTTTTTTTATCGCGATGGCGGTTACGCGCTGTAATACATGTCGAATTCGACTGGATGAGTAGTCATGCGGAAGCGCGTGACTTCCTCCATCTTGAGGTCGATGTATGCGTCGATCATGTCATTGGAGAACACCCCGCCCTTGGTGAGGAACTCGCGGTCCTTGTCGAGATTCTCCAGCGCCTCTTCGAGCGACGCACACGGATGCGTCACCTTCTTGACTTCTTCCGGCGGCAGGTCGTACAGGTTCTTGTCGATCGGATCTCCCGGATGGATCTTTTTCTGGACCCCGTCGAGACCGGCCATCAGCATGGCCGCGAAAGCGAGGTACGGGTTCGCGGTCGGGTCGGGGAAGCGCACCTCCACGCGCCGCGACTTCGGGCTGGCGACGTAAGGAATGCGGCAGGCCGCCGAGCGATTCATCGCGGAGTAGGCCAGATTGATGGGCGCCTCGAATCCCGGCACCAGGCGCTTGTAGGAGTTGGTCCCGGGGTTGGTGATGGCGTTGAGCGCTTTGGTGTGCTTGATGATGCCGCCGATGTAATAGAGCGCCATTTCGGACAAACCGGCGTAGCCGTTGCCCGCAAACAGATTCTGGCCAGCCTTCCAGACCGACTGGTGCACGTGCATGCCGGAGCCGTTGTCGCCAACGATCGGCTTGGGCATGAAGGTGGCGGTCTTGCCGTAGGAATGGGCGACGTTCCAAACCGTATACTTCAGGATCTGCATCCAGTCCGCGCGCTTCACAAGGCTGTTGAACTTGGTGCCGATCTCGTTCTGGCCGGCTGCCGCCACCTCGTGGTGATGCACTTCCACTTCCACTCCCTGCTGCTCGAGCGCCAGACAAATGGCATTGCGGATGTCCTGCAGCGAGTCAACCGGCGGCACGGGGAAATAGCCGCCCTTGACCGGGGGACGGTGAGCCATGTTACCGCCTTCGAATTCCTTCCCGGTGGACCAGGGCGCTTCCTCTGAGGAGATCTTGACGAAGCAACCGGACATGTCGATGTTCCAGGTCACACCGTCGAAAATGAAGAACTCGGGCTCAGGCCCGAAATAAGCCGTGTCGCCGATTCCGGTGGACTTCAGATAGGCTTCGGCGCGTTTGGCGATGGTGCGAGGATCGCGGTCGTAGCCCTTGCCGTCGGTGGGCTCGATGACGTCGCAGGAAATGTTCAGCGTCGGTTCGTCTGAAAACGGGTCAAGGCGCGCGGAGTCGGGGTCTGGCATGAGCAGCA
>JBQTIV010000023.1:0-11164 GCA_052387775.1 Betaproteobacteria bacterium
ATGGGAAAGGCGTTTTCCGCCGGAATCACCAGATACTCGGCGAAAGCGCCGGGCCGGTTCACGCCCACGCCCTGGGTGTTGCGGCACAGGTGGCGGCGCCCGGCGCGGCAGTTGCGGCAGTGGCCGCACACTAGATGGCCTTCGCCCGATACGCGCTGGCCAATTTTGAGCCCGCGCACTTCTTGCCCGATTTCCGCGACGACGCCGACGTACTCGTGGCCCACGGTCATGGGAACGGGAATGGTCTTCTGCGACCACTCGTCCCACTTGTAGATGTGCATGTCAGTGCCGCAGATCGCGGTCTTGCCGATCTTGATGAGCACGTCGTTGTGGCCAACCTCGGGCAGCGGCCCCTCGACCATCCAGATGCCGGGTTCGCGTTTGGTTTTGGCAAGAGTTTTCATTGAATGATATCCATCACCTGATCACGCCCAGCTCCCGCCCCACTTTGGCGAACGCCGCCACAGCCTTGTCGATGTGATGCGGCTGGTGCGCCGCGGACATCTGCGTGCGGATGCGCGCCTGGCCGCGCGGCACCACCGGGAACGAAAAGCCCACCACGTAAATGCCTTCTTTCAGCAGTCGCGCCGACATTTCCTTTGCCAGAACGGCGTCGCCAAGCATCACCGGAACGATGGGATGATCGGCGCCTGCGAGCCGGAACCCGAGCCTGTTCATCTGTTCGCGGAACGACTGCGCATTGCGGCGCAATCTTTGGCGCAGTTCGTCGCCGTCATCGAGCATGTCGAGGACGGTGAGCGATGCGGCGGCGATGGCAGGCATCAACGTGTTGGAAAAAAGGTAGGGGCGCGAACGGTTGCGCAGCCAGTCGACGACTTCGCGGCTGCCCGCCGTGTAGCCACCTGAAGCGCCGCCGAGGGCCTTGCCGAGCGTGCCGGTGATGAGATCCACGCGCCCCATGACACCGCAGTGCTCTGGCGTGCCCCGCCCCTTCGTGCCGACAAAGCCGACGGCATGAGAATCGTCCACCATCACCATTGCGCCGTACTTTTCCGCCAGATCGCATATCGCCTTCAGATTGGCGAGGATGCCGTCCATGGAAAACACGCCGTCGGTTGCAATGAGCTTGAAGCGCGCGCTTGCCGCGGCCTTGAGTTGGGCCTCGAGATCGGCCATGTCGTTGTTGGCGTAGCGATAGCGCTGCGCCTTGGAAAGGCGCACGCCATCGATGATCGAGGCATGGTTGAGGGCGTCAGAGATCACCGCATCTTCTTCGCCGAGCAGCGTTTCGAACAGCCCGCCGTTGGCGTCGAAGCAAGAGCCATAGAGGATGGCGTCTTCCATCCCGAGAAAGCGCGCCAGGCGTTGCTCGAGGGCCTTGTGCACCGCCTGCGTGCCGCAGATGAAGCGCACGGAGGCCATGCCGTAGCCGTATGTGTCGAGACCTTCCTGCGCCGCGCGGATGAGGCGCGGATGGTTGGCGAGGCCGAGGTAATTGTTGGCGCAGAAGTTGATGACCGCATCGCCGCCGGCGACACGGATGTCGGCCGACTGCTGAGAATCAATGACGCGTTCGTCCTTGTAAAGGCCGCTGTCCTTCAATTCCTGGATCTGTTGTCGCAGATGGGCGATGAACCGATCATTCATGGTTGTGACCTTGTGGGTCCATTCTTCCGAAGACCGTCCCGGTGGCGGTATCGGCAGTGATCGAACGCTTACCCTGCACGATCTCGTTGATGCACCGCGCCGGTACGCCGATGCCCTTGGCCAGGCGGTACTGGCTGATCTCCATTCCATTGAGGAAGTCCTCGGCGCGCACTACGCCCGGATGGACAGGCGCAAGTTTGCGTTTGGACATTCGTCCTCCTATTAATGCTCCTCGTTATTATGGTCAACGCCTACCATTCCCGCCAACTCGCGTGCAGCGGAAAGTATAGCCCGCAACTTGCACCGCCAAGCACCGTCGCGTAGGCGTCGAGCTGAGCGGCATAGCGCTTCTGCTCCCGGTCCAGGAATCCTTCGATATTTGCGCCCTCGTGGCGGTTGGTCTTGTAATCCACGACCCACCGGGTTCCGTTAGCATCGCGAATCAGGCGATCGATCACGTAGCTGCGATCGCGCGTGCGAATGCGGTGCTCGCTACTCGCCTCGGGGTGCGGTCCGAGCACCCAGCGGCCTTTCGGGTCGGCGATCGCGTTTCGCAAAGCCTCCAACACTCGCTCCACTACCGCTTCCAGCTCGGCACCGCTAACGCCTCGTGCGGAAAGCTGGCGACGCACGGCGGCACGAGTGCGCGTCACCCGTGCCGCGTCCCAGCCCTTCAGCTCATCGTCGGCGATGCGATGAAGCCACGCGTGAACTACCGTGCCCATGTGCCGCGACGTTTCGCCGACCCACGAAAACTCCACCTGCTCCTCTTGCCTTTCCTCCCCCGGCGATTTCCACTCTGTCGCCTCGGGCGCGGCAGGCATCTCAAAATTCGCTGGCAACCTCCGAATCTCTCCCGACGGCAAAAACTTCTGCTCGCCTGCCTTCTGTTGCGCTGGTGCGGGCAACCTCACCGCATCCGCGAACGCCCGCCAGGAAATCCCCAACAAACTCCGCTTAAACGGCATTTTGATGACGCCATGGTCATCCACCTTCAGGCACGTCAGCAAATGCAACCGCGATTTCGCGCGCGTCGCGGCCACGTATAGCGACCGCGCCGCTTCGATGTCCTCCGCCTCCTTGTCCAGGTCCCGCACATACCGGTACAGCGGCTCCTTGTCGCCGCCCGTCTCGTCGATCGGCGTGAGCAGCAGCCTTGCGCCGGGCAAACTTCTCCATGCGAACAGCGGCCTGCGCCCGCTCCGCGGCGGGCGATCCAGGCCGGGCACAATCACGGTGTCGAATTCCAGGCCCTTTGCCTTGTGGATGGTCATGATCTCGACCGCGTCCACGCCCGCATTCACATCGGGCAACGCAAAGAGCTTCTTCAGGCTATCGCGGAGCGCGGAGAAGTCGGTCAGTTCGCCCGCTTCCTCCAGCCGCTCGAGTTCATCAAGAAAGATTTCCGCGTCCTCGAGATCGGTGGCGTCCTCGACGCAGGCCGGTCCTCCCAAGGCAAGCCACACGCCCTCAACGCGATCGCGCAGCGTGCCTCGCAGGCGGTCGGCGAGAGCGGGAGTGAGCACCTCGCGCATGCGCGCAAGGCGAGACCGCCCCCCCTCTCCCCAGCCCTCTCCCGCAGGGGGAGAGGGAGTTTCGAAGCCCTGCTGAAGACTTCTTGGCGCTGATCGAAGCTCCTGCATCAATTCCCAAACGATTTGTTTTTCGTTTCCCTCGAAGAATTCAGAGAGTTCGTCGAGCGTGAGCCCGCACCACGGCGCGCGCAGAATCGCCAACCAGGCCACGCGGTCGGCGAGATGGGTCAGCGCACGCGTGAGCGCGTAGAGGTCCTGCACCACTTGTTTCTCGCCCAACTGCTCGATCTCCACCGCGCGGAAGCGGATCCCGGCGTCTTTGAGCGTCGGGACGATGGCATCGAGATGGCTGCGGTTGCGCACCAGGATCGCGGTCTTGCCTTGCGCTGCCTTGACCAGTTCGACAGCGCGACGCGCTTCGGCCTCCCGGTCGGCGAAAGTCTCGAGAGCCGGCTCTCCTTTGGCATCAGCCTCGTGAAACGCAACCGAAGGTGAATAGGGCACAGCCCCGGAAGCTTCATCCTCTGTTGCCGGTAGCACACGGGGGAAAACCTCATTCACCCACTCCACGATCTTCGCCTGCGAGCGAAAATTGGTGGAAAGCGTCAAAGGCTCGAGCCTGACGCCGGGCAGGCCCGCGTGGCGCGCGTGCAGGAACAACCCCACCTGCGCATCTCTGAAGCGATAGATGGACTGCATCGGATCACCGACCACGAACATCGTGCGCCCGTCGCCCGCCTCCCACCCCGCGGTCAAGCGCTCCAGCAGTTCCCACTGCGAGTTGGACGTGTCCTGGAACTCGTCCACCAACAGATGCCGCACGCGCACATCCATCGAGAGCAGCAGATCGGTCGGCTCCTCCGGCGTGCCCAGCGCCTGCAGCGCCCCGTGCGCGATCTGGGTGAAATCCACCTCGCCGCGCTCGCCGTAGAGCGCGAGCAACTGCGCCATGGCCGGCTTGAGCAGCGCGAGGATCGCCTCCAGCGCCTCCCACTGCGTCTCGGTGTAACGGGGTGGCGGCGCCGCGCGCAGCGCCATAAGGGCCTCGCGCAAACCGGGAATGGCGACGAGCTCCGGCGGCGCCGGCGGGCGCTTGCGCCACTCGCCCTTTTGCGTCAGCACCTCGTTCGCCAACTCCACCGACGCCTGCGGATAGAGCGCCTGCGCGTCGCGGATGAGCCGCTCGCGCTCCGCGGCGAGCGTGGCTTCCAGCTCCTCGCGAGTCGGCGCATCGCCGGTCTTGCGCAGCCACTGGTCGCGCCGCTCGAGCATCCCGGCGAGGAGGTCGGTGGCGTCGGCGACGTTGTTGTCCAGGTGCGCGAGCAGCCGCGCCACCGGCGGCGTGAGATCGGCGAGCGTGCGCGCCGCCGCTTCCTCGTACATTTCCGTTGCGTCCTCGGCCACCGCCGGCTGCGCGCCGAACGTCGCGAGCACCGGCATCTGCCGGGTGAGCGAAGCGCACAGCGCGTCGATGGTCTGGATGCGAAGCCGCGGAGCGAGCTCGGGCGAGAGATTCTCGATCACGCGCTTGCGCATTTCCGCGGCGGCCTTCTTGGTGAAGGTAATGGCGACGATCTCCTCGGGCTTCTCCACCGTTTCGAGGAGCTTCAGGTAGCGCTGCACCAGCAGCTCGGTCTTCCCCGAACCCGCCGGCGCTTGAACGATGAAAGAGCGGGTGACGTCGAGAGCTCGCTGGCGCTCCGAAGAATCTGGCGCGATCGCGTTGGCGCTACTCATCTTCGCCTCCATCTTCGGCTGATGCGAGCGCGTTCACCCGCTCGTATATGCGACACATTGGTTGCAGGTCGCAGTAGCGACAGGTCTGCAGCAGCTTCTTGGGATCTACGCGCGCATCGCCCGAAGCGAAACCCGATCCCAGGGCGTCGAGTTCCTTCTTCCAGCCGGCAAGCAAAGCCGCCCAGTCCAGCGACTGCTTCACCTTCGGGATCAGGTCCTCGCGGCTGGAAAAGCCCATGTAGCGCACCTCGCCGGTCTTGAGTTTGGCGAAGGCGACGGCGGCGATGTCTTCCTTCGCGTTCAGGGCATAGAGCGGCAACTGCGGATCGTCGGGGCGCTCGCCAAGCCATTCGTTGGACGTCGGCTTTCCGGCCTTGTAGTCGATGAGCGCGTGGCCGCCGGCGTCGAGCTTGTCCATGCGGTCGATGCGGCCGTTGAGTTCGAGCCCTGTAACCGCGAGCTTGCGCTTCTCTTCCATCGCGACGACTTCGAAGGGTGGACGCCCGCGCTCGACATCGAGCCATTCGCGGGCGAGTTTCGCGAGGCGCGTGCGTTCGAGGCCGGCGAAAGGTTCTTCGAGCTTCGCTTCGCGAACTGCGGCAGCGGCTGCACGCTCGACCGCAGGGCCAACATCGCGCTGAAGTCCTTCGCTACCTTTCAATTCTCCCCACAACTCTTTCATCAACGTGTGCAACAGCAGGCCGCGGGCACGAGCGTCCAGGCCGGCGACGGGTTCTTCCAGTTCTTCCGCAGCCAGACGATGGCGCGCAAAGGCGCGAAACGGACAGGCGGCCTGGTCGGAGAGAATCCGGGTTCCGCCTCGCGGTGTTTTCGTGGCGAGTGCCGGCGCCTGGCCATCCGGCACGGTCTCGGTCCTGCGAGCGGCGAAGATCAGGTCGCGATAGCGGTCGTAAGTCCATGTCTGCGGCGTTCCGAGGGGAACGGCGGTAGTTAACGGGGATGCGAGCAGCGCCCTGTCCTCTTCCATCGCGGGATGCGAGACGACGACCTCTTCCGCTGCGGCCAGCCAGCCGGCGGTGATGCGAATGCCGCGCGCAAGGGTCGCTTCCGCGGAAGCCTCGGGAATTCCCGCCTTGCGCTGCAGGGCCGGAGGAATGAAAGGATTGGGCGCCGCGGCGAGTGGCCAGGCTTCGTCGGTGAGGCCGCTCACCCACAATGCGTCGAACTCGAGCCCCGCGGATTCGAGCACGCCCAGCACCTGGATCGGCGCGTCCGGCGTCTCGGGTTGGAACAGGGTGTCGGTGCAAAGGCGCCACAGGCGCGCGAGCGCCTGCGCGAACGACATCTTCGGCGCGACCCGCTCCAGTTTGGCGAACTCGGCGAGCATTTCGTTGAACTTGGCCCGCGTCTGGAACTCGTCGGAGTCCAGGCCGCGCTCGCCGGGAAAGCCCGCCGCTTCGAGGAGCGCGGTGAAGTGCCGCCCCCATTCGTGTGGTGAGCGTTCGCCGGCCGGTTGCTCCCGTACCACTGCGACAAGCGCCTTGAGCTTCTGGCGCAGAGCCGGCGCGCCGTCGATCAGCGCCACCAGCTTGCCCAGCGTGAGGCGCGCAGGCGCCCGCTTGCGCAGGTCCGCATCGAGCCGCGCGCGCACGGAAAGTTCAGGCCCGGCGCCGGCGAGAAACGGCGAGCGGATCAGCTTGCTCGCCTGCTCGAAGGGAATCTCGCCGGAAACGAGTTCGAGGATGGAGAGCGCAGCGTGTGCGATCGGGTAATTGGCAAGTGGCGCGCCGAGCGAAATATTGAACGGCAGCGCCTTCCGCTCCGCACCGGGAAGGTTGCGGCCCGGCTGCATGATGCGCGCGAACACGCGAGCCACTTCCTTGCGGCGTTGTCCCAGATCGGGAACCACGACGCCGATGCGCTTTGCGCTTTCCTCGAGCTTTGCGCGCGCCCAGCTCGCGGCCGCTTCCAGTTCCTCGCGCGCCGAGGGGAAGGCAATGCGGCCCGCCTTCGAATGCTTTGCCTCCGGCGCGCAAGTGCGCACCTCGATGCCGTGCTTCGCGCAGGCATCGAGAAAGTCCTGCATCTGCGGCGGCACCACGTCGAAGGCGTAGGCGACGAGGATCTTCGGTTTTCTGAGCGCCGCCTCTTTCAGAAGCGGTGCGACGACGTCGGGAAGGCGCGCCGTGTCGGTGTTGCGTTCCCGGTCACAACGCTTCGTGTAGTCCTTCGCCCACTCGGCGAACGCTTTGGCGTCTTCGTTTCCCGGAAAGCTCCCCAGCGCCCCCGAAAAACGCCACTCGTGCGCGAGCCCCCAGGCCTTGCGGCAGTCTGCCGCGGCCCGCGGAACGGCAAGGAGCGCTTTACCCCACTCGGTTGCTCGGATTGCCGCCTCCCACAATTCCTGTTCCTGCGCGCCGGTAAGTAGCTGTGGAAGCTGCGCCGCGAGATCGGAGTACAACGCATCCTCATATAGCCTCTCGACAAAAGCGGAGAACGGAAGGATGTCTGCGGTTTCCCAGAACGCGAGACCGGCCGCGACTTGCCGCTCGTCGAAGTCGCGCGCGAGCGTCTGCGCGAGGCGCCGGTTCGGCGTCACGACTACAATCCCCGCGGATTGTCCCTTGGCGAGCTGCGCGAGGAGTTCGCGCTTCTGCAGAACCGGGAATTCGGCGCCGACAGTCATGGCGCCCAATTTAATGCAATCCTGACCTTCCCGTTACCTTGACTGACAGCAACCAAAGAGCGGATAAACTTTGACGCAAAGACGCAAAGGCGCAAAGAAACCCCAAACAGGAATGGAAAACAGCGGGAGATCGGGTTGGGCTATCCCAGTTTGTTCCCGTCGATGCGAACTTGGCTGGCCGTCCACTCCGGGCTTCGCAGTCCCGTCCAGTCTTAGTTTTTCTTTGCGTCTTTGCGCCTTTGCGTCGAATCCCTTGACTTACGTGACGGGAAGCGATTCAGCCGCGGTCCAGCAACTGCGCCTTGGCTTTGACGTCTTTCCACTCGTCGGCGTCGGGAGGAGCGTCTTTTTTTTCCGTAAGCACAGGCCAGGCCTTCGCGAGCTCGGCATTGAGTTTGGTAAAACTGCGCTGGTTCTCGGGCACGTCGTCCTCCGCGAAGATCGCCTCGACCGGACACTCGGCCACGCATAGAGTGCAATCGATGCATTCGTCTGGGTCGATGACCAGCATGTTGGGGCCTTCGTGGAAACAATCGACCGGACACACGTCCACGCAGTCGGTGTACTTGCACTTGATGCAGCTTTCGGTAACGACGTAGGTCATTCAAAAAGTCCTTCTTGCCGGGCTGGCGAACCCCTGAGTCGATGCGTTTCGCATAGTTGTGCGGTCGCGCAATATGCGCTTCAAGGCGTGCATTCTAACAAAAAGATCCGACAACGCCCCTGAAAATGAAGCCGCAAATGCAGAATATCTCCCGGAAAGTAAAGGGGTTTTATCGTACTGCACAACTCCAGTGCGCCGCCCCGAGCGCTTCCCTTCCAAATTCTTTTTCGCTAGCATAGGTTCTACCCTTCGATTCGCAGTCCGTCCGGACCGCGTCGTTGTCGCACACTCCCCCGTCAAAATTTCGAGGCGATCCTCATATGAACGAGCACATACATCATGTCACCGACGAAACTTTCGAGCCCGAGGTGCTCCAGTCGCAGGTTCCTGTACTGGTGGACTACTGGGCCGAATGGTGCGGACCGTGCAAGATGATCGCGCCCATACTCGAAGAGGTCGCAAGCGAGTATTCGGGCCGCCTCAAGATCGCCAAACTGAACATAGACGAAAACCAGGGCACGCCGCCGAAGTACGGCATCCGCGGTATTCCCACATTGATGATCTTCAAGAACGGCAACATCGAGGCGACCAAGGTGGGTGCTGTCTCGAAATCCCAGTTGACGGCCTTTATTGACAGCAATATCTAAAGCCGCTAGGCTTGGCCCCGTACTGGTCAGCAGGCGCACGAATTGAAAGCGTTTGCGCCCGGTAGCGGGTAAGGTCCCTTCCCGCCTCGTCGTCTTCCCGACGTACCTTTGTTTCTCATCTCGCAGGGCCCCTCTCCTATGCATTTGTCCGATCTGAAAGACCTCCACGTAACCGAACTCGTGGATATGGCGATCGCCAACGAAATCGAAAATGCCAACCGGCTGCGCAAGCAGGACCTGATCTTCGCGCTACTGAAAAACCAGGCAAAGCGCGGCGAAAGCATTTTCGGCGAAGGAACCCTCGAGGTGCTGCCGGACGGATTCGGCTTCCTGCGCTCCCCCGACACCTCCTACCTCGCCGGACCGGATGACATTTACGTCAGTCCCTCGCAGATACGCAGATTCAATCTGCATACCGGCGATTCGATCGAGGGGGAGATCCGAACGCCGAAGGACGGAGAGCGCTATTTCGCGCTGGTGAAAGTCGACAAGGTCAACGCCGAGGCGCCAGAGAATTCCAAGCACAAGATCCTGTTTGAAAACCTTACCCCGCTCTTCCCCACCGAGCAGTTCGTCATGGAGCGGGACATCAAGTCCGAAGAAAACCTCACCGGCCGCATCATCGACATCATCGCCCCGATCGGCAAAGGTCAGCGCGGCCTGCTGGTATCCAGCCCGAAGAGCGGCAAAACGGTGATGCTGCAGCACGTCGCCCATTCGATCGCGGCGAATTATCCGGACGTGTATTTGATCGTGCTGCTGATCGACGAGCGTCCCGAGGAAGTGACCGAAATGCAGCGCTCGGTGAAGGGCGAGGTCGTATCCTCGACCTTCGACGAACCGGCCACCCGCCACGTGCAGGTGGCGGAAATGGTGCTGGAGAAGGCCAAGCGCCTGATCGAACACAAAAAGCACGTCGTCATTCTGCTGGATTCGATCACGCGCCTGGCGCGCGCCTACAACACCGTGGTGCCGGCTTCCGGCAAGGTGCTGACCGGCGGCGTGGATGCCAACGCACTGCAGCGGCCTAAGCGCTTCTTCGGTGCCGCCCGCAATATCGAGGAAGGCGGTTCGCTGACCATCATCGCGACCGCACTGATCGACACCGGCTCGCGGATGGACGACGTGATCTACGAAGAGTTCAAAGGCACCGGCAACATGGAAATCCACCTCGACCGGCGCATGGCGGAAAAACGCATCTACCCCTCGATCAACGTCAACCGTTCCGGTACGCGCCGCGAAGAGCTGCTGATCAAGCAGGACATCCTGCAAAAGATCTGGGTACTGCGAAAATTGCTGTACCCCATGGATGAGTTGGAGGCAACCGAATTCCTGGTGGACAAGTTACGCAGCACGAAGAATAACGCGGACTTCTTCGATAGCATGCGAAGGGGTTAACAGTCCGAGACGAAGTCCGGCGCGCTACCCGCAAACGGCCGGCTCCGCCGGTAACGAGTCCGCGCGCGACTCCTTCGACTCAATGCGTCGCGGGTAGCGCCAAGTATTGGCGTCAGCTTTTCTGGCGAAGACAGCTGCGAAAAGATCCCGGCCTTCCCCGGGGTCGCATCCCCACAAACATCGTGGGGCCCTTCCTCCGCCCTGCGAATCCCACTTCTTCGACTGCATCCAGATTCCGTCTCGAGTATTCAGTACTGCCGTTTCTTCATCCTTCCGCCTTCATCCTTCATCCCTGTCGTTCCACCCTTCACCCGTCGCACGGCTCCGCCGTGCGGACTTGCAAAGCCCGCGTGGCTTAGGGATAATCCGCCCCCTTTGGAAGCGCAAATCCCGCTTCCGCCAGATAGGACCCGAAAATGAAGCCCGAGATCCACCCGGAATACCAGGAAATCGCCGTCACCTGCAGCTGCGGGAACACATTCAAAACCCGCTCGACCCTGGGCAAGCCCCTGCACGTGGAAGTCTGCTCGGATTGTCACCCGTTCTACACCGGCAAGCAGAAAATCGTCGACACTGCCGGCCGAGTGGAGAAATTCCGCCAGAAGTACACCAAGAAGACCGCCGCCAAGCCGCCCGCCGCCTGAGGCCCGAGGCTGGTCGGCAGCAAAGAAAAAGGCAGCGCAAGCGGCCTTTTGCTTTTTCGGCGGGCCGGATTTTCGATGCCCGCTCTAGTGTCCTGTTCCGTTGATTCGTGGGATAACCCGCGCACCCCGGAAGCCAGTCCACCGACACATTTGACAGCAATCAATCATCGACCGGAAAACCCGCGAAATCGGTGTCAGGCAAGGCACGAGTCCTCGACAGTGGCGGGGGCCGGTGGAACGTTGAGCAGGGATCGCCGTAGAGCGGAAGAGGGGCCCCGAACGTTTTTTGTTCGGGGATCTGACCTCGGAGGCGATCGAGGGCGGCGGGCAATCCCTTGTGCGTC
>JBQTIV010000024.1:0-12898 GCA_052387775.1 Betaproteobacteria bacterium
GCTTCGGTTGGTGTGGCCAGTCCGGCCAATATGGTTCCCAGGGTAAAACCGATCAGCAACGTGAGCGGCACCACGCCGATCAGGAATTCGCGAACCAGTTCCACTTTGTCGGTCACACGTTCGGCAAGCAGGACCGGGGGACCAAGTTCCGGTTTCAGGTGGCTGCGGACCAGACAGTAGACGATGTACGTCGCGGCCAGCAGCAAACCCGGGCCGAACGCCGAGGCATACAGAGCATTCACCGGTACGCCAATGGTCGGCCCCATCACCACCAGCATTACGCTGGGCGGAATCAGAATTCCGAGCGTGCCGCCGGCGGCAATGGCTCCTGCCGACAATTTCGCGTCGTAACCCGATCGCACCATCACCGGACCGGCCATGATGCCCAGCACCGTGACCGCAGCACCGACGATGCCGGTGGCCATCGCAAAGATCGTGGCCGTCAGGATGACCGAGAGGTAGAGCGAGCCGCGCAGGGGCGCAAGTACATTGCGTATGGCGAGGAACAAGCGCTCCATCAAACCCGCCTGTTCGGTCATGAACCCCATAAAAATGAACAGCGGCACCGCAGGCAGGATATCGTCCTTCATCGTGCCCCAGATCTGCAGGTAAGCCAGGTTGAAGGTCGGTTCGGCGCCGAGGCCGATGCCGCCAAACGTGAGCGCAATGAACAGCAGCGTGAAGGCAATCGGAAAACCCACGAATATGATGCTGATCATGGCGACCAGCATCAGAAAACCAATAATTTCCTGTCCGCTCACGATTCGGCCAGGTTCAGATTTCGATTTTCTCGTGATGCACGAGAAGTTTTCCCGTTCGTGCCGCCCACAGACTTTTCAGAAACTCCGATATGCCTTGCAGGAATAGCAGCGCCGCGCTCAGTGGCACCACCGCGCGGAACGGCCACAATATCGGCTGCCACGGGGTGAGGTTGGAGCGTTCACCGATCGACCAGGCGTAAATGAAGTCATCGAACGAAAGGTAGAACAGGATGGCCATCGTCGGCAGAAAGAACACAAGATAGGCGACACTGTCGATCAGGCCCTTGGTGCGGTCGGAGACCTTTTCCCACAACATGTCGGTGCGCACGTGGGCACCTTTCTGCAACGCGTATGCGGCTCCGAGCATGAACAGCGCCCCGTAGGTCATCACCGTGGTTTCCATCGCCCAGTCGGTGGGCCGGCCAAGCACATAGCGCATGAACACCTCAATGGTGTTGGACAGCACCAGGGGCACCACCAGCAGCACCGCAAAGGCCCATGCGGTGCAGAGCGTCAGCTTGTCCAGCACGCGAATGGCGCGCAGATATCCCGCGGACGGCCGACCCGTCGGACTTCCCGGAACCATGGCTGCCATCAAATGGACCGCTCGAAAGACTGTTTCACTTCTTTTCCGGCCAGTAATAGTTGGCGCCGAACTCGTACGGCGCATAGTTATTGCGCCGTCCCGGCACCACCTGGGAGGCGAAATCGCGCTGCGAGTCGTAGACTTTCTTGAAGAACGGGTTTTTCGCCATTTCTTCCTTGGCGATCTGATCCCAGGTTTCGAGGATCTTGGTCAGGATGTCCGGTGGCGTGCGTTCGATCTTGACGCCGTGTTTTTCCCGCAACTCCACCAGCGCCTCGGCATTCACTTTGTTGGAGACCAGCCGCGAGCGCAGCGTGGCATCCATGACCGCAGACTTGATGATTTCCTGCTGGTCCTCGGGCAGTTTTTTCCAGACGTCGCCGTTGATCATCAATTCCGCGATGGCGGCCGACTCGTGAACCGAGGGCATGTAGGCGTATTTCCACACCGTGTGGAAACCGATTCTCAAGTCTTCCGCCGGACCGACCCATTCCGCGCACTCGATGACACCGCGCTGGCCGGCCGGAACAATTTCTCCACCGGGCATGTTCACCGTATTCATGCCGGCCCGGGAGAACACTTCCGCTGTAATGCCGGTTTCCCGGCATTTGCGGCCTTTCAGGTCTTCCCAGTTCTTTACCGGTTTCTTGAACCAACCAAGGATCTGGGGGCCACCCGAGCTCATCGGCATCACCACGATGTTGCGTTGCAGCTCCTTCTGGTAAAACTCCTGGTACAGCTCCAGCCCGCCGCCTTCGTGAATCCAGCCCATGTAGTCGAGAATGTCGAAGCCGAACGGTCCCCCGGGTGCCGGGCCGAAAAGGGTGGCCGCGCGGTTCTTGCCCACCCAGTAGGCCGCCGCCGTATGCCCGCCGTCCAGCACACCCTTGTGTATCGCGTCGAGCACTTCGAAAGGCGGCACCACTGCGCCGGGAGGCAACATTTCGATCTGCAGGCGTCCGCCGCTCAACGCCCTGACCCGTTCGGCAAAATATTTGGAACTTTCGAAGAACAGACTCGATGTAGGAAATACCGATTCGAAACGCAGCTTGGTCACCGGCTGCGCGGATGCGGTCGTGGCGACCAGCGCCAATGCGCAAGCCATAGCCGGAATTCGGGTGAGCTTCATGATTTCCTCCCTCGGTTGTTGTCATTGTCCGCCTCGCCATTCCCGCCGGGAACGTCGAACGACGGCTGCAAACCTACGACGGCAAAATAACGCCCGTGCCCGACGTCTGCTTGTCGAAAAGTTGATAGGCTTCCACCGCCTGATTCAGCGTCCAGCGGTGCGTGAAGAGGCGATCGACATTGATTCCGCGATCTGCGATGTAGCGGGCGCAGTCGGCTTGACCGACGGTGGAGAAGGTCCACGACCCGATCAGCGTGACCTGCCTGCGCAGCAGATCATTGCTCACGTCCAGCGTCACGGAATCGCCCTCGCCGACGAAGCAGGCCTTGCCCCAGGTGCGCACGCAGCGCACGGCTTGCGCTCGCGCCACTGGTGAGGACGAGGCGTCGAGTGCGAGATGGGCGCCCAGACCGTGAGTCAGGTCTTTGATCGCTTGCACCACGTTTTCCGTGCTCTTGGGATTGATCAGGACGTCCGCGCCGAACTCCTTCGCCCGGGCAAGCCTTTCATCGCTGGTGTCCAGAGCGATCACGCGGGCGCCCATCTCGGCTGCGAGCAACGTGACCGAAAGTCCAACCGGACCCTGGCCGAAGACGACGATGGTGTGATCGCCCTGCAAGTCGAGCCGGTGCAGCGCGCTCCACGCGGTGCCGGTCCCGCATGACACCGCGGCGCCGGCGTCGAATGACAATTCATCGGGAAGCGGAACAAGGGTACGCGCCGGACACTTCATGTATCGCGCGTGGGCACCGTGACCGGTCGCGCCGTAGACTTCGGCGACGCCCTCGATGCACAACTGCGTCCATCCCGTCGAGCACTGCGCGCAGACGCCGCAGCCCCGGTAGTGATGCTGCATCACGCGCATGCCGACCCGCGCCTGCTTTTCGGGAACGCCGGGGCCGACGGCCACCACCACCCCGCAGGGCTCGTGTCCGGCGATCACCGGGCCGCCGCTGGTCTTGAAGCCCAGGGACGCCGCGCCCCCGGAGGCGCGATAGTACTTCAGGTCGCTGCCGCACATGCCCGACGCCTTGATCTCCAGTACCACCTCGCCCGCACCGGGCGTCGGGTCGGGAAACTCCACGAACTCCAGCTTACGGTCACCGGGGAAAACCACGGCTTTCATTTTTTTCGCTCCTCCTTCACGCCCCGGGGGTTGGCGCGGTTCGCCGCCTCGAGCAGCGCCCAGCGGGACCCGGCTTCGAATCAGCGCATCACGAACGGGTTGGCACTGACCGCGCCGGTATTGATCCAGACGCTTTTCACCTGCAGATACTCGCGAATCGCGTCGATGCCGTTTTCGCGGCCGAGTCCCGAGTCTTTATAACCGCCGAAAGGCGACATGAAACTCACGGCGCGATAAGTGTTGACCCAGACGGTGCCCGCCTGGATGCGCTCGGCCATGCGCACGGCGCGGCCGATGTCGCTCGTCCACACGCCGGAGCCCAGCCCGAAGCGCACGTCGTTGGCGATGGCAGCCGCTTCGTCTTCGTCGTCGAATTTGAGCACCGAGAGCACCGGACCGAAGACTTCTTCCTGGGCGATGCGCATTTTGTTTTGCACCCCCGAGAAAACGGTCGGCTCGACGAACCAGCCCTTGCCGCACTCGGGACGCGTGGCCGCACCGCCGCCCAGCCGCAACTCGGCCCCCTCTTTCTTGGCGATGTCGATATACCCGAGCACCTTGTCGTACTGCGGGCGCGTGGTGATCGGACCGACCTGGGTGTCGTAGCTCATCGGGTCGCCCATGCGTGCAGTCTTGGCCAGCGTGAGCAGCTTGTCCAGGAAGGCGTCATGAATGCGTTCCTGCACCAGCAAGCGCGAGCCGGCGATACAGGTCTGGCCGGTAGCGGCGAAGATTCCGGACACCGCGCCGTTGACGGCATCGTCAATCTTGGCGTCGGCGAAGACGATGTTCGGCGACTTGCCGCCGAGCTCCAACGTAACGCGTTTGAAGGTCTTCGCCGCCAGCTCGTTGATCGCGCGCCCGGTGGCGTCCGAACCGGTGAATGCAATCTTTCGCACCAGCGGGTGGCCTACCAACGCGGTGCCGACGTCTTTGCCGAATCCGGTGACGACGTTGACGACGCCAGGGGGAAAACCGGCTTCCTCGATCAGCCTGACGAATTCCAGCGTGGACGCTGAGGTGAACTCGGAAGGCTTGACCACCACCGTGCAACCCGCCGCCAGTGCCGGGGCGATTTTCCAGGCAGCCAGCAACAGCGGCGAATTCCAGGCGGTGATCGCGGCCACCACGCCCACCGGCTCGTTGCGCGTGTAGTTGAAGTAGCCTTTCTTGTCCAGCGGAATCACCGCACCCTGAATCTTGTCGGCGAGGCCGCCGAAGTAGTAGTACCACTGCGGGACGTAGTTGAGTTGCGCCTGCATCTCGGCGATCAGCTTGCCATTGTCGTGTACCTCGGTTTCGGCAAGCCGCTTGGCGTCGCGCGCGACCAGGTCACCCAGCCGGTGCAACAACAGCCCGCGCTGGGTGGCGGTCAACTGCGGCCACGCACCCGTGGTCAAGGCGCGATGCGCCGCCTGCACGGCGCGTTCGACATCTTCGGCGTCACCCTGCGCAACTTTGCTCCAGGGCTCCCCAGTGTAGGGATTGAAACTGTCGAACCACTTGCCGCTGGCAGGTTCGACGAATTTCCCGTCGATGTACTGGGAATATTTGTGCATGCTCATGTCCATGGGTATTGAACCTCGCCGGTCTTTGGTCCGATGCAGTTTAGCAGTGTCGCAGGTCGTTAACGGTTGTTGTTGTGCCAGAGAACGCCAGGAGTACCGACGCATCATCCGCATTGCGGCGCCATCAAAGAATCCGCTCGCCGAATTTCGCGACTGCGGCCTCGGCGAGCGTCAGGCCCAATCCCGGGGCTTCGTTGAGCTTGAGCCATCCGTTGGCGATCCGCGGCGGGTTCTCGAACAGTTCGGCCTGCAGGGGATCGCGCTCGGGATCGGTAAAGGACTCGACGATGCAACCGGCCGGGCTCGCCGCGACCAGTTGGGCATGGATGAAGCAGTCGTGGTGCGGCGCGACTTGCACGTGATTGAGCTCGCACAGCGCGGCCAGCTTGCGTCCCTCGGTGAAGCCACCCATCATGGTGCAGTCGAACTGCAGAATCTGGATCGCCTGTTCTTCGAGCAGCGCCCGGCAACCGTAGCTGGTCAGTTCGCTTTCACCCGCGGATAACGGGATCCGGGTCTTCTGCGCGAGCAGCTTGAGCTCGCGGCGGTCGTCGGCCCAGCGCACCGGTTCTTCCAGCCAGCGGGGCCGCAGTGGCTCGAGCAGGTGCGCGCCTTCGACAGCGGTCGCCAGATCCCAACCGCGGTTGACATCAACCATCAGGTCGTTGGTCTCACCGATCACCTCGCGCACGACGGACAGCCGTTCGAGGTCTTCGGCGAGGCCCGCGCCGCCGGCTTTGGCCTTGAAGCCGGTATGCCCCTGCGCTTTGAGCATTTCGATCTCGTCGCGCAGTTCGGCCAGATCCTTTCCTTCCCGGTAATAAGCGCAGGTGACATAGCACGGCACCTCATCGCGGTAGCCGCCGAATAGCCGGTACAGGGGCAGCC
Organism: Betaproteobacteria bacterium; assembly: GCA_052387775.1. Taxonomy (GTDB): domain Bacteria; phylum Pseudomonadota; class Gammaproteobacteria; order Burkholderiales; family JACQAP01; genus JACQAP01. The sequence continues at coordinate 6,059 of JBQTIV010000024.1, forward strand.
CCGCGACTTTGCCGACGATGTCCCAAGCGGCGATATCTACTGCAGCGGAGATGCGCACCAGCGCCTCCCGCGACCAGCCTTTCTCATGGGCAAGCCGCTGCGAGGTCAGCGCGAACAATTTCTGGTACAGGCGCTCGGGGGCCAGCGGATCGGAACCGATGATCAGCTCGGCGATTCCGCTTCGAAAGGCGTGGATCGGCGCCTCGACCGGGGTGTAGCTGGTCGCCAGACCGATGCCTTCGACCCCTTCGTCAGTGCGCAGCCGCACCAGGATCTCGTTGGCCCTGGGAACGATGAAATGACTCACCCAGTGCGGGCGCCCGGTATCAGGCGCGCGCAGGATGTGGACCTCCAGTTGCACGATCTTCATGTCGGATAGCTGTGGCACGTCATGAGGCGTTCCACAACGGTTACGCGCTCTGCTGTCGCGTCTTCGCTATGTACCCGTAGTAGGCGTTGGTGCGTTCGTTGCCTTGACGCTGGTACTCGCGTTTGATCGCCGCCAACTTGTCCGCCGCAAAGGCAGGCCCTTGCGCCTGGCCGGCATTGTAGTTGTAAAGGCGCGCCGAATTGAGGCCGAAGATCGCCTGCTTGGTCGGGCTGTTCGGCCCGCCCAGCGGTTTCCATTTGTGTTTCTCGAGCATGTCCTCGGGAATATCGATGCGGCGCATGGCCTCGATTTGCCACTGCGGCGAGCCCCAGAATACCGAATCCGTGCCCCAGACGACGTGATCGGCGCCCATCATGTGGACCAGCTGGCCAAGAACCGCCGCGCAGAAGCGCGGGTTGGTCACGCAGGTGCTGGCGAAGGTCGTGCCGATCTCGGCGTATACGTTGGACACCCCGTACTGCTGCGGAATGCGCGCAAGGTCGGTGACCCAGCGGATGTATCCGTTCTGCTCGAATTCGGCCATCTCCTGATCGGGCGTGTACCCGCCGAACGGGCGGATTGCCGAGTGATAGATCACGAAGTTCATCTGCGGCCAGTCCTTCGCGGCCTTGCCCACGTCATCCGGGGTGGCGTGCCTCCAGGTACCGGGGAAAGCCACCTCGTAGTCGTTCGGCATGATGCCTTTGTGGATGCAAATGGTGTTGATGCCCGCCTTGAGCGCCTTCTGGTAGAAGGGATACATCAACGTCTCATCGTCCAGGCGCCAGGCAAAGTTGGAGGGAGGATAAAACGGCGCGCCCAGCGTGTATGCCTTCCAGCTCGCCGGCCGGAGTGTTTCGATCGCCCGGTCGACCTCGTCCATCCAGTTCGGGTATCTGGGCGTGATGACGAAGTGCCCCAGCATGCGGCGGCTGCCCGCGACATTGTTGATGGCGTCGACCGCCTGCTTGATGTTGTCGTTGGAGAGAAACCAAAAGCTTGGGTCGTCGCCCGGCGCGCCCGAAAGCAGCGCAACCTTGGTATCGCTGTCCAGGAACATTTCCTTGACGTAGTTCTCGAACTTGAACCGGTCCAGGGTCAACGGCATGCTTTTGAGCAGATCTGGATTCGCGCCGACTTCGGAGAGCCATTTCACGCCACCGAGCATGCCTTCCTTGTCGAAGCCGTCGTGCACGAAATGGGTCTGGACATCGAAAATGAATTGTCCGGAGAGGCCTTTGGCGCGGGCGGCGGCGATATCAAGGTCGCGGGCCTCGGCCTCGGACACCGCGAAGATCGGGCCGAATACCCTGTTCATCGCCACGAAGGCCATCGCCATCCCGGCGCTGGTGGCCAGGAATCGCCTGCGATCCAGTTTGAGCCGGGCGCCCTGCTCGTCGGCCAGTTCCTTGATCAAGCCTTCCACTTGTTGCTGCTTCAGGGTCTGGGGCAGCGGGCTGTACTCACCGTTCGAAACTACCTGCGTGGGAATCGGCGAGCGGAATGCGCTGCGCTGTGCCGGCAGTGTCTCCTTCAGCTCGCGATCGCTCATGTGAACGCCCGGGACCGGGAGTCCTTGCTGTTTTGTCATGGCTCTCCTCCTTCGTGTTCAACTGGTGTATGTTTTAAATAATTCGAGCTACGAGAAAAACATTTCGAAACAAGTCCTGCTCCGCCAGAGCGCAAACTGCTGGCGCCCGCGCCGCCGGCCCCCGTTGTGCATGCCGTGACAGTGGCGACGCTCCGGTCCGCCAAGCCCTGCGGGTTGGCCGCTGGCGATTTCGTAATGTACGCCATCCTGGTCGTCACCGTCCGCATGAGCTTCGACTAAGTCCCCGATCGATTAGCCACAAGCCAGACGCGAATGCAAAGAATACTCGAACCCGAAATCATGGAGGACGCGGAACAGGCGCTCGCTTACGCAAAGGCGGACTTCTCCACCTCCAACCAGTGGTACGTGGATCATCTGCTTGCTGATTTTCCGCAGAACCTTGGCTATGTTCTCGACATTGGCTGCGGTCCGGCCGACGTGCCGGTCAGACTTGCCCGCGCCCACCCGACGATTCGCATTACGGCCATAGATGGCTCCGGCGCCATGCTGGCACTGGCGCGAGAAGCGGTCGAGGCCGCCGGCATGCACAAGCGCATTGCCACGGTGCAAGCTTACGTTCCCGGGCTGCCATTCGATGAACACAGCTTCGACGCAGTGCTATCGAAGGACCTGCTGCATCACCTTCCGGATCCGCTGGTGTTGTGGGGCGAAGCCAGACGCCTTGGCCGGCGTGGCGGCGCCGTCTACGTGATGGACTTGTTCCGTCCCGCTTCGCCGGATGCCGCTCGCACAATCGTCGAGACCGTCGCCGGCAACGAACATCCTGTACTCAAGGAAGACTTCTACAATTCGCTTTGCGCGGCGTTCACCGTCGAAGAGGCGCGCTCGCAAATCAGGCAGTCCGGCCTTGACCTCGACGTCTTCCAGATCAGCGACCGGCACATGCTGATCCGCGGCCTCCTCCCATAAGTCAAAATCTCCTGGCCACAGAAAACACAGAGCGCACAGAGAAAAGCACAAGATTTGGGATAGAAAAACCTGGCAGCCATGAACATATCGTCTGTATGAAAAAGCTGGCAGATGTTGCGTCCCGATTCTCCACTTCGCATATTCTTTGATTTTATGTTGTTCTCTGTGTCCTCTGTGGCAAACGCATTGGAGGTTTGAATGTATCTGAAAGTCGATAACAAGAAAGTCTACGCGTACACGGCCAATCGTCCGTTCGACGCGGCGAAACCGACCGTGGTGTTCATTCACGGCGCCGCCCACGACCACAGCGTGTGGACATTGCAGAGCCGCTATTTCGCCTATCACGGCTGGAATGCCCTCGCAGTGGATCTGCCCGGTCACGGAAAATCGCAAGGCAGGGCACTCGAGCGCATCGGCGACATCGCCGATTGGATGGCCCGCGCGCTGGACGCAGCCGGCGCCGACACCGCTTCGCTGGTCGGACACAGCATGGGATCGCTGGTCGCCCTGGAAACGGCGGCGCGTCATCCCGCCCGCGTGGCAAAACTGGCCCTGGTCGGCACCGCGGTACCTATGGCAGTCTCTGCGCCTTTGCTCAATGCCTCCAAGACCAACGAGCACCTCGCCTACGAGATGACCACCGCGTTCTCGCACAGCAACGCAGCACAATTAGGCGGCAATCGCGTACCGGGAATGTGGATGATGGGTTCCGCGATGCGGTTGCTGGAGCGCGCGGGCTCCGGCGTGCTCCATGCGGACTTCTCCGCGTGCGACGCATACCGCAACGGCCTGCAGGCCGCAGCGCAAATCAAATGCCCCGCCCTGCTGATCCTGGGCAGGCGCGACCAGATGGCGTCGATGAAGGTAGCCGCAGCGCTCGCGACAGGAATTCAGAATGTGCGCACGGTGGTACTGGAAGGCGCCGGGCATGCACTGATGACCGAGCGGCCCGACGCGGTACTCGACGCGTTGATCGAACACCTCTCCCCTCCACCTCACCCCGGCCCCCTCCCCCTCCCCAAGGGAGGCGGAGAAGGTGTATGAAAGACGGCGGGCGACCAACTGGTCGCCCGCTTCTGTTTCTCAATCCTTCTCAGCCCGCTCGGGGGGAGAAGGCGGCGATGAGGTGGGTCAGGGGATTTACTGAATGTGGTTCTAGGTCTGCTTGAGAAGAGTTTCAGCATCGCTCACTTCGAATTTTCCCGGCTGCTCGATATTAAGCGACTTCACTACGCCGTCCACCACCAGCATCGAGAAGCGCTTCGAGCGCACGCCCATGCCGCGCTCGATCAGGTCCAGATCCAGCCCCAGCGCCTTGGTATAGAGCCCGCTGCCGTCGGCCAGCATGCGCACCTTGCCCTTAGCCCCCAGCTGCTTGCCCCACGCGCCCATCACGTACGCGTCGTTGACCGACAGGCACCAGATTTCGTCGACTTTCTTTTCCTTGAACCTGTCGGCAAGCTGCAGGAAGCCCGGCAAGTGCTTGGCCGAGCAGGTCGGAGTGAACGCTCCGGGCAGCCCGAAAATCGCGATGCGCTTGCGTGGCGCGATCTCCTCGACCTTGAATGCGTTCGGCCCGATGGTGCAGCCGGGTGTTTCTTCTTCGATGAGTTCCCAAAGGGTACCGCCGGGTAGCTTGTCGCCGACCTTGATAGCCATCAGAATCTCCTCCGCATCAGTTGTTATCGGACCCAACAATTGTACATCGCTGGCCTGCACGCCCTTGAGGCACTGAATTCCGCACTCCATGCCCAGATCGAACGAATTCGTCGAAACCGTTTGCGAGCAGCTCTCCCCACTTGGACAGGTGCGCGCCCGCAGCATGTTCGGCGGCTGGGGAATCTACGTGGATGGCCGGTTTTGCGCCATCGTGCATCGCGGTGCCCTGTACTTCAAGGCCGATGAATCGAGCCGCCCCGAGTTCGAGGCAAAGGGCCTGCAGCCCTTCAAACCCTTTCCCGACCAGGCGACGGTGATCTCCTACTATGACGCGCCGGCAGAAGTCTTCGAGGACCAAGCGGAGATGCTCGTCTGGGGCCGCAAGGCGCTGGAAGCGGCGCTTCGGAACCAGGGAAAGAAGCCGGCCGGACGCCGAAGCCGTTGACGGCAACACTCGCGAAGCTAGACTGGTACCACTGCATGACTAGGGCAACCGTAGTGAGCAAGGCATTTACCAGGGAATCCGACCAGAGCGACAACGAGCCGGATGCGGCGCCCGCGCTGCTGGTCGGCACGAAGAACTACATCACGCCGGCAGGATTCAGGCGCCTGAAAGATGAGGCACTGCAGCTGCTAGGCAAGGAACGCCCGGAACTTGTGAAGGTCATCCAATGGGCCGCTTCCAACGGCGACCGCTCCGAGAACGCCGATTACATTTACGGCAAACGCCGTCTGCGCGAGATCGACCGGCGCATCCGCTTCCTCACCAAACGGCTCGACGCAGCAGTGGTCGTCGATCCGGCGAGCCGCGAGTCCAGCGATCAAGTGTTCTTCGGCGCTACCGTCACGGTGGCCAATGACGCCGGCGATGAGAAGACCTACAGCATCGTCGGCATCGACGAAGCGGATGTGTCGCGCGGGCGCATTTCGTGGATTTCTCCACTTGCCAAGGCGCTCATCAAGGCGCAACAAGGCCAAAGGGTTACGGTCAGGACGCCTGCCGGCGACGAAACCCTGGACATCGTCTCGGTGGAGTACAAGGCAATAGATTGAAGACCACCCACCTCACGCCGGCCCTCTCCCCCTGAAGGGCGGAGAGGGTGACAGGGAAACCAGAGACGGGCGACCAACTGGTCGCCCGTTCTCGTTCCTGGTTCCCTCTCTACCTTGTGGAGAGACACTGCGGACTCGGCGTTGGCGGAGCCATCTGGGGCGGGAGGCAGCGTTAAGGCGCGCTACCCGCAAACGGGTGATTTCATCACTAACGTGTCCGCGCGCCGGGGGGTGAGGTGCCCCTCACTGTCGCTGCACTCTGCCCGAACAGGATGGCGCGGGATTTCTCGTCCACCACGGGCTGGCTGCTGAGCGGTTTGCCCTTTTCGTAGGCGCGCACGACCGCGGGTCGGGCCCTTATACTTTCGAACCAGCGCTTCAGGTCTGGAAAATCATCCAGGTCCTGCTGCTGACGTTGATACGGCACGACCCAGGGATAGACCGCCATGTCGGCGATCGAATAGTCCCGGGCAAGAAACTGCCGATCCGCAAGTTGCCTGTCCAGGATCGCATACAGTCTCGAAGTCTCCCTCACGTAGCGATCGATCGCGTACGGAATTTTCTCCGGCGCGTATTGGGTGAAATGATGGTTCTGCCCGGCCATCGGCCCCAGTCCCGCCATCTGCCAGAACAGCCACTGCAGCACCTCCAGGCGGCCGCGCACGTCCTTCGGCAGAAACTGTCCGGTCTTCTCGGCGAGGTACGAAAGGATTGCACCCGACTCGAAGACCGATATGGCTGGGCCGGAATCGGCGGGCGAATGATCGATGATCGCGGGAATCCGGTTGTTAGGCGAAATTTTCAGAAAATCCGCCCGGAACTGATCACCGGCGCGAATGTTGATCGGAATGATGTTATAAGGCGTGCCGGTCTCTTCCAGGAAGACGGTGATCTTGTGGCCGTTGGGTGTCGGCCAGTAGTAGAGGTCGATCATTTGAAATCCGTGAAGGGTGAATGAGTGAATGAGTGAAGCGTAAAGGCTCGCCTCACGCCGAACCCCTCACGCCTCTCGCCTCCCGCCTCCCGCCTCTAGCCTCCCCCAGGTCTCGCCGCATTTGCGCCATGATCTCTTTATACTCCGCAGTCAATTTTCCTCCTACAGGCAACGCTTTCTCACACAATGGCCAAACACTTTGACCTCCTCACCATCGGCGGCGGCAGCGGCGGCGTCGCCGTTTCCAATCGCGCGGCAAATTACGGCGCCAAGTGTGCGCTGATCGAGGCCGGCAAGCTAGGT
>JBQTIV010000025.1:0-27537 GCA_052387775.1 Betaproteobacteria bacterium
CGCTCTTCCCCCGATAGTCGTCCAATGCGACGGCGCCTTCGCGATTGACCGCGGGCAGGGCAAAACCCGGGGCGGGGTCGCCAGGTTGCAGCGGCCGGCTGGAATTTGTCGTCATGTCTTGGCCTCCAAGTTGTTTCGTGTGAGTTCCTTGTACGCCGGGCGCCTTCACAGCAGAAAAGGCAACACAGTGAGATCGTCCGGTTCGAGGCCCGCGCGCTCGCAGACCTCTTGCGCCTTGAGCATGTAGTGCTCGGCGCGCGACGAGTCATCCATGTCCAGATACAGTGTGGCCAGCCCGTCGTAGCAGGGGAACAGAAGCTGGGGTTCGCCCGCCCTCTCGGCAAGCACCACAGCCTCTTGATAATAGCCCAAAGCCCGGCTGGGATCACCGTGGCACTGAAAGATCTGTCCCAGCACGATCAGCGGCACGGTGAGGTGATCGAGTTGACCGAGCCGGCGATCGAGCTCGATGGCGGCCTGCGCGGCCTCGACACCCTGCTCGTCACAGCGGTTGGTGAGTGCGCAGTAGGCCACGGCAAGGGTGGTGTGTAGCCGCGATTGCAGGCCGAAGTCGCCGATGCGCTTGGCCGTCTCCAGGCCGCGTTGGCCGGTCTTGATGGCGCGTGCCGGTTCCACTGTGCTGTACAACACGCCGAGATTGGCGAGGCTGCGGCACTCGATCTGGAGCAAGTCCGCGGCGCGCGCCGTCTCCACGCTACGCTCGAGGTAGGTCACAGCATCCTTCGGGCGGTTGAGCCGCGCGAATGCGGCGCCAAGCGTGTTCAGAGCAAGCGCAATCGCCTCTGCAGTGGCCCGGCGCTCTTCGTCGGTCGTAGCGGACGCTGCAAGGCGTTCGGCCTCGGTGAGCGCCTGCTCAGCCCAGCGCGCCGCGCCCTGGTTGTCGCCACTGCGGAATGCAAGCCGCCCCATCTCCCGGTAGAGCTGTGCCCGTTCGATGTGGTCGGATTCGCCGTCGATCAAGGCGAGGCCCTGCTCGAAGCAGTGTGCTGCTTCGGCCCGATCGCCGGCGTCCCAGTGAAGTCTGCCGATCTTGCGCAGCACACGGGCCTGCGCAGGCCGGTCCGCCGCGGACGCGTACCCGTCACGCACCGCGGCGAAGTGCAGCATTGCCGCTGCGCGCTCCCCCGCTGGGCCGAGCAGATCACCGAGCCGCTCGTTCACCGCCAGGCGATCCGCGGCGCAGTCGTTGCATGCCTCCAGAGTTTCCAGCGCATCCCGAAAATGGCGGATGGCATCGGCATTGGCGTAGATCGCCCGCGCCCGGTCGCCGGCGGCGACCAGGTAGCGCGCGCCTCGCAGTTTGTCGGCGCTCAAGCGGAAGTGATGAGCCAGGGACTCCAGATCCTCGATCCGCTGCGGTTGCGCGCCGAAGATCCGCTCGAGCGCCTCGCCAATGCGGGTATGAAGCTCGGTACGGCGGCGCACCAGCAGATTCTGGTAAGCGACCTCGTGGAGCAAGCCGTGACAAAACCGGAACTGGCGTTCCGTGCCAGAACCCGTCGTTGCGGGGCGGGGCGCGCCGGCCGCCTTTGCCGCAGGACCCTGCGATTGCGAGGGCTTCTCCGTTGCACCCGCTGTTCGCGAGGGATCCACCAGCAACTCGGCATTGACCAGCATGTCGAGCGCCTGGTCGAGCGAGTCGGGTTCGGCGGCGACTTCTCGCAACAGAGCATTCGAGAACTCCGGACCGACTACTGCCGCTTCCTGGATAGCCTGGCGGGCATGCGCCGGAAGCGCGTCAATGCGCGCGAGCAGCAGACCGTGGATCGTGAGCGGCACGTTCACTGAATCCGCGCTTGCCCGACAGACCCACTCCCCGTTTTCCTGAGCGAGCACGCCACCGGCGATCAGGCTTCGCACCATCTCCTCCAGGAACAGCGGGTTGCCGCCCGCCCGCTCCAGGATGCGAAGCCGAAGCGCGTCGGGAAGCCGCAGCGACGAGGTGCCGAACAATGCGCCGAGCAGCATTTCGCTGTCGTTCGCCGAGAGCGACTCCAGCCGCAGGACGGTATGCGCGGCGCCGGGCGGCGCCACTTGTGCGACCTCCGGCGTCGGGCGGTGCGAAATCACGAGCATGAAGCGCCGCTCCTGCAAGCGATCGACGAGGAAGCGCAATAGCTCGACTGACGCCGCATCGGCCCAGTGCAGATCCTCCACCGCGAGCACGAGTGCACTGTGTTTGAGCCGATGCTCGATGACGGCTTGGGCAGCGAGGAAGATCTGGCGCCCCACTTGCTCGGGCTCGAGATGACGCGTGCGTGAGTCCTCCGTTTCGAAACCCAGCACGTACCCCAGGAACGCGGCGAGCCGATCCGTCTCCATTTCATCCGCACCGATTGCCTTAAGCCCCGCGACGAGTTTCTTGCGCACCTCGGCAGGCGTGTCGCCGGGCACCACACCGTAGGCGTCACGCAGCAGCGCGGCCGGCACACCATAGGCCCGTTCGCCTAGCGGGGAACACACGGCCCGGCGCACCACCGCCTTTCGCAGATGGCCTGCTTCCTCGAGGTGCGCCAAAAATTCGGCTTGCAGGCGGGTCTTGCCGGCGCCGGCGTCGCCGATGACGCTGACCACCTCGGTATGCCCTGTGAGCATTCTTTCGAACGCTGCCAGTAGCTCGCGCAGCTCGTGCCCGCGCCCGATCAGGCGCGCCCCGAGCCCATGCAGTTCGAGCCCATGAGCCGATCCCGGCGCCGACAACGCCGCGTCCACGCGATATACAGGGACGGGCCCGGCCTTCCCCTTAAGCGGCACTTCGCCCAGCGATTCGAAGTTGAACGCGTGCCGTGTCAGCAGATAGGTAGACTGACTGACGAAAATCTGCGCCGGTCCGGCTTTGCTTTGCAAGCGCGAAGCAGTGTTCACAGCGTCGCCGGTTACTGCATATGCAGCACCCGGATCCGATCCGATATTTCCGGCGACCACCGGGCCCGTGTTTACGCCGATGTGCAAATCCAGCGGCGTGCCGACGCGATGAGCCCAGCGCTTACTCAGCACGGCGATCCGCTCGAGCATGGAAAGCGCCGCACGCAACGCCCGCTCCGGATCGTCTTCATGCGCAACCGGCGCGCCGAAAACGCCCATGACGGCATCGCCGACGAACTTCTCGACGAATCCGTCGAAGCGCGCGATTGCCCCTGACATCTCCTTGAACAGATCGGTCTGCAGTGCGCGAACGTCCTCCGGATCCAGGCGTTCGCTGAGCGCGGTGAAGCCCGAGAGGTCGGCAAAGAGAACGGTTACTGGCCGGCGGTCGGCTTCCGCTTCACCGGGCGGCGTTGTGGCGGGGGCGGGCGAGCGCGCCTGTGCCGGGGGCAATTCGGGACGTGGCGTGGACGTCCCGGCAAGCCGGCTGCCGCACTTCGGGCAGAACGCGAAATCGGCAGGTGCCTCGTACCCGCAGCTGGCGCAGATCATGGCGAAATGCTATCCGACAACCGGCAGCGGAGGAAGGGAAGTATGCCGCCCGGTTCGGTGGAGGCACCCGGGGGCGGGGTTGACGTCGGCCGCGAACCCCGTATTCTGTACACACAGTTCAATGCCGCCCCCAGACATTGGAAACCCGGCGTAAGTCCGCCAATGCGTGTTCCTTGCAAAACGCGCGGCGAGGTAAAAGGCAGGAGCAAACTCATGAAACTCACCAGTGAACAGATCGCGCAGTTCGACCGCGACGGCTATCTGCTTTTCCCGAGCCTGTTTACGGCGCAGGAGATGAAAGCCCTTCTCGACGAAGTGCCGGCGTTGTATGCGCAGCACCGCCCGGAAAACGTGCGCGAAAAGGGCAGCGATGCGGTGCGCACCAATTTCGCCGCACACATGTACAGCAAGCCCTTCGCCAAGCTCGCACGCCACCCGCGCATGGTCGAACCGGTGATGCAGGTTTTCGGCGAAGCGCTGTACATGCACCAGTTCAAGATCAACGGCAAGATGGCGTTCGACGGCGACGTCTGGCAGTGGCACCAGGATTACGGCACCTGGAAGAACGACGATCTGATGCCGGAGCCGCGGGCGATGAACGTGGCGATCTTTCTGGACGAGGTGACCGAGTTCAATGGGCCGCTGATGTTCATCCCCGGCAGCCACAAGCTCGGGGTGCTCGATGCGCAGCACGACACCTCGACCACCAGCTATCCGTTATGGACTATCAACCACGACAGCATCCGCAAGCTGGTGGAGCGCGGCGGCATCGTTGCGCCGAAAGGTCCCGCCGGATCGATGATCCTGTTCCACTCCTGCCTGGTGCACGCCTCGTCTTCCAACCTGTCGCCCTGGAACCGGGTTAGCGTGTACCTGAGTCTGTGCGCGGTCTCCAACCACATCCGCCGCTTCAAACGCCCCGAGTACATCGCGCACCGCGACTTCACGCCGATACAGTGTCTGCCGGATGATTGCCTGCTGCGTGACTACGATGTGCCGCTGCCGTGGAAGGACGGCACGCCCGAGGAAGCGCTCAAGCCGAAGCTCGTGGCTTGACGGACTACACCCAACGCAAAGGCGCAAAGAACGCAAAGGTCGCAAAGGAAACCCAGAAAGATTCGGCGAAAAATCTCCCTGCGTGCCAATATCCAATCATGGGTTTTCGTTACGATCTTGCTTTCCTTTCCTGCATTTCTTTGCGTTCTTTGCGCCTTTGCGTTGAGGTTCACTTGTCCCGAATGACCTGAGAATCTTCACTATGAACCTCTACGCCAAACTTCAGGAGCGCGAAGCGCAGGGTAAGCGGCTGCGTGTTGGGCTGATCGGCGCCGGGAAATTCGGTGCCATGTACCTTGCCCAGGTACCCAAGACCCCCGGCCTGCATCTGGCCGCCATTGCCGATCTGTCGCCGCAGAATGCCAGGGCGAATCTCGAGCGGGTCGGCTGGAAAGCGCAGCGCTACGCCGCGCCCTCGCTCGACGCCGCGCTTTCATCGGGGCTCACGTACGTGGGAGAGGACTGGGAGGCGCTCGTTGCGCACCCCGCGGTGGATATCGTCGTCGAAGCCACGGGCAATCCGCTCGCCGCAGTGGAGCACGCACTTGCCGCATTCAGGCATGGCAAGCACGTGGTGATGGTCACTGTCGAAGCGGACGCAATGTGCGGCCCGTTGCTGGCGCGCCGGGCGCAGGAAGCCGGCGTGGTTTACAGCCTGGCGTACGGCGATCAGCCGGCGCTGATCTGCGACCTGGTCGATTGGGCGCGCGCCGCCGGGTTCAACGTCGTTGCCGCGGGCCGCGGCCACAAGTGGTTGCCGCATTTCGCCCAGTCCACGCCGGAAACGGTGTGGGGCTACTACGGCCTTACTCCGCAGCAGGCGAGGATCGGCGGTTTGAATCCGAAGATGTTCAATTCGTTCCTCGACGGCTCGAAGCCGGCAATCGAGAGCACGGCCGTGTGCAACGCCACGGGGCTTACGCCGGCGCCCTGGGGGCTGAAGTTTCCGCCCGCCAGCGTGGACGACATACCGAACGTGATGCGACCCGTGTCCGAAGGCGGGCATCTGCACCCCAAGGGGCAGGTGGAGGTAATTTCCTCACTGGAGGTGGACGGCAGGGTAATCCCCTACGACATCCGCTTTGGTGTGTGGGTTGTATTCGAGGGCGAAACCGAGTACATCCGCAACTGCTTCAAGGAGTACATGGTGCGCACCGACTCAACGGGGCGCTATGCCTGCCTGTACAAGCGCTGGCACCTGATCGGCCTGGAAGTTGGAATATCGGTTGCGTCGGTGGGACTGCGGCGCGAACCGACCGGCTCGCCGACCGGATTCCGCGCCGATGTGGTGGCCTGCGCCAAGCGCGACCTCAAGCCCGGCGAGATTCTCGACGGGGAGGGCGGCTACACGGTGGTGGGCAAGCTCATGCCGGCGCAGGCCTCTCTCAGGCTCGGCGGTCTGTCGCTCGGGCTCGCGCATGGCGTAAAGGTGCTCAAACCGGTTGCCGCGGGCCAGCCTCTGCGCTGGACCGATGTGGCCGTCGACGAATCCAGCCATGCCGTCAAGGTGCGCAGGGAAATGGAGCGGCTGTTTGCGTCGCCGACAGAAGCAGCGTTGGCGCAATAGGCTGATAATTTCTCCGGCAAATTCTCGACGCAAAGGCGCAAAGGCGCAAAGAAACGCAAACGGGACAGAAACAACGAAGTCCTTGATTGGCAGGCATCGGGTATCCGCACGGGCGAACGGACAGGCACCGCCCGACTGGATCTCCCACGATTTTCATTTCATCTTGCGGGTTTCTTTGCGGCTTTGCGCCTTTGCGTCGAATCTCTTGAATCCAGGAATGCTCTAGTCAAGCGGGTTTCCGTGCCTGATACTCGGAAAAAATCCCCAGTTCGAGATGGCGACGCACGCTTGAGAATCCGGCGCTTTCCAGCGTGCGCAACACGCTCTCGGGCGCGGCGCACTTGTCGATGGTGTCCCAGTAGTAACTCCACAACAGCGGCGTATCGGTCTGCCGCGCCGCCAGTCTCGCCAGCCATGGTACGACGCCGCGCAGGTAGAATTTGAGCACCGCCGCGTGTAATTTCCTCTCGGGGCGCGAGATCTCCAGGATGCACAATCGCCCACCGGGCCGCAGCACTCGGAAAAACTCGCAGAACGCCACCGAGAGATCCGCAATATGCCGCAGCGCATAACCCATGCTGACAAAGTCGAAACTCGCGTCCGGATACGGAATGATTTCGGCGTAGCCTTCCACCAACCTGACGCCCGCCGGCACACGGGCGTTGTGCAGCATTCCGGGGCTGGGATCGAGGCCGGTCACACAGGCAGGATCGCCAACGATGAGCGCGACCTGGCGGGCAACCAGTCCGGTGCCGACACCGATATCGAGGACCTGCATTCCCGGCTGCAATCCAGCCCTGAGCAGGGCGTCGTGGCGATAGCGTGAACCCGAGCCGAATCCGATCAGGCGTTCAATGCGATCGTAATCGGCGGCCGTGTCGTCGAACATGCGCCGGACCCAGCCGGGCCGATTCTCCGCCGGTCCGTAGTAGCCGGTGAGTGGCGGATGCGGTGCGTGGACGATTTCGCGGTCGGGAATTTTCGGAGCGGCCACGTAATTGGTCCGGGTCAGGTTGGGGGCGTCAGCTTACGCCGGTATGCGGTTGGGGTCATGCTCCGCGGAAAATGCATCGGACTAGGGTTGTCCGTCGAGCCTCAGGCCGCCGAGGATGACGCTGCCTCTGGCGACGAACTGGGGATCCTTGTCCTCCGGAAAGTACTGGTGCGAATAACTTACGCTGATTCCTGTTTTCCGGTCTTTTGGGTGCGCACAGGTCAGCGTCAGCGTTTCCAGCATCATGTTCGCTGTTTGTCCGGTGGTACTGGGTACGGTGCGATCGGCGGCCTCGACGTGCGATAGCGCACAGGACTCCCCGTCCACCGGTTGTAAGCTGATTTCGTGCTTGAGAATGCGGAAGCGCTTCGGGTCCAGTTCGTGCAGCTGCACCGCCTTGACGTGTTGCACCAAGGCGTCGGCAGATGCGAGTGCCGGAAGCTTGATGACCGCCGCTTGCACGGTAAAGATCTCGCTCTGGAATTCGCCTGGCTTGCCGAGGATCAGAAGTTCGGGCGTTTGCTTGGCCACACCCCATTGTTTTTCGTCCTCGACAGGCGCAGGTGCGGTAAACGAGAATCCCCGCAGTTCAAAACGCTGCGGCTTGTCGGATTTCGAAGCACACGCTGCAAGCACAAGCGCCGCGAGAATAGAGGTCAGGGCTATTGGAAGTTTCATTCAGCTCACATTGGAAAAGGGAAGGGCTACCCAAATAGACTGTGATAATGGGCAATGGACGTAAAGTGATCTGCAAACAGGAAATGCCATAGCGTCTATTATCCCAGAACCAAAATACTCGACGCCAAGACGCAAAGGCGCGAAGAAACCCGGAAGACGAATGCAAATCGCGGGATTTCCGGTCGGGCGATTCCTATCCGTTCTCCTTCGCGCGAGCCCGTTGGGCGGTCAATCAAGGACTTTGTTGTATCCGACCCGTTTGCCTTACTTTGCGCGCTGGCTCACCCCTCAAGGGGGCATTGAAAGGAATCTTTCCGTCAAGGATTCTCTGCTTCATGGAACGCTCAGACGGCGTTCTGTTTCATCCGCCGCTCAACACGCCAACGATGATCACGTCGTCATTGTCTCGCCGGCGACAAAAGGTTCATCAAAAACGTTGATTTTTCATCATCTTCGCATTCTATGGCGGCAAAGTTATCAGAATGTCAGATTCGAGGCGCATGTCATATTGGACCATTTATAAGAGCGAAGGGCGAGAATTCGACGCTGTGCGGAGCGGCGGCAATGCGCTCCTTCCTGCCCTTCACACCATACAGGGAGAAGGTCATGAAACTGGAGAAACTGAAACAGGTTGTTCTGGCTTGCGTGGCATTCATGCTGTTTTCAATGGCGGGCACTGCAGTCGCGCAAGGCTATATAGGTTTGGGGGCCGGTCTTACAGCGGTGGACATCTGTGACGAGATCACTGCACTGGGCGCAACGACCTGCGATGACGAAGATGTCGGATTGAAACTTTTCGGCGGCTACAAATTCAACCCGAACTTTGCAGTCGAGGCTGCGTGGGTCGACCTTGGTGAAATTTCTGCCTCGGACGGTTTTGTTTATGTCACGGAGGAGGTGGACGGATTCCAGTTCGCGGCGGTAGGCATTATTCCGATCAACCCGCAATTCGCCATCCTGGGCAAGCTTGGCGCTTACATATGGGATGTGAGTGCGACTGCCAGCGCCCCGGGGCTTGGGTCGGCAACCGCAAGCGATGATGGCACCGACATCATGTTCGGAGCTGGTGCACTGTGGAATTTAAGCCAGCAATTCGGACTTCGCGCGGAGTGGGAGCGTTTCGATATCGACGGCGATGATGTTGACTTTCTTTCCATCGGCGTTCAGCTCAGCTTCTGAACGGATTGTGTCAAGCTGGCGAACGGCCACCGGCATGCGGCGCTTTACTTCCTTGAAACCGAAATCGGGCAATGCGTCGAAACGCGCCGGGAAGGGTCAGTGAGACTCGGCACCTTCGAGCTGGGAGAAGCGGACTGGCAGGATTTCCCTGGTCGACAAGCGACCGCTCGCGCTTTTTTCCACCAGGATCAGTTGCTGGTTGTCGGATAGCCCTGCCGGGATCATCATTCTGCCCCCAGGCTTGAGCTGGTTGATCAGCGCGGGAGGAATGAGGTCGGGCGCTGCGGTGACCATAACCTTGTCGAAGGGGGCATGTTGGGGCAGGCCATGGCTGCCGTCTGCCACCTTGACCTCGACATTGGTGTAACCCGCGCGGCTGAGCCGTTTCACTGCCTGCCGCGCAAGCGCCTCGATGATCTCGACGCTATATACCTTGTGCGCGAGCTCGGCGAGGACCGCCGCCTGATAGCCAAGCCCGGTGCCGATTTCCAGGACGACGTCTTCTTTGCGGATATCCAGCATGTCCGTCATCAGCGCGACGATGAACGGCTGGGATATGGTCTTGTCGAAGCCGATCGGAAGCGGGCGGTTGAGATAGGCGTAAGGCTGGACCTCGACCGGCACGAATTCGTGTCGGGGCACCTTGCCCATGATTTCCATTACCCGCGCGTCGAGGTTGTACTTGCCGATCCTTTCACCCGCCAGGACGGTCTGCGCGGCGATTTCCAGAACCATGTGTTGGCGCAGGGCTGCGGCCTGCTGCTCGTTCATGCGACGGGGTTGCTCACGCTTTCGATTTGCCGCTTTACCGCCATGGGATCTTCGACTGTCCTGAAGACTACGGTGCTCAAGCCTCGACCGGTCACGGTCACGTCACCGAAGCCGAATATGCGTCCGCTTATACCCTGATCGATCTCCACCGTTTCGATGGAGTTCAGTTTCATCTCCTCGGACGTACGGCTGATGATGCCCTTCTTGTAGATCACGCGCTTGTTGGTAACGCCCTGCTCGATGTAGCGGAGCCTGAAAAATTCATACAGGGCCAGGATCAGCGTAATTCCGACCGTGGGAATCGCGAGCACGATCCATAGTGCCATCCAGCTCCTGGAAATCCAGTGGAGCCGGAAAAATCCTACGATCTGCTCGCCGGCGGACAGCGAATCTTCGATGTATGGCATGGAAGGACTTTCTCAGTGCGAATGTCTGCGCATCGCCGTTCGTTCGCTCTTGCGGGACTGCCGCGCGAGTCCCGTTGCGGGTCGCCGAGGATCTCGATCAGTTTGACCGTCTTGCGATCGGCGTGCTATAAAGTTCTTCAAATATAAACGCTTACAGGGCCGCGCGCCAGTCGTTGAAGCCCGCGTTTTACGATCCCGAAGGAGTTCCCCCGATGCCCGCCGTATCCCGCCGAGCCAACGATCTCGGCACCGAAAACGCTTTCGTGGTCCTGGCCGAAGTCAGCGCGCTGCAACGCCAGGGCAAGGACGTCATTTCCTTCTGCATCGGCCAGCCGGATTTCCATACCCCGAAAAACATCCGCGACGCGGGCATCAAGGCGATCAACGAGGGCAAGCACGGCTACACGCCTTCGGCCGGTATTGTGGAATTGCGCGAGGCGGCGGCAAATTATCTGAACCGCACGCGGCATATCAAAGTGAGCGCCGACGATATCGTTGTCGGTGCAGGGGCAAAACCGTTCATTGCCTATTCGATTCTCTCGGTCACGGACTACGGCGCTGGCGACGAGGTGATCTTTCCGAACCCGGGCTTTCCGATCTACGAATCACAGATTCGCGCGCATGGCGCGGTGCCGGTGCCGATCCATTTGCGCGAAGCGCGCGACTTCGGCTTCGACCCGGCCGAACTGGAGGCGAAGATCACGCCGAAGACAAAGCTCCTGATCCTGAACTCGCCGCAGAACCCGACCGGCGGCATCGTTGCGAGGAAGGACATGGAAGCGATCGCCGCCATCCTGCGCAGGCATCCGCACGTCTGGGTGTTCGCGGACGAGATATATTCGCAGCTCTGCTACGACGGCGAATTCGTTTCGCTGGCACAATTCCCGGACATGCTCAGCCGCACCATCATTTCCGATGGCGCATCGAAGACCTGGGCGATGACCGGCTGGCGCCTGGGGTTCACCGCCAACCGGGCGCTGGCGCCGGTGTTTACCCGCTGGGTGACCAATACTGATTCCTGTGCCTCGCAGATCACGCAGTGGGCGGCGGTGGAGGCGATGAATGGTCCGCAGGAGGAGGCGAAGAAAATGCGCGACAGCTTTCTCGCGCGGCGCGATCTGATCGTGGGGTTGCTGAATAAAGTGCCGGGCGTGACTTGCCGGAACCCGGGCGGCGCATTCTATGCGTGGCCGAACGTCACTGTAGCCTGCGAGATGATCGGGGCCAAGGATTCGGAGGAGTTGCGCAAGCGGCTCTTGAACGAAGCCGGCGTCGCGGTGCTGGCGGACATCCATTTCGGTCCGCGCGTGCCCAACGAAGGCCAGCACATCCGCTTCAGTTATGCCGCTTCCAACGAAGCCATCGAGAAGGGTGTGGCTCGAATGGCGGATTTCATTCGCGCGAACACAAAGATCAAGAAAACAGCGTGAAACGCAAAGGACGCAAAGGGACGCAAAGGAAAACGAAATACAAGATAACGAGACGGACGGGTGGTTTCAAATCCTTGTCCGACCCGAGGTAACGTATCGCTTCGGCCGGGCCTGTTCCCGTGAATTTGGTTTCGTTGGTATTTGCTTTCACTTCGCGTATCTTTGTGTTAATCGCGTTCCGTTCCTAACCCGCGCAGTATTGCAACAACCACGGCGAAGCCATGCCGGCCACCATTGTCGGCATGATTTCTTTGAAGCGCTGTACCAGCAGACTCATGCTTTTCGGTTCAGCGTGTTGGTCGGCTGGCGCTCCTGCAGAATGTCCTGCATGCGCGTTTCGATGGCCGCTTTGATCTTCTGGTGCGGGAGGATGTAGAACTTCTCGCTCCTGATGGCTTCGAGCACGATTTCGGCGATCTGCTCCGCGGAAACGCGCCCCGACTGCACCGCATGGCGCATTTGCGCTTCCCGCTTCAAGTCCTCCGGGCTTTTTTCCCGGTCCTCGCGTAGCGACGCGGGGCGGTTGCGCTCGGAATCGGAAATGGCGGTGGGCACGTAGGCCGGGCAGAGCACCGAGGCTCTTAGCTTGGCGCCGAATTCGACCAGGTCGTGGTGCAAGCACTCGGTAAGCGTGACGACCGCGTGCTTGGACACGCAGTACACGCTCATCCCCGGCAGCGACAGCAGTCCGGCTACCGATGCCGTATTGACCACGTGGCCCTCCGCGTTCTGCTCGAGCATGCGTGGCAGGAATACGCGGATGCCGTAGATCACACCCCACACATTGACGCCGAGCGTCCATTCCCAGTCTTTCTCGGTCTGCTCCCAGACCGTACCGCCGGGCGCGACGCCGGCGTTATTGCACAAAATATGCACCCCGCCAAAGGTCCTGAAGGCCTTGTCGGCCAGCGCTTCGACGTCCTTGCTTTTCGAAACGTCGGTGCGCACGGCCAGTACCGGAATCCCGGCGTGTTCGAACTCGGCTTCGGTCTTTTTAAGGGCATCGGCCTGCACGTCGGCCAGAACGATCTTCATGCCCTCGCGGGCGAAGCGCAGTGCCATCGCGCGGCCGAGTCCGCTTGCCCCGCCAGTTACGACTGCGATGCGGTCCTTGAATTCTTTCATCGGCGTGGTTGCGGAGGGAAAAACGCGGGGATTCTAGCATGCGCGTTTTCGCCAACGCCGCCGCGTTGGCGGGTATCGAGCGCGGATGGTATTCTCGCCGGGCCCAAAACAAGGGAGGGAAAGAAGTTCATGAACGAGGAGTTCACCGGCACGATGCCGGTCCAGGAGCGGCATCGCTTCGATGTCGCGAGTCTGGAACGCTATCTGCGCCAGCACATCGCCGGCTTCTCGGGAAGTCTCGAAGTCGAACAGTTCAGGGGTGGCCAGTCCAATCCCACCTTCAGGCTGACCGCGGGTAGCAGGCGCTACGTATTGCGCCGCAAGCCGCCGGGCAAACTTCTGCCGTCGGCGCACGCCGTTGATCGGGAATTCCGCGTCATAACTGCGCTATACGGCAGCGACGTGCCGGTGGCGAAAGCCTACTGCCTGTGCGAAGACGACGCGGTGATCGGCACCGTGTTCTACATCATGGACTACGTCGAAGGCCGCGTGCTGTGGGATCCGTCGCTGCCCGGCATGAGCACGGCGCGGCGCGCGGGGTACTTCGACGAATTGAACCGCGTGATCGCCGCGCTCCACAAGGTGGATTATGTGCGAATCGGTCTCGCCGACTACGGCAGGCCGGGCAACTACATCGAGCGCCAGATCAATCGCTGGACCAAGCAATACCGCGCCTCCGAAACCGAGCGCATCGAAGCGATGGAGAATCTGATCGAGTGGCTGCCAAAAAACATTCCGCTGGAGGAGGAGACCACCATCGTACATGGCGATTACCGGATGGACAATGTGATTTTCCATCCGACGGATGCGAAGATCCTCGCGGTGCTTGACTGGGAACTATCCACGCTTGGACATCCGCTTGCGGATTTCGCGTATCACTGCATGGCCTGGCGGCTGACGCCGGGTCAGTTTCGCGGCATGAACGGATTCGACTTTCGCGCCTCGGGCATACCCACCGAAGAGGAGTACGTTACCGCATATTGCAGGCGCACCGGCAGGAACCAGATCCAGAATTGGGACTTCTACATGGCTTACAACATGTTCCGTCTGGCAGGAATACTTCAGGGCATCATGGGCCGGGTCAAGGACGGCACCGCCGCCAGCGCGCACGCCATGGAACAGGGCAAGCGCGCCCGGCCCATGGCAGAAGCCGGCTGGCACCAGGTCGAAAAGATCTTGAGAGCAAATTCGTAAACACTTACCGCGGAGGGCACGGAGGACGCGGAGCGAAGGCAAGAGAGAAAACATGATGAAGTTAAAGGCATTCATTGGCGAATGATCCCTCCAGGCAAATTTGTGGCGATAGTGGTTCCCGATGAGTGACCGCGCGTTTAACCCACTAATGTTTTTCCTCTGCGTCCTCTGCGGTAAGAGCATGGAGGTCGATAAATGAAAGCGGTCCTGTGTAAAGAACTCGGGTTGCCCGAGAAGCTGGTCGTCGAGGAGGTGCCCTCGCCGAAGGCGGCGCGGGGGCAGGTTGTGGTCAGCGTGAAAGCCTGCGGGGTCAATTTCCCTGATGTCTTGATCATCCAGGGCAAGTATCAATTCAAGCCGGAGTTGCCGTTCTCGCCCGGGGGCGAAGTCGCCGGCATCGTCAAGGAAGTCGGCGAGGGCGTGGCCCGGCTCAAGCGGGGTGATCGGGTGATCGCGTTCAACACCTGGGGCGGATTCGCCGAGGAAATCGCGGTCGATGCGGAACGTACCATTCTCACGCCGCCGGGAATGGATTTCATCCCGGCCTCGGCGTTCGTGCTGACCTACGGTACCTCCTATCACGCACTGAAGGATCGCGCCGACCTCAAGGCTGGAGAAACATTACTCGTGCTCGGAGCTGCGGGCGGGGTGGGACTGGCGGCGATACAACTGGGCAAGACAATGGGTGCTAAGGTCATCGCCGCCGCCTCGAATGATGCCAAACTGCAGATCTGCAGGCAGAACGGCGCCGATGAGGTGATCAATTACGGCAGCGAGGACCTGCGGGCAAGAATCAAAGCCCTCACCGCCGGCAAGGGAGTGGACGTGGTGTTCGACCCGGTCGGTGGGCCGTACTCGGAGCCGGCCTTGCGCGATATGGCGTGGCGGGGACGCTTCCTGGTGGTCGGTTTTGCCGCCGGCGAGATTCCCAGGGTGCCGCTGAACCTGACTTTGCTTAAGGGCTGCTCCATCGTCGGGGTGTTCTGGGGCGCGTTCACCAAGAATGAACCCGAACGCAATAGCGAAAACAACTATGATCTGATGGCGATGTACGCGGCTGCCAAGGTCAGGCCGCATATCCACGCCACCTATCCGCTGGAACGCGCCGCGGAGGCGCTCAATGAAGTGCTCAACAAGCGCGTCACCGGCAAGGTTGTTCTGGTGACGGGCAAATAGACCTTTTCACCGCAAAGACGCAAAGAACGCAGAGAATACCGGTGACAAAAGCAAACTGAGTTGAGACCCCGCCACGGTGGCACGCGACCTTGGCACATCGCCTTTAACTCAAGTCTGCTTTTTCGACTTGATTGTTCTTTTCCTTTGCGTCCTTTGCGTCTTTGCGGTGAAAGAATTCAGGAGGTTCAGATGAATGAAGCGGTGATTATAGAAGCGGTGCGCACGCCGTTCGGCAGGCGCGGAGGGGCGCTGCGAGAGCAGCGGCCCGATACGTTGCTGGCGCACGTGCTCGACGGACTCATCGAGCGGTCGCGGGTCGATCCGCAGAAGATTGAAGACGTGATCGACGGCACGGTGACGCTCGCCGGCGAGCAGGGCGCCAATCCCGCCCGGCTGGCGGTGCTGCTCTCGGGGTTGCCGGTGAAGGTGCCGGGCGTGTCGCTGAATCGCATGTGCGGCTCGAGCCAGCAGGCGGTGCATTTCGCCGCGCAGGCTGTGGCGGCCGGCGACATGAATTACGTAATCGGTTGCGGCGTGGAGAGCATGACGCGCGCGCCGATGTTTCTCGACATCGGCCTGGGCGGGACTGTGAGCGGCTTCGAAGTGCTGAACCCGGAACTGTTTCGCCGTCATGAGTTGATTCACCAGGGCGAGAGTGCCGAACGCATCTGCGAAAAATGGGGCTTGTCGCGGCGGATGCTCGACGACTTCGCCAAGGAAAGCCATCGCCGCGCCGCGCAGGCCCAGAAGGCCGGCTCCAACAAGGAACTGTTGCCCGTGCAGGGAGTGTCGCCGGAAGGTCGGAAGATGCGGCTGGAACGCGATGAAGGCGTACGGGCGCAGGTCGATGAGGCCAAGATGGCTTCGTTGAAACCGGCTTTTCGCCCGGATGGAAACGGCGTGATTACCGCGGCGAATTCCAGCCAGATCTCCGATGGCGCTGCCGCCGTGCTGGTTGCGAACCGGGACGTTGCGGCTGCCGACGGTTTCAAACCGAAAGCGCGCTTCCGTGCCCGCGTCGCGGTCGGCTCCGATCCAATGATGCAACTCACCGGCGTCATTCCGGCGACAGAACTGGCGCTGAAAAAAGCCGCGGTCTCCATCGACGATATCGACTGGATCGAAATCAACGAGGCCTTTGCGGCGGTGGTGCTGTCCTGGGCGAAAGAAATCCGTCCCGAAATGGACAAGGTCAATCCCTGGGGCGGGGCCATCGCCCACGGTCATCCGCTGGGAGCCACCGGCGCCGGGCTGATGTCCAAGTTGCTGGCCGGACTGGAAGCCACCGGCGGCACGCTCGGGCTCCAGGTCATGTGCATTGGCCACGGCCAGGCCACCGCGACCATCATCGAACGTCTCTAAAAAACCTGCACGGGATGGCGAAGGCGATTCGCATCGCGGTACTGCTGTTCGTGCTGGCAACCGTGGCAGTCGGCGCGTGGCAGACCCGATCGCGTACCCAGTCATGGAAGCGCACGCTGGACGTCGTCGTATATCCCGTCAACGGAGACCGGCGTGACACCACAGCGGAGTACATCGCGGCACTCTCCAACGAGTCGTTCGATTCCATCAGGGGCTTCATGCGCCGCGAGGCAGAGGGATACAAGTTGGGTCTCGTCGCGCCGTTCGACGTTTTCCTGGGTCCGCAGGTTTCGACCCGTCCGCCGGCTCCACCCAAGAACCGCTCCACCGCGGGAATCATCGTTTGGAGCCTGAAGCTGCGCTTTTGGGCGTGGCGCAACGACGACTATCCGGGCACCAGACCCGACATACGAATTTTCGCCGTGTTTTACGATCCGGCTATCACCCGGCGGGTGGAACACTCGATCGGGCTTAAAGAAGGGCTGATCGGGGTGGCCAACGTATATGCGGTCAACCACATGACCGAAGAAAACAACGTGATAGTCGCGCACGAGCTGTTGCACACACTGGGCGCTACGGACAAGTACGATCCGTCAACCACCCAGCCGCTGTTCCCCGTGGGTTATGCAGACCCCGAACAGTCGCCGCTCTATCCGCAGAAATTCGCCGAGATCATGGGCGGCCGCATCCCCTTATCCGAAACCGAATCCGATACGCCCCGCAACCTCGAACTCGCGGTTGTCGGCCGGCGTACCGCGGAAGAAATCCACTGGCTGCGCTGACGATTAAGGAGCAAGGATGAAGGATGAAGGATGAAGGATGAAGGATGAAGGATGAAGGATGAAGGATGAAGGAGGAAGGAGGAAGGATGAAGGATGAAGGATGAAGGATGAAGGAGGAAAGATGAAGGACGAGGACAAGCGCGGCCTGCGCCGCAATCTCACCAACTACGGCGATCCGGAGTTCGCGGCCTATCTGCGCCGCTCCTTTGCGCGCTCGATGGGCTATTCCAAGGACATGCTCGGGCGGCCGATCGTCGGCATCGCCCAGTCTGCGAGCGGTTTCAACAACTGCCATCGCTACGTGCCCGAGCTCACCGAGGCGGTCAAACGAGGCGTGCTCAGGAGCGGCGGGCTGCCGCTCGACTTTCCAACGATCTCGCTTGGGGAGGTATTCTTAAGCCCCACCAGCCTGATGTTCCGCAATCTCATGGCGATGGACGTGGAAGAAATGGTGCGGGCGCAGCCTATGGATGCGGTGGTGCTGATCGGCGGCTGCGACAAGACCGTTCCGGCGCAACTGATGGGCGCCGTCTCGGCCGACGTGCCGGCGATCCAGCTCGTCACCGGGCCGATGATGGCCATGCCTTACCGGGGCGAGCGGCTGGGCGCCTGCACCGACTGCCGCCGTTTCTGGGCCAGATTTCGCGCCGGCGAGGTCAGCGACGAGGGCATAGACGAAATCGAAGGCAATCTCGCCACCACCGCCGGCACCTGCGCGGTGATGGGAACGGCGAGCACCATGGCCTGCGTAGCCGAGGCACTGGGCATGACCCTTCCCGACACGGCGACGATCCCCGCAGTGCACGCGGACCGCATACGAGCGGCTGAAGCCGCGGGCGTGCGAGCAGTGGAAATGATCAAGGCGAAAGGTCCGCGTCCCGCGGAGATCATCACCGAAAAATCGGTCGAGAACGCATTGCGTGTGCTGCTCGCGATCGGCGGCTCGACCAACGCGATCATCCATCTGACTGCGGTCGCGGGGCGCCGCGGCATCGGCATCCCGCTCCAGCGGCTGAATCAACTCTCGGACGAAACACCGGTTCTGCTGGATCTCAAACCCACCGGCAGCCACTACATGCAGGATTTCCACGCCGCCGGCGGAATGAGCGCGCTGCTCGTGGAACTGAAGGACCTGCTGTATCTGGACAGCATGACGGTCAGCGGAGAATCGCTGCGTAGCCGCATCGCCCGCGGCGTTCCGTTCGTGGATCGCAGCGTAATCCGTCCGCGGGGCGATCCGATTTCGCCGGTCGGCGGTTTGGTGGCGCTGTACGGCAGCCTCGCTCCCCGCGGGGCGATTCTCAAGCGCGCCGCGGCGGACTCCGCCCTGTTCGAAAAGCAGGGCAGGGCAGTCGTGTTCGACTCGCTCGAGGATCTGTCGGCGCGAATAGACCTGCCGGATCTCGATGTGACGAAGGATGATTTCCTGGTGCTCAAGAACGCCGGGCCGCGCAGCGAGTCCGGCATGCCGGAGGCCGGCTATCTGCCGATTCCGAAGAAGCTGGCGAAGACCGGCCTCAAGGACATGGTGCGCATCTCGGATGCGCGTATGAGTGGCACCGCGTTCGGCACGGTGGTGCTGCACGTCGCCCCCGATGCGGCTTCAGGCGGGCCGCTGGCGCTGGTGAAAAGCGGCGACCGCATCCGCCTGTCGGTCAGGGATCGGCGTCTGGACCTGATGGTTGAGGAGACCGAACTGGCGAAGCGGCGCGAGGGATTCAAGATTCCGCAACTTCCGGAGCGCGGTTACGCCCGCCTTTACACGGAGCATATCCTGCAGGCGGACGCGGGTTGCGACTTCGACTTCCTGCGCGGCTGAAGAACTCTAAGGGCCCCCACCTGAGGCGGTGGCGTGAGCAAACCGTGCCGCGTCAGATCTTCATGCTGGCATCGTAGAACTGATAGGTGTTGCGGCCCGACTGCTTGGCGTGATACATCGCCTTGTCGGCACTGCGGATCAGCGTACTGGCATCGTCTGCATGGTCGGGGTAGAGGCTGATCCCCAGGCTGGCGGTGATCAGCAGCCTCTCGCCCGCAACGATGTATTCGCCGTCCACCGCTCGCAGCAGCTTCTGTCCGATGATGCGTGCATCCTCGATCTGGCGCAATTCCGGCAGCACCACCACGAACTCGTCGCCACCCAATCGCGAAACCGTATCCACCTCGCGCAGGGCGGCGCGGAGGCGCTCCGACGCCTGCTGCAGCAGCATGTCGCCGACATGATGGCCGAGGTTGTCGTTGACGACTTTGAAGTTGTCGAGGTCCATGAAGATCACGCCGGTCTTCGACTGATTGCGCTGCGAGATCGCCAGCGCCTGCTCCAGGCGGTCCATCAGCAGGATCCGGTTGGGCAAACTGGTGAGCGAGTCGAAGTGCGCCATGCGCCGGATCTGCTCTTCCATTGTGCGGCGGGCGGTAATGTCGATGAACGCGGCCACGGCGCCGTAGACCTTGCCGGAGGTGTCGCGTAGCGGCACGGCATTGCCGATCAAGTGCTTGATGGAGCCGTCGTCGAAGACGATGTCCTCCTCGAAATCGCGTACTTCGATACCGCGGAATACCGCCATCTGCACCGGCAACTCGTGCGCTTCGAGCGCGCGGCCGTTGCGGAACACGCGGAAATGCGCCGGCGGCGAATCCTTCGGCGCCGTGAACGAGATGTTACTGCCCTGGGGCAGTCGCAACAGGTCGTAAGAGGTACGGTTGCCGGTGATGATCTTGCATTCGGCATCATGGGCAACCCACACCGACGCGGGCACGGCATCGAGGACGCTTTTCAGTTCCGCCGTGCGCTGGCGTTGCTTGCGCTCGCTTTCCATGAGCGCGCGCTCCATGCGCTTGCGTTCGGTGACATCAGTGGCGACAATCGACAAGCGCACCACCTTGTCGTTCTCGACGACCGGAGACAGGCTCACGGCCACGTCAATGAATTTGCCGTCCTTGTGCTGCCATACGGTTTCTCGATTGACGGTCGCCCTGCCGTCGATGACGTGGCGCATCGTCTTGGCGTCCTCATTCTTGAGGAATTCGGGAATCAGGCAGGCGCGGGTCTGGCCCACGATTTCGGCGGCGTCGTACCCGAAGATGCGCTCCGCACCCCGGTTCCAGGTAAGCACCACCCCGTTCCAGGTCTCGCTCATGATGGCAGCGTCTGCGGAATCCACCACGGCAGCCAGCAGCTGCGGGTGTGAGGCGATATGGGGTTGGGCTGCGCGCTTGGCCTGCTGACGGGAGAGCGCGGTCTCGAGCATCGAGGGCTTGCTGTCGGCGGCCTGCAATTGCTGGCGCACCCGCTTCTCGGTGAGGGATGCCTGCAGTGCCCGTACGATCTCCAGCAACTCCGGACTGAGGTCGGAGTAATCCCGCGAACGGTCCTCTTTGGGCACCTCTGCCTCCCCGAACTGCCAACTTCTTATATTTATGGACACGCGAAAAGTGAATCTTTTTTGGTCTTATGACGCGCAATTGAGCCACGATTCTGCTGTTGCCGCAACTACCCGCACGGGGCGCGGCGTTCCGAGGTGCCCAGGGGTTTCGCGAAGGAAATGCCGCAGTGCGGAATAGTCGACCGACCAAAAATGGCCGCGCTGGCCGGCGGATCAGCCGGGTCGGGTCCCGGGCCGCCATCCGGGCAAATGTGCTGCCCCGGGGCGGTCGGTGCCGGCGGAGGCGGCGATGGTCGCCGATGCCATAATCGCGGCAAAATGCAATTCACCCCCTTCTTTGAGGAAGCCATGATTTCCTACTTGCTACGCGTCAACTGCTACGGTATTCGCACGACTTTCGCGATCTGGATGCTGCCTTTGGGCTTGATGGCGGCAGTGCCGGCTATCGCGCAGGATGAGGCGGCGCCTGCGGTGACCATCGAGAGGGCTCCGGTGGTCGTCGACGGCGAAGTGCTGTTTCAGGTACGCGGTATTTCGAGCTACCCGGCGAAACATCGTGCCGACGCAGTCTCCGAAAGGATCAGGGCAATCGCGCGCGACGAGTCTGTCCACGTATCGGAGCTTCGGGTGGTGGAGGCCAGGGAGCGTTCGGATATTCTTGCCGGCGAGCGGCAAATCATCTCGCTATTCGATGGCGATGCCGAGGTCGAACAGCTTGGGCAACGCCAGCAGTTGGCCGAGTTCTACCGGGCTGGCCTCATGAAAGCCATCGAGCGCTACCGTCACGAGCGCAGCGGCGCCTATCTGCGAACGCAGGGAATTCACGCCGCCCTCGTACTCGGGCTCCTTGTCGCATTGCTTGTCGCATTGAAATGGGTTTTCCGGCGCCTTGATCGCGCGGTTGAGCGGCGGATGCAGGCACGCCTGAGGGAGCTGGAAGCCAAGTCGTACAGGTTGCTTTCGGCCGAGCAGATCAGGAACACGTGGCACAGTGGGCTGCGGACCATCCATTTTGTGATTGGCTTCGTGCTGGCTCTCGCATGCCTCAACTACGCCTTGAGCCTGTTTGCCTGGACGCGGCCGATCGCGCGGCGCGGGGCGGACCTGCTCCTCGACCCGCTGAGTACGATGTGGGGCGGGCTCATCGAAGCCTTGCCGGGATTGATCTTCATCGCGATTCTCATCGTCATCACGCGCTACATCCTGAAGCTTATCCAGCTCTTCTTCGGTGGAATCGCGCACGGCTCCATCAAGCCGGCGGGATTCGAACAGGAGTGGGCGTGGCCGACCTACCGCCTCGTGCGAATTGCGATCGTCGGCTTTGCGTTGGTGATGGCCTATCCCTACATCCCGGGCTCGGATTCCGAGGCGTTCAAGGGTGTGTCGATTTTCTTTGGATTACTGATGTCGATTGGCGCGGCTTCGATGGTCGCCAATAACCTCGCCGGCTACACGCTGATCTACCGGCGCGCCTTCAAGGTCGGAGACCGGATCAAGGTGGGCGATGTGATCGGTGACGTCGTCGCGATGCGCCAGCAGGTAACGCAACTGCGAACTGTGAAGAACGAGGAGGTCATCATCCCCAGCTCACTGATCCTGAACAGCCATGTTGTGAACTACAGTTCGCTCGCCCGCGACAAGGGACTCATCCTGCACACTACGGTTGGCATCGGCTACGAGACGCCTTGGCGGCAGGTCGAGGCGATGCTGATCGAGGCAGCGAAGCGCACCGACGACCTGCTGCGCGAACCGCCGCCGTTCGTATTGCAACAAGGCCTGGGTGACTTTTCCGTGACCTACGAAATCAACGTTTATTGCGATCGCCCGCAGGAGATGGCAAAGCTTTACACGGCGCTGCATCGGAACATCCTGGATGTCTTCAACGAGCACGGCGTGCAGATCATGACTCCGGCCTACGAAGGCGATCCGGAGCAGCCCAAGGTGGTGCCGAAGGACCAGTGGTACCCGGCGCCCGCGCAGGCGCCAAGGGACAGGTGAGGCGTGAGGCGAGAGGCGGGTAAAAGGGGTCGCTTCCCATGTTTATGCTGATTCGAAAGAAGGGTTAGCCTCGCCTGTAAACACCTTGTCACCCGGTCTCCAGGTTCGCCCAGCACCGCTGCGAAGCCCCGGATCGCGCCGTTGACACGGCGAGGGTCAGGGCGTAGCGTCAAACCGATTTATTCCTCTCCTCGTCCGTGTCGTAAGGCGAGCGATTCGTCGCGTTGGAGGAGTCGTCAGCGTGACGCGGCGTCATTCCGTGTCGAAACCATCACCTTGGAGGAGGCAGACCATGCCCAAGTATCTGATCGAAGCGTCTTACACCTTGGAAGGTCTCAAGGGCATCATGAAATCCGGCGGAAGCGCGCGGCGTGCGGCCGTGAAGCAGGCGGTGGAGAGCGTCGGCGGCAAGTTCGAGGTGCAATACTTCGCCCTGGCCGACTACGACGCCTTCGCCATCGTCGACGTTCCGGACACCGTGTCGGCGGCGGCTCTCTCGCTTACCGTGGCTGCCTCGGGAGCGGCTCGCACCAAGACCACTGCATTGCTTACACCCGAAGAGGTAGACCAGGCGGTCGCCAAGAAGGTCCAGTATCGTCCGCCGAAAGCCTAGCGCTGAAGGTAAAAAGGGTAATCAGGTCTGCACTGGCACGTAGATCCGTGCGTTATTGCGCAGCACCAGCAGCGCCACGGTCTTGGGGGACTTCTTCACCAGTTGCTTCAGTTGCTCGACGGAATTAACCGGCGTGTCGTTCAACGCCAGAATCACATCGCCAGCCTGAATGCCGGCACGCGCCGCAGCGCCGGAAGTGTTCTGTACCAACAGCCCGCCATCGGTTTTCAGCTTGGCGCGCTCTTCCGGCGCGAGCTCGCGTACCGTCAAGCCAAGGCTCGCCGCACTGCCGGGCTCGCTGGCCCCGCGTGTGGCTACTTTTTGCTCGGAGAGTTCGACCACCGTCACATTGATGTCCTGGCGGCTGCCGTTACGCCATACCTGAAGTCGTGCGTTGGTGCCCGGCTTGATGCCGGCGATCGTGCTTGTCAACTCTGAAAGCCGGTCGAATTCCTTGCCGTTGACCCCCAGCACCACGTCGCCCGATCTCAGTCCGGCTTTGTCGGCGGGACTGCCCGGCTCCACCGCGCTGATCAGTGCCCCTTGCGGTTTGGGCAGGCCGAAGGAATCGGCCAGCGCCTGGTTGACTTCCTGGATCTGCACGCCGATGCGGCCGCGCGTGACCCTGCCATACTGTACCAGTTGATCCTTGATGTTCATCGCCACGTCGATCGGGATGGCGAAAGAAAGCCCCATGTAACCGCCGGTGCGGCTGAAGATCTGCGAGTTGATGCCGATCACTTCGCCGTTCATGTTGAATAGCGGGCCTCCGGAATTGCCGGGGTTGACCGCGACGTCGGTCTGGATGAACGGCACATTGTTCTCGTCCGGCAGTACGCGCGCCTTGGCGCTGACGATGCCTGAGGTGACGGTGTTCTCCAAGCCGAAGGGCGAACCGATGGCCGCAACCCATTCGCCCACCTTGAGGCGCGCGGGGTCGCCGATTTTGACGACCGGCAAGTTCTTCGCCTCGATCTTCAGTACCGCGATGTCGGAGCGCCGGTCCACGCCTATCACCTTGGCGTCAAACTCGCGCCTGTCGGTGAGTTTGACGATGATTTCGGCGGCCTCGCCGGCTACGTGGGCGTTGGTGAGAATGACGCCGTCCGCGCTGACGATGAAACCCGAGCCCTGGCCGCGTTGCATCGGCTGTTCGCCTTGCTGCTGGGGCGGCCCGAAGCGGCGGAAGAACTCGAACGTCGGGTCATCTTCCGGGATGCCCTGGAACGGTGTTTGAGCCTCCGCCGGAACTTTGCGCGACACGCTGACGTTGACGACCGCCGGCCCGTATTGCTCGACGATCCGGGTGAAATCGGGAAGCGTTTGCTGCGTCGCCTCCGCGGCTGTCTTGGTCGCGCCGTTCTGCGCGCCGGCATGGGCGGGCGGTGTGCCCGGCAAGACAACGGCGTAATAGGCCGCGATCAGCGCCGGTAGAATCGCGGCGATGGCAAGCCGTCTGGCCGTCTTGATGGTAAGCATCGTGACCTCCTGAAATGCGACGCGGGCGGAGTGCCCGCGTTGGGCGAAGTTGAATTGCTCGACACTTCAGACCAGCCTGGCGTGCCGGAGTTCTCGATCCTTTCGCATTACGTGATTGCGATCCCGCCGGCCCTGAAGAAAAACCGGCGTCAAACGCGCTGCAAGCTGTCTGGTTGACCGCGGGCTCGTTTATACGAGCTAGGCTTGTGGTTTGGCTCCAAAAGTACGCATCCGGTTCATGGCCTTGACGGCAATGAAGATTGCCCACGCCACGATCAGGAAATCGACCAGCGAGCTGATGAAGGAGCCGTACTTCAGCAGCGGCGCACCGGCTGCCTGCGCTGCCTCCAGCGTCTCATAGGTCGCGGATCCGAGATTGACGTACAGCTGCCGGAAATCCACGCCGCCCAGCAGCATGCCGATCGGCGGCATGATGATGTCCTTCACCAGCGAGTCCACCACCTTGCCGAAGGCAGCGCCGATGATGATGCCGACCGCCATGTCCATCATGTTGCCCTTGATCGCGAATTCCTTGAACTCGGAAATCAGGCTCATGGTTTCTCCTTTCAAAAGTTGTCGGGTACCGGGCCACGCATAGCGTCAGCCCCTGCCCGCCGGTATGGTAGGCCGCGGTAAGCACAATTCCAAGCAAGTATTGTTCGTGGGGATTCGAGCGGTGTAGGCTTGCGGTCCCGGCAACCGCTTCCGGAGGATAAATGATGCAGGTGCTAGAGCGCAGGCGCTGGCGCGGTCTGGCCGGAATGTCATGTGCAGCGACCCTGGCGCTGCTGCCACTTGGGTTGGCGGCACAGGAGAGGCTGCGGCTGTTCGACGGCCATATTCACTACAGCGTCGGTTCGCCGGTACAGTATCCGCCGGAGAAAGCGATCGCCATCCTGGATGAGGCCGGAATTGCGCGCGCGCTGCTTTCAAGCACGCCGAACGACGGCACCATCCAACTCCACTCGCTTTACCCCGAGCGCTTCGTTCCGGAACTGCGGCCGTATCGCAAGACCCGTGATTTCGAAACCTGGGCGGTGGAGCGTGCGAATTGGTACCGCGACCCCGACACCGTGACATTCCTGGAGGAGGAACTCAAGCGTGGCATTTATCGCGGCATCGGCGAGTTTCATCTTGACGGGGATGAAGCCGACACACCGGTAATCCGCAAAATCGTGGACATCGCCGTGGCGCGCAACCTGTGGCTGCACGCGCATTCGGACGCTGTCGCGGTCGAGAAGCTCTTTTCGTTCAACTCCCGGGCACGCATCGTCTGGGCGCACGCCGGAATGAGTGCGCCCACGGAGAGCGTGGACAAGATGTTGGGGCGTTATCCGGCGCTGTGGGCGGAACTTTCCTATCGCGATGTCGTTGCCGGCAGCGGCGAGCTGGACCCGCAGTGGAAGGCATTGTTTCTGAAGTATCCCGACCGCTTCATCTACGGGACCGATACCTGGATACCGCCGCGCTGGGGTGAGGTCGTCGCGTTGGCGGAGCAGGCCAGGGGCTGGCTTGCGCAGTTGCCCCGGGAGGTGGCGGAAAACATTGCCTATCGCAACGCGGAGCGCATTTTCGGCAAGTAGCGGGCGGGAATCAGGAGAAAGACAACGCTCACCGCAGAGGACGCGGAGGACACAGGGGAAAGGCAAGAGCAAGGAAATCGAGGTCGGGTGAACCCCCCTTCCTTGACTCATGAACCATCGCGGCAAAAATTGGCGGCACAACTAGGCGAACAGTCGTCGCGTTCTTATACCCAATCTGCTTTCCCTCGTTTTTGTTTTTCCTCCGCGTCCTCTGCGTCCTCTGCGGTAAGAGCTGCTCTGCCTTTCCGGTTCCGCGGTAAGTGTTGCTTTGCCTTTCCGATTACTGGCGCGGGAAGGGCTGGACTTCGGGGAGCCCGAGCGCCTGCTTGATGCGGGTGTTGGCCAGCGGCCGGATGCCCGAATGGTCCAGCCGCCACTTGTCCATGTACTGGCCGGGTTTGAGCAATTTTACCCCGGACACTTTGAGAAACTCCTCGAGCGCAGCGTCGGAAAACGGCCAGGGCATGCCGGCCTCGAAGGCTTCCCACAGGCCGTCCCAGTGGATCGGGATGTAGGCCTTGGGCCTGATCACCGGCACCACCAGTTGCGCGATCGGCAATCCGCCGGTGCCGATCCATAGATCCACCGACTGCAGTCCCGCGTCCTTCATCGCGATCTTGAGGTTTTCGATCGGCGCGCCGTAATCCACTCCACTGATGACGATCGGCACGTGCAGGTCCACCGGGCTGGCCGAATTCTGATAGAACCACGCGAATGTGCCTTGCGGACTGTCGACGGTGAACAAGAAGCCGCGATTGCCGCCGCCGTTGGGAAAGTCCTCCGCGACGCCGGCACGCAGTCCACCGGTGGCAGGGTCGGGGCGCGGAACCGCGTCGAGCTCGACCGGGTTGTGCTGCTCGGGGTTTATCGCCGGATCACCACTGTGGTTCCAGCGCACCACGCGCAGCGTCACCCCTTCGCCGAGAGAAATTTTCTCCCGCCCATATACCGGCGAGCAGCGCTCCGCCGGTATGTTCTCGGCCATGACCTCGAAGCAGGTGGTTAGTGAGCCGATGATCGGAGCATTGGTCAGTTTCGACCAGGTCGCCGTATCGAACGAGTGATCCCAGTGGCTGTGACCGGTGAGCAGCAGATTGACTTCGCTCGCCCCGCCGATCGCTTCGAGCACGCGGGACACCGCGGCGACATCGGGCTTCCAGGGATGGCGGGTATAGGCATATCCGCCGCCGCCGCCGTGGAACTCCCGTTCCGGGATGCGGGTGATGTAACCGTCGGTGAGAATTCGCAGCGGCCCGAGCTCATAGTGGACGTTGGCAATCGACATCCAGCTGATGTCCACGTGGGCAGGCCCCGCAGCG
>JBQTIV010000026.1:0-19081 GCA_052387775.1 Betaproteobacteria bacterium
ACAAGGGATTGCCCGCCGCCCTCGATCGCCTCCGAGGTCAGATCCCCGAACACAAAACGTTCGGGGCCCCTCTTCCGCTCTACGGCGATCCCTGCTCAACGTTCCACCGGCCCCCGCCACTGTCAAGGACTCGCGCCTTGCCGGACACCGATTTCGCGGGTTTTCTGACCGATGACGGGTTGCTGGTAAATATACTGTGAGATTCGCTTCCAAAGTTCGAGAGTTATCCCACGAATTAGCGGAACAGGACACAAGTCGCTCCTCGTCAATACATAGCATACCGGCTCGCGGCCGCCCTGACCGCTTCCGGATAGTCGGTCGCACCTGTCAAAAGCCATCTCCCAGCACCATCAGCGAGATACCGAAGGCATCGAAGCTGTCGCCGGAGAATGAATAGCGCTGATAGTCCAACAGGTGGAACCTGACCCTGTCCGAGCCCAACACCAGACCCAGACCGAGCGCCAGTCCCGTCGCGCCGCTGTGGTCGCTCCTGACCACCAATGTGCCCGTAGATCTGTCGTACTCGGCGATCTTGTAATTGGCGTTGACGACACCGCCTTTCAGTTGCAGCCATTGCAAGGCCTTGTGTCGGGGACGCGCCGTCAGGTACAAGGCGTTGGACCGGAACGCCATACCCTCCTCGTCGACGCCCAGGTTGCTTTCGGAAGTCAGGCCTTTGAACCACTGCCACTGTACGCCGAGGTTGACGTGTTCCGTCTCCTTGAATTCGTAACCGACCTGGATATCCCATCCGCCGTCGAATCCATGCTCATGATTCACAAATCCTAGACCCGCGCCGAGGTCCACGCCCCCGGCCAGTGCCGGACTTTGGACCAGCGCATAGAAAAACGACGCAGCCATCGCGGATCGGGCAATTCGACTTCCCCACTCGCGAAGAGCGCGCGGACACCCGCTATTCCTAGCATTGCGCCGAAGAGCGGGGAAATCCCGCGCCGAGGCAAGTGCGCGCTCAAACCACGTTGCCACTTTCCTCCTTGCAGTCCCGCTCATCGATAACATTCCGTGGCTCCCGTGTTCACGGTGCGATCATCTGGCTGCGTACGGCGCCGGCTTTCTCAGCACCGGTGCGGCTGCGCTGCCAGACAGCACGCTATGGATAGTGTCGTGAGCGAAATTCGCAATGCGCTTGCGATTTGCGCCCGAGAAGTCGAACGGGCCCAGGACCACGATGCGCGCCACCATCCCCGGCGCCGCTGTCAGCCGCCAGAAACTGGCCAGGAAGCTCTGCCCCAGAGGGAAGTCGGCTTCCAGACAGGGCGTACCGTCGGCACGCGTCAGGCTGAGCGCGAAAAAATAAACCGGAACGCCGTCGCATGCCGGTTCAAGCAGCGCCGAGTTGAAGGGGCGAGTCTCCGAATTTGGAGAGATGGTGGCCTCCGGGAACAGTGCAACCCGCTCACCGGCATCCAAAGCTTCGTGCATTGCCGCCAACGTGCGCAGGACGTCGTCGCGCTTGCCGCGATCGACGAAAATGGTGCCGGCCTCGGCGAGCAGCCATCTCAGCCAAGCGCTATTGCCAAGCTCCGACTTGGCGACGAAACAGGCCGGCTGGACGGCACAAATCAGGATCGAATCGATCGAGGAAACGTGATTGGCGACGAGAAGCGCCGGCCCCGCTTCAATAACCGGGCTTCGGTCGCAGATCAGCCTGACGCCGAGCGCGCGCAATACCATGCCTGCCCACCAGCGGATGAAGCGCTCGCGCCGCCGCACCGCCGCAAACGCGGTGACTCCTGCTGTGAATAACGCGAATAGCAGCAACAACATGGCGATGCGCAGCATGCGCCAGATACGCGCCGGAACCGGCAGCAGGTGGTAAGTGCCTTCGCCTGCCGGAATAGAGGCGGCGCCAAGGATGCTTTCGCCGATGGTGGCGTCCGGTATTCTCATGGTTTGGCCCTCAGGCATTCATAGTCGAAAGCATGAAAATCGCGTAACCAAGCGATGCCCCGGTGGGAATGTCCATCAGGTAATGCTGCTTGGTGAACAGACAGCTCAAACCGATCAGGACCGGGAAGGCCAGCACCAGCTCGCCGAACAGCGGATACAGGTGCAACGCAGTCAGTGTTGCGACCGAGGTGTGCATGCTGGGGAAACTGTTCGAGCGCATGTCCGCTTTCTGCACCAGGGCAAGCAGTTTCTCCGACAAGGTGCGGCGCAGGTTGCGCTTGCGCCAGTCGCGCGGCGTGGCGACCGGAAAAGCCAGGAAGAACAGCATCTGCGCCGCCAACAACAGCGCGTAGCTGGATGTGAGTTGCAGAAATTTGCGCTCCGAGTCGACGATGAAGAACACCGCCACGATCACGATGTAATAGACGATGCTGTAGATCCACACCCATTCCGGCCGGTACGGGATCAGTTCGTCGATGGCCGGACGGAATACTCGCGGCGGCAGCAGCGGATAGCGCTGGCACCAGAAGTAGAACTGATGCCCTGCCGCGAACAGCACCGCTCCAAGCGCAAAGTAGATTACGTAGTCTCCGGTAGTCACGTCAGTCTTCCAAGTCGATTGGCCGCCATCAGGAAAGCTCGATCTTGTCGATCGCCAGCAAGCGCGCTCCACCCCGGCCAAAGCCGACTGCGCTGAGAAACTCGTACGCCTCGCGCACGCTGTCGTCGGCTTCCGTTTCGAAGTCCGGGTCGATCCCGCGCGCATCGAAGCCAATGTCCTGCGTTGCAGTCGAATTTACGGTCATGGTCGTTTTCATCGGTCTCTCCTCTTTGTGTGTGGCTTGTGGTTGAACGATTACGGCTCTAGCCGCGGAGCAAACCCGGAAGCCAGGTGGTCAGCGCCGGCAGGTAGGTCACCAGCAGCACGCCCGCCAGAAGCACCCAGAAGTAAGGCATGACTGCGCGGCACACCTCGGACACGGGTTTGCCGAAGCGATAGGAAGCGAAGAACAGGTTCATCCCCACCGGCGGCGTCAGGAATCCCAGTTCCATGTTGGCGAGGAAGATGACCCCCAGGTGCAGCGGGTCGATTCCAAAAGCCAGCCCCACCGGGATCATCAATGGCGCAACCACCACGACGGCGGAGAACACATCCATCAAGCAGCCCACCACCAGCAGGAAACTGTTGAGTGCCAGCAGGAACACCCAGCGCGAATGGATCGTGCCGGTGGCCCATTCCACCACCCGATCCGGCAACTGAGCGTCCACCAGATAGTTGGTGAAGCCGAGTGCGACTCCGAGTATCAGCAACACGCCGCCCACCAACAGGCCGCACTCTGCGACCACACGTGGAACATCGCGCACGATATGCAGCTCCCGGCGTACCAGCACCGCCACCGCGAAAGCGTACGTTGCAGTTACGGCGGCGGCTTCGACCGGCGTGGCGAAGCCGCCAAACAGCGCGACGAATGCGACCACGGGCAGGAGCAGTTCCCACTTTGCCGCGGCGATCGCGCACCAGGCCTGTGCAGCATCGAAGCGCACGGCGGCAGTCCTCACCTCGTGGCGCGCTGCGTAGGTCGCCAGACACCCGGCCATCACCAGCGCCGGGAGCAACGCTGCAAGAAACAATTCTTCCATCGGCACGCGCCCGACCACGGCGTACAGGATCAGCGGCAGGCTTGGGGGCAACAGCACGCCCAGCGACCCGGCGCTGGTAATGATGCCGAGCGCCTTGCCTTCGGTCTGTCGCCTCGCCAGCAACAACGGCAGCAGCAATCCGCCGAGCGCGAGTATCGTTACGCCCGAGGCGCCGGTAAATGCGGTGAACAGCGTTGAAGTCGCCACCACCACCATCACCGCTCCTCCACGCAGCCCGCCCACCAGCGTCTGGAACACCGCCACCAGCCGCGCCGGTGCGCCGCTTTCGGCCAGGAAGTAGCCGGCCAGCGTGAATAACGGAATTGCGGGCAGCGACGGATTGACGGTAAGCCGGTAGAGATCGATCGGGATGGAGGCGATCGGCAGCCCATCGCCCCAGAACAGGATCAGTGCCGCACCCGCCAGCGTGGTGAATACTGGCGCACCAAGGACGGTTGCCGCGAGCAGGCCGATCAGCGCAGGAAGACGCAGCACTTCCGCGGGTAGCGGCCCGTACGCGGCCAGCGCCGCGGCACACAGCGCCGCAGCGGCGCACGCGCCACGAATCCGCCAGCCCTCGCCCGAGTGCAGGATCAGGCGCACAGCAATCAGCGCAAATCCCGGCGGCAGAATCGCCTGCACCATCCAGACCGGCAGGCC
The DNA here is from genome assembly GCA_052387775.1 of Betaproteobacteria bacterium. Lineage (GTDB taxonomy): Bacteria > Pseudomonadota > Gammaproteobacteria > Burkholderiales > JACQAP01 > JACQAP01. The sequence continues at coordinate 4,213 of JBQTIV010000026.1, forward strand.
TTCGATCAACAGATTGCCCGCGAGCTTTTCCGCGATGACGAACTGCGTGCTCGCCACCGCGAGCAGGGCCGACACCAGGGCGCCGACGCAACCGCTCAGCGCGCGCGCAGCCGGGCGCGTCCAGCCGCGCAAAATCAGCGGAAGGCTGGACAAGGAAAGCAGACGGTTCTCGCGCACGGCGATCGCCGCGCCCAACATGCCGGCGACCAATACCAGGTGCTGGGTCAGCACCGCCGCGCCCGGAATGCCGACGTGAAAGACAGCGCGCAGCACGATCTCGGCAACCGGCAACAGCGCCAATGCCGCGAGCGCAAGCGCGACCAGCAAATTCTCGCCGGTGACAAGCGCGCCGCTGACGTTCATCGCCGGAATCTCGCCGGCCGGTCGGGCATCCAGCGTCATCGCGTTGCTCATTTGCGCGCCAGCCCGGATGCCCTGAACTCGCCGACCAGACGCAGGGCTTCGTCAAAGACATCTGCGGGAACGGTTTTTCCGCGGATGGAGGGATACGCCGCGTCCGCCAATGCACGCCACTGAACTTCCATCTCCGGCGTGAGGGTGGTGATCTTGAGTCCGCGGCGTGTCATTGCTTCGATCGACTCGAGGTCCTCCATGCGGGCACGCCGCCGCAACTCGATCGCCGCGTCCGCGGCGGCATTTCTCAGTTCATTGCGCCCCTCGGCGGACATCGCATCCCAGGCCTTCCGGGTTACGATGCAGGCGCCGACGATGGGCGCCCACTTGATGTCCAGCATGTGCGGCGCCGGCCCGTTGAGTTGGCCGGCCAGTGCAAAGAAGGGTGTGGCCGGCACGGCATCGATCAGGCCGGTCTGCAGGCCGGGCAGAATGTCGGCCGTCTCGATCGCGACCGGCTGATATTGCAACTGCTTCATCAGTTCGACCTGCTCTGGATTGCCGGCCCAGACGAACATCCGCATGCGCTTGAAGTCCTCCGGCCGGGACGCCGGCTTATTCGAGAAGAAGCGCACCCAGCCACCGTCTCCCCAGAACAGCACGACGAATCCTTTGTCGAACAGCCGCTGCTCCAGCATCGGCGCGATGCGGTCGCGTACGTAGTCGAGCTCGTCCCAGTTGCGGTAGACCAGCGGCATTTGCTGCAGCGCCGAGGCTGTACGGTCTATCTCGGAGAGCCCGATCACCGACAGCAGCCCGGCGTTCAGTTGTCCGACGCGCATGCGCCGCACCATGTCCGCCTCGCCGCCCTGCGTGCCGTCGGTGAAAATGGTGAAGGTGGCCCCACCCCCTTGTGCCTTGCGCCACCTCTCTCCCATTTCCTGCAGAGCGCGGTGATAACTCGAACCCTTCGGCGCCAACGTGCCGAGGCGGATGCGCGCGGCGTCCGCGGCTAGTGCCGCATGCTGTAATACCAGCGCGGGAAACGCGCTTGCAGCGCCGGCCGCGAGACACAAACGCCGGCGTTGCGTGTTGATACGGGCAATGTCGTTCATGGCGGCTCCCTTATTCGGCAAAGAGTTGATCGGCTTGCGCAAGCAGCCAACGAGCGCGCCGTTGCATCACGCTGTTGGCAAGGCGCCATTCGGGTCGCTGATCGGTTTTGACAGCGAGCGCCTGCCTGAGTAACGCCTGGAATTCACCGCGGTCCTGACTGGGGACGGCAACGGACTCCGCCAGCGAGACGTAGGGTCCCGCCTGTAAACCGCCGGTCAGACTCACGGCACGGTCAAAGTGTTGGCGCGCGCGGGCGGCGGGATTGCCCGTGCCGCCCTGGCGCACCATTTCGTAAGTGATAAGGAAATTGTGGATGGCTCCCGAGTCGTAGGACTCGTCGAGCGCAGCCGCACGATCGATGAGCGCTTCCACTACCGGCACATCGGCGACCAGATCTGGGTCATGCTTCGACAGCGAGATCAGCGCAGCCCACGACACCGCCGTCCAGTACAGCAACGGCACATCGTCCTTGCGCGCGCTGCGCACCGCAGATTTCGGATCGAGGCGAAGCTTACGGCCGAAGTCGGGATGCGCCACTTCGAGGCCGCGCAACCCGTAATCGCGGGCGCGGCGATACATTCCTTGGGCGCGTTGGCGTTGCTCCGCGGCGGCCGCCAAGTCGTGGTCTTCGAGCCGGTCCGCGTCCTGGTGAACAAACGCGTAAGCGTATTGGGTGAAGCCGCTGCTGGTGGCGTAAAGCAGGCCGCGGTGGCGCGGACTTTCCGCAAGCAGGCTTTCCATTAACTTGAGGCTGAAAGGAGCAGCGTCGCGTATCAGTTCGGGATCGTCGTCCGCCGCGAATGCTGTGCCGCTGGAAGCCAGCGCATTGCCGGCCTTGTTGATCGCCATCTGGCGCACCGAGCAGCCGGGCAACAGACCTACCATTAACAAGAGCAACAGGACCGGCCGGCTCCAGCCGCCCACAGAAAAGACCCACTCCCCGAACAAACTGCTAAGCGACGCCACCATGTCCCCATCCTCCTGTTAAGAACTTCATAACCACTCAAAATCAGGTAATTAAGGCGGTTCCTTGATCATCGTTCCTATTTGTGACGTCGTTATTCTACATAACAGTGTTATATTGTCAACAAAAAACAAGGGATGCCGTCGTTCTGCACCCCGCTTTCTTACACAACCCTTTGATTTAGAGAGACTCTATTTTTTGCGCACCCAACTGCAAACGGAACCTCGCAGCGCTAAATAACGCCCCGAGATTTCAGATCAGCGATCTTTGCTGCTTCGTAACCGAGTTGGGCGAGCACTTCACCGGTGTGCTCTCCCAGTACCGGACCTAGCCAGCGCGTGCCTCCCGGCGTCTGCGCCATCCTCGGTACCACGCCAGGCACCTTCATCGGCTCACCGTCCGGGAGCCGTGCCTGCTCGATCATGCCGCGTGCCTGGTAGTGCAGGTCCTTGACGATATCGGCGATGTCGTAAATTTTTCCCGACGGCACCTGCGCAGCGGCGAGCACCTCCAGGACGTGATCGAGGTCGTGCGCCGCGCACCAGTCGCCGATCACCTTGTCGAGTTCGGCCGTGCGCGCCACTCGCCCATCGTTGCGCGCGAGCGCCGGATCGTTGCCGAGATCCTCGCGCCCGATCGCCGTCATCAAGCGCCTGAAGATCGCATCGCCATTGGCGCCGATGACGACGTACTTGCCGTCGCGGGTGGTATAGGTATTCGAAGGCACGATGCCGGGTAGCGAAGCGCCGCTGCGTTCCCGGACGAAACCGCTCATGTCGTACTCGGGCAGCAGGCTTTCCATGAGGCTGAATACCGCTTCGTACAAGGCCACGTCCACCACCTGCCCGTGGCCGCCGCTGACCTCGCGATGGCGCAGCGCCATCAGCGCGCCGATCACGCCGTAAAGCGACGCGACTGCATCCCCGAGGCTGATGCCCACGCGCACCGGCGCCCGGTCCGGATAACCGGTGACATAGCGTAGCCCTCCCATCGCTTCGCCAATCGCGCCGAAGCCCGCGCGGTTGCGGTACGGGCCGGTCTGGCCGTAGCCGGACAGGCGCACCATTACCAGGCCCGGGTTCAACTGCGAAAGCGTGTCCCACCCCAGCCCCCATTTCTCCAGCGCGCCCGGACGGAAATTCTCGATCACGATGTCGGCCCCGGCGGCGAGCTTGCGCACGATCTCCTGGCCTTCCGGCTCCCTCATGTTCACCGTGACCGACTTCTTGTTACGGGCCTGCAGGTACCACCACAATGAGGTGCCGTTGTGGAGCTTGCGCCACTGGCGCAGCGGATCTCCTCCGTCGGGCGATTCGATCTTGATCACCTGTGCGCCGAATTCGGCGAAAACGCGCGAACAAAACGGCCCGGCAATCAGTGTGCCCAGTTCCAGTACCTTGATGTCGGATAGCGGTCCCATGGGACTGCGAATGCGTGAATGAGTAAAGGTGTGAAGGTTAAAAACGCGGCACATCCGATGTCCGGCGCGCTATTATCTGCAAAATTCCGACTACACGGGAACGAGAAAATGAAACGCCTGCCTGCTCTGCTTGTTGCCCTGCTTTCGCTGACACTGATCTGTGAGGTTTCTATGGCCGCCTGTCCCGCGCTTCTCAACCATCAAATGAATAATCTCGACGGCAAACCGGCGAATCTGTGCGATTACGCCGGAAAAGTCGTGCTCGCGGTGAACACCGCCAGTTACTGCGGCAACACGCCGCAATACAAGGGACTGGAATCGCTTTATCAGAAATACCGGGACAAGGGACTGGTGGTGGTCGGCTTTCCGGCCAACGACTTCGGCTCACAGGAGCCGGGCACCGCGAAGGAGATCAGGGACTTCTGCGAGCTGACCTACGGAGTGAAGTTTCCGCTGATGGAGAAATCCAGCGTGGTCCCCGGAAAGGCTAACCCGGTGTTCGCCGAACTGACCCGGATGACCGGCGATGCTCCGGAGTGGAATTTCCACAAATACCTGATCGCGCGCGACGGCAAGCGCGCCTTCAGTTTCGCCGCGCGCACCCAGCCGGAAAGCAAGGACGTGGTGAGCAGGATCGAAGCGCTGCTTGCCGAGCAGCCGTGACGCGTCGTCCTTTTAGCGTGGCGTCGTCGAGATATAACCCAGGACGCCGCTGGTCGTGCAACTGCCGTTGTCGTCACAGTAGGTTCTGGACGTCGAACCGCCACCGCCACTGCGTCGTGCCAAGCCCGGACATTGTCCGAGATCGAAGATGGCTGGCCCGCCTTCGTAGCCGCCGAGACCGTTGAAGAGGATCCAGTAGCGGCCCGGGACCACCGGCGTCTGACAGAGATGCTCGATATAGGCCTTCTCGCCGCTGGTGATCTGGCGTCCGTTGATGAACACGCCCGCCGTGCCGCGCGAGGCGTCGGCTCGTAGCGGGCCGCCGAGCGCAAGGCCCGCGATCATCTGCCCGGCGATGGGTTCACCCTCACGTCCGTAGGCGCCCGAGACCGCGTCGTACCAGTAGCGTCCCGGTTCAATCGCGACGGGATAGACCTGTTGCAGCGCGCGCACCGTGTCGGCCGACAAGGCCACACCGTTCACGAAGATCTCGGTCGACTCGCTGTTCACCTGTGCGAACAACGTGCCGGAAATGATGATTGCGGCAAGCAGTACCGAATGGACTCGCCCTGTACGCACAGCCCTGATTCCCCAACTTATCACCGTCGCCCCCGGCAACACTGGATCATTCCCGACGCATCATCGAAATTATCGGACATTGGCAGGTACGCCGCGGTCATTTCTCACGGGGCTACCCCGGAATCTCGGCCTCTACCAGCTTGGCAAGGAGGGTTAGCGATTCCTGCCAGCCCAAGTAGCACGCCTCAGGAGGAATGCTGGCGGGTATTCCTTCCTGCACCACGTTCACTCGGTTCCGCAGAACACTTTCTTCAGGGACACGGTCGTGCGCATTTCTCCGGGCAAATTTGGATCGTCAAACTTGTCTGTGTAGTAAATGCGTTCGAACGGCACCAACTCGAGATACTGTCCTCCAAAGGAGTGACTGTGACCCGTGGCGAAGTTCGTGAACGACATTTTGTAAGTGCCGCCGACCCTGGCTTCCAATTGGTGAACCTTGCCGGTGAAGCCATTTGGAGGAAGCCATTTGGCCATTGCGTCGGCATCGAGGAACGCCCGGTAGACTCGCTCCGGCGTTGCACGGAGCACGAGGTGCAGATGGACAGTGCCTGCCGTCATGATCCCTAAACCTCTCAGGAATAAAGGGGACGCTATCCTTTATGAATAAAGGGGACGCTATCCTTTATGGAGAATAAAGTGAATAAAGGGGACGCTATCCTTTATTGTTTTCCTTCCTCGGTCGCCCCTGTGGTCGATACTGTAATCCACGCCCCGTCAGTTTCTCCAGTTTGCGGATGAATCTCTCCGAACCGCACGGCAAGCCTTTGTCGGCGTTGCGCCGCAACACCTCCAATTCCTGCGGCTCATCTGCCTGGGCGAGCCACGCCTCCATGCGCGCCGCGATGTTTAGGCCGTCGCCATACAGCTTGCCATCAGGTTCCTCGATCACATCGCCAAGATTCACTCCGATGCGGAACTGCATGCGCCGCTCCGGTTCAAGCTCGATGTTGTGGCCTTCGAGCGACTTCTGGACATCGACTGCGGCCTGAACCGCCTCGACCGCACTCGGAAACTCGGCCAACAACGCATCCCCGGGCGCATCAACTACGCGGCCGCCGTGGCGTACCACCAAGCGGGTAATAATGTCGCGATAGGACTTAAGGGTTTCGACGGTGGCGGCCTCGTTGGCCGCCATCAGACGCGAATAGCCGACTACGTCCGCACTCAGGATTGCGGCGAGTTTGCGTCTTTGCGACATGGTATCAGCTGAGCCGTGACGAGCGTCCGACGTTGCTCTGTAACCTGCGCTGATTCTAGCTTAGAGCCGTCGTGGGGATGACGCGTCAATGCGCCGCGTGAATAAGAGGCGCGCTACAGCGCGCCGCTTCTCAACACTCTCTGCTACTTCTTGCAAGTGCCGCTTGCAAGGAGCACCCAGTTGCCATCCTTCAGCAACTCCGCCTTGAAGCTAAACTCATTCTCACCGCGTGTGACGGGGATCCGGAACCCACCTGCGTCCCAGATCCATACCCCGTTGGACCAACCGCTCGAGGTATGCTCGTGCCGACCACCGTTTCCATCAACACCATTGCGTACGTACCGCTGATTCTTACTGTCGTAGGTATAGAGATGGATGATCGAGAATGGTTGTTGGTGCTGCGCGGTTTTCGCTTCGACATAGCGCTCGATGTAGACTCCGCCGTCGAGGTCCCGGGTCAGACTGAACGTTGCCGTGAAAGTATGGGCACCTTCCCCAGCTGTCTCTCCGGTGCATCTGTAGGACCCCACCATCCACCGATAGTCGTCTAGTTGCGGGGGCGTTTGCGCGAAGCCCGGCGCAGTGATGAGGATGGCGCAAAGTAGCCCAACCAGAGTCGACCTGTTCATAACTCCTCCAATATCAGTGATGTTACGCAGTCGCGAGGCGGCCCCTATGGCGAGCAAGCCGAATCCCCCCTTAACTAACATTACCACTTTCTTTCTGCGAGTGCGAAGGTCGGTCGGCTCGCCACGTCCGAGGACGCCATTGACGCCGCTGTCCTCGCCTTGATGACATCGAACGGCACGCATCAGCGGGCGGGCGACATCGCCGCGAAGCGACGCTATTGGATGCTGCCGAGCATGTATGGTGGGCAGATTAAATCACTCGATCACCCGGTCCGCTCGTAGTAGCAGCGCGGGCGGAATCGCCATACCGAGCGCCTTGGCCGTCTTGCGGTTGATGACCAGTTCGAACTTCATCGGCTGCTCTATCGGGAGGTCGGCTGGCTTGGCGCCGCGTAGGATCTTGTCGATGTAGACGGGGGCGCGTCTGAACAAGTCGGCGAGATCTACCCCATAAGCCATTAGGCCCCCCGCCGGAACAAAGTCCGTCATTTCGTGCATGGTCGGTAGCCGATACTTGGCTTCGAGCTCGGCCAGACGACGACGGTGCTGCCAGAACATCGAGTCGGAGACGATCAAGAGCGCGTTTGCTCGCCCTTGAGCCATGGCCGCGAAAGCAGGCTCGAACTGCTCGGGGCCTGCCGCCTTAAAAAACTGTAGCTGGACCCCCAGAATCGGCGCCGCAGCTTTCAGTTGTCGGAACCCAAGCTCTAAAGTGGGGGAGTCCCGCGCTGGATTCCAGAGAACTGCCACCCGCGAAGCTCCCGTGGCCTCCTTCAGCAGCTCAAGGAGCTTCCCGTACATTTCGGAGCCTGGAGTGCTGGTCAACCCTGTCACATTTCCACCGGGGTAGGCTAGGCTCGCAACGAGGCCGTCAGCGACAGGGTCGCCAGCCAACACGTGGACGATCGGGATCGTGCGGGTGGCGCGCTTGGCCGCAAGCGCCGAATCCGACTGCGGGGCAACGATGAGGTCCACCTTGAGTGCGACCAGTTCCGCCGCGAATCCGGGGAGCCGCTCTGGCTTCCCCTCGGCCCAGCGCCACTCAATCAGAAGATTCTTGCCTTCAACCAAGCCACGCTGCCGAAGCGCCGGCAAGAAAACCCGATCCATCAGATCTCCCGCGGACTGGCGGCTGGGGATGCTCATGTACCCAATCCGGTACACCTTCCCCGCCTGCTGCGCGTCCACGGCAACCGGCGCAGCGAGCATGAGCAATGCCGCCACGAGAAAGAGTCTCGTGACCGTGGCCGCCATAAGCCTTCTCCTGTCAGTCGTCATCGCTGCCACATACACCGCTGCTTAGCCCAACGCTCCGCATCACCTGCCGGCGGAAGTGGGCGAAGCCCGCTGTAGCCGGTCAGGTGGATGCGGTGGTTGGGCGTCACGTTCCCGCTCACCTCTCGGTCACGACGTTGCCTCCTGTGTTGCTCATGCTGTGACGTGTGTATCCCTTGTCGGCCCTTGTCGCCCTTGTCGGGGTCAGGCCTATACTTTATAGCTTTCTAGCGTTCTCTCCGATCTCTCGGGAGAGGCCGAGGGTCAGGCCTATACCTTATAGCTATCAAGCCCAAACCTCCTCCCCGTTTATGCACACTGCAGGCCCCGTTTTCCAACACCATTTGCCCCAAGATAGGAGATACGTCACCGAACGCACCAGTTTCTGTTGCAAGTCTCCTTCTCGAGTTGCCCGGTTTTTCTCTGTGTCCTCTATGGCAAAATTTGGAATCTGCTTCGCCGATCAAGCAGCGAATTCCCGCAGCACCTTTCCAGCCTTCGGCGCACCTTCGCGAATGCCGTTCGCGTCAGCGACCATTTGCCCGTTCACCCACACGCCGTGCACGCCGATGCCGGGCGTGTGAATCCGCGATCCGCCCGCGGGCAGGTCGTAGACGCGCCGGGACGGCGCCCGGCCCACGGTGCGAGGATCGAACAGCAGCAGATCCGCCCAGTTGCCCGCCGCGATCGCAGCGCGGCCGCGGATGCCGAACCACTGCGCGGGTTCCGAGGTGAGCTTCTTCACTGCAATCTCAAGCGGCATGAGTTTGCGCTCCCGCACCCAGTGGCCAAGCAGGTGCAATCCGAAGCCCGCGTCGCACAGGAAAGTCAGATGCGCGCCGGCATCCGACAGCGACACTATGGCGTTCGGGTCGTTGAGCATCCTGCCCACGGCGTCTTCGTCCGAATTGAGCAGCGTGGCGGTAAACAGCGTGTCGAGTTCTTCGGAAAGCGCGAGGTCGAGCATGAAGTCCACCGGATGCACGCCCTGTTTCTTCGCCAGGGCCTCGATCGATTGCCCCTCGCAGGCTGCGTGCGTCGGGTCTGCCACCTGTGCCACGAAGGCCTTTTCCCATTCGCCGGTGAACATGCGCCGCGAGCGCTTCGCCAGTTCGTCCTTGAGACGCCGGCGAAACGCCGGATCGGCTAACATCTTCTTGACGTCCGGCTCGTCCATCTTCATGAGCGGCTGCCACGCGGCCAGCCCCTCGAAAACATAGGGCTCGTGCATCGTGAACTCGAAGTTGAGCGGGCACGCCGAAACCGCCCCAACCATGCGCTGTCCACGGCTGCGCGCCGCGGCAATGTGTGCCAGGTCCTCGAATGTCGCTTCGGGAGTGAGATTGGAATGCAACAGCGCGGCGATGAGATAGGGCCTGTCCGCCGCGGCGGCCAGCGACTCGATCCAGGGTACTGATGTATCGGAGGCCTTGGTCATCATCAGCAGGCCTTTTCCGCCTTCGCGCAGCGCCCCGGACAACGCAAGGAATTCCTGCTCATCGGCGAGGCGCGACGGCATCGGAATGCCGGCCTCGCCGTTGTGCTGGTACGAGCGTGTCGTGGAGAAACCGCAGGCGCCGGCCTCCATCGCCTCGATCACGATGCGGCGCATCTGCGCGATTTCGTCCGCCGTCGCGGGGCGCTTCGCCGCGTCGCCGCGCAGGACGAAAGTGCGCACGCCGGAATGGCCCACGAAGCACGCGACATTCGGCCCGACGCCCTTCTTCTCCAGCATCCCGACATATTCCGGGAACGACTCGAACCCCCATTCGATGCCGGCACGCAGTGCCTCCAGCGACATGCCCTCGACGTGGGTGAGGTTGCGCATGGTTAGGTCCCGGTCCGGCGGCCGGCACGGCGCGATGGTGAAGCCGCAGTTGCCCATGACCACCGTGGTCACGCCAAGCGCGGGAGAGGGGTTGGCAAACGGATCCCACGTGATCTGCGCGTCATAATGGGTATGGGTATCGATGATTCCCGGCATCAGCGCCAGCCCGTCGGCATTGATGCGTTTGCGCGCCTCGCCTTCGACCTTGCCTACTTCCGCAATCCGGCCGTCCGTTACCGCAACACCGCCGCGTCGCGGCGCACCACCCAGGCCATCGTAGATCGTTGCGTTCTCGATGATCAAATCGTGCATTTTTTTCCAGTCCTACGCGCGCGGGTAGTGAATTTCCAGAACGTTGAGCGTCGTGGAGCCGGCGGGACGGTCCCAGGTAACGGTATCGCCCACTTTCGCACCCATCAACGCCTTTGCCAGCGGCGACTGCCAACTGACACGGCCGTGAGCTGCGTCCGCCTCGTCCTCGCCGACAATCGCGATGGAATGCACGGAGCCGCGCTCGTCTTTGGTCCTGACGCTGGCGCCGAAGTGCACTTCGTCCCTGGGGTGCTTGGAAACGTCGACCAGGACCGCTGCTTCCAGCCGCGCCTGGTAGTAGCGCAGGTCGCGTTCGATCTCCGCGAGGCGTGGCCGGTCGAAATCCTGCTCCGCTCCCTTCAGACGCGCATGCTCGTCGTGCAGCTCCTCGACCTTGCTGCGCAGTTTCGCGAGGCCCGCCGCCGTCACGTAGTTCGGCTCGGAACTGACCGGACGCTCCGGCAGTTCTTCGCTGGGCAGGTCTTCGTTGTCGTCCTTTACGAAGGCGCGGCTCATCGTTTGCCTCTCGTGGAATTGTACGAGTGGGCGCCGGAGGCTTGCCCGGCGCGGTTGGTGAACTTTATCAGAACTTCCTTACTCCGGATGGTATCAAGAATTGCACGGGCAGCGTTCGCTGTCTGCGTCGAAACGCAGAACGATTACGGCGGAAACCGAAAACGCCGCTCGATCAGATCGGCATCGTCAAAGTGGCGGCGCCCGACGAAGGCCGTGGCATGGTGTCCCCACTGGCGCATGGCGCCGGCGCTCGGCACGCCCATGGGCCAGTAAAAAACGCGCTCGGCGCGTTCAGTACCCGGCATCAGCGTATCCGGCCGGAAGGCGCTGCGGCGTTTTCCTGCCCCCGTGGGCATCGAGCGCAGTTCGTCGTAATCGGCGAATTCGTAGGCCAGACCCGCGCCGGCGCCGTCGGCTGCGATGTCCACCAGGTAATGGGTACGCGTGGCCAGGCGCAACACCATGCGCGCTCCGTCCACCAGCTGCGGCGCCCAATCCGGCACGAAGGCCCACTCGATCCCCTCTTCCGGCGGCGGCAACGGTTCCACTCCCGGTACCGGGAAGAACATGTGAAAGCAGCCGCAGGGATGGATGGTGTCGTATACGAGCGCATCGCCCGACATGGATAGTGTGACCCGCCAGAAGATGCCATCGATCCGGCCCGCCAGCAGGTCCTGCGGCGTTTCGTGCGGGCGCTCGCTGAACCAGGCCAGATAGACGAGCTGCACCAGCGTTTCACCCCCGCTGCGGGTAAACGCAAGCTTGTGGTAAACCACCGGCCGCGCAGCGTCCACCACCAGCCCTCCGTCCTCTCCCCAGGCGAGCGTGCCGATGCGATCGTAGTCGCCGCTGGTCTCGACTACGATGACCGGCGCAAACGCCGCGAACAGGGCATGCTGCTGCCCGGCAGAAAGTTGCGGGACACCCAGCGGATCGCGGCGCGCTCCTGCAAGGATTGTCCTTGCCGTTTGTGTGCCGGCCGCAGCCGACGGCACATAACGCGAAAGTGCCGCTGGTTCGCGCATGCCTGCCTTCGAGCGGCGCATCGTCGCGGTGGCTTCCTTTTGCCAGGCATCGACGCCGTTCCAGAACGGAATCCGGGTAAGAGCGTACAGGCCCAACGCCCTCTGCCAGGTTACGTAATCGTCCGGTACGCGCGCGCGCGCCGCCAGCAGACCGCGCATTTCCGGCACGGCGAAGTCGTGCTCTGCCAGTGTTGCCGCGCAAGCCCGTGTCCTTTCCGCAGCTTGTGCGCGGTCGACCCCCAGATTCCCCAGGGAGTCGGCCGGCAGGTTGCGCAATTCCGCCGCGCGCGCGCGCGCCTCGAGTCCGAGTAATCGTCCCGTCCATGCCTGGAAAAAGTCGTCGCCGGCAAGCGCCTCGATGCCAAAAGACACGCTGAAGCGATCGGCACGCAGGTAGGGAAAACCGGGGATGCGATATTCGCCGCCATCGCGCACGCCGGCCTGCTCGATGTGCTGATCCAGGGCGCGGTACCACGACGCGCAGCGGGCGACGGCCTCGTCTGCATCCGACAGGTTCGAGCGGATCGGATCTTGCAGCGTCGCGCAGCCGCTCGCCAGCGCCAGAATAAAAGACGCCATCACGCAGGTTCTGCCGCGCCACCAGGGCATCGGATCCCGAGCCCGGTTTGGAATCCACATCATGCTGCACATCGTAGCGGCCACAAACGCCCGTGTACAATCGTCCAGACAACGCGTGGCCCGTGTACCGGATCGTGAATTCGCATCCGCACACAGCGTGCGGACGTATATCGCGCATGCGCAGAGACGAGCGCCGCCGGCGCACTGTGTCGGCTTCGGCGCGCTCGGCCAGCCGTGCGCTGGGTACGCGGGAAGAACGAAGGAGGTCTTGCAGTGACCAAGGGCAAATTCCTGCTGATCGTGTTGATCGCCGTGCTGATTGCAGCGTTCATTATTTTCGACGTTGGTCAGTACTTCAGCCTGTCTTATCTCAAGTCGCAGCAGCGGACCATCGAAGATTTTTATCGCGCCAATCCGCTGCAGACCGTGGCGGCGTATTTCCTTATATATGTCGCGGCAACCAGCCTGTCATTGCCCGGTGCAACCATCCTGACGCTTGCCGGGGGGGCCGTCTTCGGGCTGCTGTGGGGCACGGTGATCGTCTCCTTCGCCTCCAGCATCGGCGCAACGCTGGCCTTTCTGACGTCGCGTTTCGTGCTGCGCGACTCGGTTCAGGCGAAGTTCGGCGACAACCTGAAGGCGATCAACGCCGGCATCGACAAGGACGGCGCGTTCTACCTGTTCACTTTGCGACTGGTCCCGGCCTTTCCCTTCTTCGTCATCAACCTGGTAATGGGCCTCACCTCCATCAAGACCCGGACCTTCTACTGGGTAAGCCAGCTCGGAATGTTCGCCGGCACCATCGTGTACGTGAATGCCGGCACCCAGATCGCGCAGATCGAATCGGCTGCCGGGATTCTTTCGCCGACGCTGATCGCCTCCTTTACGCTGCTCGGCATATTCCCGCTGATGGCGAAGAAAACCGTTGCCATGATCAAGGCGCGCAAGGTGTATTCGCCTTTCATCCGTCCGCGCAAGTTCGATCGCAACCTCATCGTCATCGGCGCCGGCTCCGCCGGGCTGGTCTCCGCTTACATTGCCGCCGCAGTGAAGGCAAAGGTAACCCTGGTGGAGAAGCACCGCATGGGCGGCGATTGCCTCAATACCGGCTGCGTGCCCTCCAAGGCGCTGATCCGTTCCGCGAAGTTGCTGTCGCAAATCAGGCGCGCGCGGGAATTCGGGGTGCGGGAGGCCAGGGCGGATTTTCAATTTGCCGACGCAATGGAGCGCGTACAGCGGGTGATCAAGGCGGTCGAGCCGCACGATTCCGTCGAGCGTTACGCGAGCCTGGGCGTGGAGTGCATCAAGGGCGAGGCAAAAATAGTCTCGCCGTGGGAAGTACAGGTAAACGGCAAGACACTCAGCACGCGCTCGATCGTAATCGCCGCCGGCGCCCGCCCCTTCGTGCCGCCGATTCCGGGTATCGAAAAGGTCGGCTATCTCACCTCGGATACGGTCTGGGGTCTGCGCACACTTCCCGCGCGGCTGGTGGTGCTCGGGGGCGGCCCGATCGGCTGCGAGCTGGCGCAATGTTTCGCCCGCCTGGGCTCGAAGGTTACCCAAGTCGAAATGCTGACGCGGGTCCTATTTCGCGAAGACCCCGATATTTCCGAATTGGTGCTGGCCCGCTTCCGCGAAGAAGGTATCGACGTGCGGCTCGAGCACAAGGCCACAAAGTTTCTGATCGAGAACGGCGAGAAGCTGCTGATCTGCGAGTACCAAGGCAGGGAGGTGCGTATCCCGTTCGACGAGGTGTTGGTGGCGGTTGGGCGAATCGCCAATACCGCGGGCTATGGACTGGAGGAACTGGGTATCCCCGTGACCCGGAGCCGCACGGTGGAGACCAACGAATTCCTGCAAACGCTCTACCCGAACATCTATGCCTGCGGCGACGTCGCCGGACCTTTCCAGTTCACCCATACCGCGGCACACCAGGCCTGGTATGCGGCAGTCAACGCGCTGTTTGGCGGCGTGAAGAAGTTCCGTGCTGACTATTCGGTAATCCCGTGGGCCACGTTCACCGAACCGGAAGTGGCGCGCGTGGGATTGAACGAGCTCGAGGCAAAAGAGAAAGGCATTCCCTGCGAAGTGACCCGCTACGGAATCGACGATCTGGATCGCGCGATCGCCGACAGCGAGGCCCACGGTCTGGTCAAGGTATTGACCGTGCCCGGCAAGGATAGGATCCTCGGCGTGACCATCGCCGGCGAGCACGCCGGCGATCTGATCACCGAGTACATTCTCGCCATGCGCCACGGCATCGGGCTGAACAAGATACTGGGAACCATCCATATTTATCCGACGCTGTCCGAGGCCAACAAGTACGCCGCGGGCAACTGGAAGCGCGCGCATGCGCCGCAGAATGTCCTGAAGTGGTTGGCACGCTATCACGCGTGGATGAGGGGATAGCG
>JBQTIV010000027.1:0-12418 GCA_052387775.1 Betaproteobacteria bacterium
GCCGTGGAACTCCCGTTCCGGGATGCGGGTGATGTAACCGTCGGTGAGAATTCGCAGCGGCCCGAGCTCATAGTGGACGTTGGCAATCGACATCCAGCTGATGTCCACGTGGGCAGGCCCCGCAGCGTTGCCCTGCGGCATGGACGTTACAGTCATCAATGCGAAGACTATTGCGGTATATGTTTTTCTCATCAACGGCTCCCGAAGTTCGAAGTCTGGCCACGGAGGACACGGAGGACACGGAGGAAAGGCAAGAAAAAAACATGCTGGGGTTCGAAGGGTGCATTGGCCGATGATCCGGCGCGGTGAAATTTGGCGGAACAGGTTCGCGAACTGTCGCCCCGCCCGTAACTCCAATCTTGTTCTTTCCTCCGTGTCCTCCGTGTCCTCCGTGGTGAGAGTAATTTCTAGATCCGGCGGGCTTCGACGAAGTGCTTCTTCCAGTACTCGCTGCGGAGACTGTCGGTGCGCACGCGCCCGCCGGTAGCAGGCGCATGGACGAAGCGACCGTCGCCGAGGTACATGCCGACGTGCGAAGCTTTCTTGCCTTCCTGATCGAAGAACAGCAGATCACCCGGCCGCAGGCTGCGCACGGAAATCAGCGTGGTCGCGCTGCGCTGGGCCGGGGTGGCACGCGGCATCCTGACGCCGGCGCGCCCGTAGCTGTACTGCACCAGCCCGCTGCAGTCGAATCCGGCCGGCGTGTCCCCGGCATAGCGATAGGGTTTACCGATCATCTCGCGTGCAACGGCCACAGCCTTGTGCGCCGTCTCGTCGCTGGCTCGTATTGCTGGCGCATCTGCGATTTTTGGCGAGCCGGCGCAGCCGGCCAGAGTCGCAATCAGCAGCAGCGATGTCGGCTGCAGAGAAATCCAGGCTGGAAACGCGCCGTTATAAATGGTCATCGTGTCAGGCCCTCCACAAAATCGCATGCTGTGCGGGATGAGAGCTTCCCTAGAATAGCAGACACCCTGATGGTCCTGGCTCCGGGGCAGGGCTTGTTTAACGCGCCGCCGCCCCCTATTTTGTGAGTCAACGCGGCGGCCAATGGTTCCGTTTACGGCCGCAAGGCCAATCCGGGAATGGTTGGCGTACGAGAAACGAAATGAAACGACTGATCTTCAAACTGGTCCGGGCCGCGCTTGCTGGTGCGCTCACGTTCGTGGCGGCGGGCGGCGCCCATGCAGGCATACCGGCGATTGCCGACGGAGAGGGCATGCCTACGCTCGCCCCGATCCTGGAACAGGTCACCCCCGCGGTGGTGAATATCGCAGTGTTGTCGCGCTCACCAGAGGAAGACAACCCGATGTTGCAGGACCCGTTCTTCCGCCGCTTCTTCGGATTGCCCGAGCGCGCGCGACCGCAGATTTCCGCCGGCTCGGGCGTAATCGTGGACTCGAAGCTGGGACATGTTTTGACCAACCATCACGTGATCAGGGACGCCAAACAGATCGTGGTCACGCTCAAGGACGGCCGTCAGATCGACGCCAGGCTGCTGGGGTCGGATGCGGGAACCGATGTCGCACTGCTGAAAGTCGAAGCGGAGAACCTCACGGCGATCAGGTTTGCCGATTCCGACCGGCTGCGGGTGGGGGACTATGTGCTGGCGATCGGTAATCCTTTCGGCATCGGGCAAACCGTGACGTCGGGAATCGTCAGCGCGTTGGGGCGCACGGGCCTGAGCATCGAAGGCTACGAGGACTTCATCCAGACCGATGCCTCGATCAACCCCGGGAACTCCGGCGGGGCACTGGTCAACCTCAGGGGTGAACTGGTCGGCATCAATACCGCGATCATCGGTCCATCGGGCGGCAACGTCGGCATCGGCTTCGCCGTGCCGAGCAACATGGCGCGCGTGGTGATGAGCCAGCTTGCAAGGCACGGCGAAGTCAGGCGAGGGCGCATCGGGCTGACGACTCAGGAGATCACCCCGGA
The DNA here is from genome assembly GCA_052387775.1 of Betaproteobacteria bacterium. Taxonomy (GTDB): domain Bacteria; phylum Pseudomonadota; class Gammaproteobacteria; order Burkholderiales; family JACQAP01; genus JACQAP01. The sequence continues at coordinate 1,936 of JBQTIV010000027.1, forward strand.
ACTAGCAAAGGCGCTCGGGCTCACGCCCAATCAGGGCGCAGTCGTAGTGGAAGTCGCTGCGGACTCGCCGGCGGCCAAGGTGGGGTTGAAGCGCGGCGATGTGGTCATCGCGGTGAACGGTCGCGGCGTTCGCGGCTCATCCGATCTGCGCAATCAGATCGGCCTGATGGCGGTTGGGGAAGAGGTCGAGTTCAAAGTGCTCCGCGACGGCAGGGAACTGGTGCTCAAGACCAAGGTCGAGAGCCTGCGTGCGGCAGCTGCCCTCGGTAACCAGGTCGTGGCCGAACTGCAGGGAGCGACGGTGGGCACGGTCGAGGGGGGCGGCAAGCCGAACGCCGTGATGGTCGTTGAAGTCGAGCGCGACAGCCCGGCGTGGTCGCACGGTTTGCGCCCCGGCGATGTAATCGTTGCGGTGAACCGCCGGAAAGTCAGCAGTACGCGCGAACTGATCGCCGCACTCAAGGCGCCCGGCAGGGTGGTGCTTTCGGTGGTGCGGGGGGAATATGTCTTCGCCATCGTGCTTCGCGGATAAGAAATTTATCCGCTTAGTGCATCAAGACTCATAATTAAAGAAGGTGGCAACCAACGGAACCTCAAGACTATTCGTCCTTTTCAATTGGCAGTCTCCATTTTACAAGGCGTTTTGAATCCGGGTGCATTGCGCACCCGTAAGGTTCAGTCAATGCTGCTTGATCGAGTGGGGCGTGTGCGATGAGCGGATATCTTCTGGGGGGTGAGTGGAAAGCGGGTTGGTACGACACCCGTAAAACCGCCGGGGAGTTCGAGCGCCCGCCCGCTACGTTTCACGACTCGGTTACGGCGGACGGGTCGAGCGGATTCCCGGCCAAGCCGGGTCGTTACCATCTCTACGTCTCGCTTGCCTGTCCGTGGGCGCACCGCACACTGATCTTCCGCCGGCTGAAGCGCCTCGAAGACGCGATCTCGATCTCGGTGGTCGACCCGGTCATCGCGGAACACGGCTGGACCTTCAGCAATGCCGATGGGTGCATTCCGGATACGGTCAGCGGATTTCAACACCTGCGCCAGGTCTATACGGCCGCGGATTCCGCCTACAGCGGACGAGTGACGGTTCCAGTGTTGTGGGACAGGCAGCGGCGCACCATCGTCAACAATGAATCGTCCGAGATCATCCGCATGCTCAACTCGGCCTTCGACGCCTACACAGCCGTCAAGACCGATTACTACCCCGGGCCGCTGCGAGCGCGCATCGAGGAGATCAACTCCTTCGTCTACCGGAACGTGAATAACGGCGTGTACCGCTGCGGCTTCGCCGGATCGCAATCCGCCTACGACAAGGCCTTCGACGCCCTATTCGCCGGACTCGACCAGCTGGAGGCCCGGCTGGAGCGCGCGCGCTACCTTGTGGGCAACCAGATCACCGAGGCGGACTGGCGGCTGTTCACCACGCTCGTGCGCTTCGACGCCGTGTACTACGTGCACTTCAAGTGCAACCTGAGGCGGATCGCCGAGTATCCGGCCCTGTCCCGTTTCCTGCGCGAACTGTGCAGCGTGCCGGGTATCGCGGAGACGGTGAACATGGATCACATCAAGCGGCACTACTACCTGAGCCACCGCCATCTTAATCCGGGCGGCATCGTGCCGAAGGGACCGGTGCTCGATTTCCTGCCCAGCGGTTGATTACGGTTTCGCGCTTCCTCTCCCTGGCCGGACATCGCGTCCAGCTTGCCGAGGCCGCGGGGCAATTCGGATCGGATCCGCAGAAATGCATATTCGTTTCCCCGGGTTCGCGCAGAGTAGCGCTGGCACGTGTGGTATCGTTAAACTTGGTATCCGTCATGGGAAGGAGAAGCATCGTGACAAAGTCGAACGCTCTCATCGCGTCTGCCGTCGCTGCGGCCCTCGCTCTTCCGGGGACCGCCGTGGGCGGGCCGGCACCGAAGCCCACATTCAACGCCGAGAAGTGCTTCGGCATCGCGAAAGCCGGCAAGAACGATTGCCAAACCGCGAACTCGGCCTGCGCCACAACCTCCAAGCGAGACAGCCAGGCCGATGCATGGGTCTACATGCCGGTTGGCGCGTGCACCAAGGTAGTCGGAGGCAGCCTTCAGCCCAGGCCGAACTGAATCGAACGCCTGATCGCGAAGGAAGAGGGGAGATGATTGCGCACGACGATCGCGTGCCGGCCGGCGCGACAGGCGCCGGGATCGGACTGCGTGCGCCGCACGTCGCCGAGATTCTGGCCACCCGCCCGGCCGTCGCCTTTCTCGAGGTTCATGCGGAGAACTACATGGGCGGCGGGCCGGCGCTCGGGGCCATCGAGCGGCTGCGGAGTGACTATCCATTTTCGTTGCATGGTGTGGGGCTGTCGCTGGGCGGATCGGACCCACTGGACACGCGCCATCTGGCACGCTTGGCGCGCCTGGTGGAGCGACTCGAACCCGTGTTCGTCTCCGAGCACCTGGCGTGGAGCGCAGTGGACGGTGCGTATTTGAACCATCTGCTGCCGCTCCCATACGATGACGAGAGCCTGGACACGATGTGCAGTCGTGTAGCACGAGCACAGGAGGTGCTCGGGCGCAAGATTCTCGTCGAGAACCCGGCACGTTACCTTCGCTTCAGGCACTCGCCGATCTCCGAGACGGCGTTCCTCGGCGAGCTCGCCCGGCGTACCGGCTGTGGCATCCTGCTTGACGTCAACAACGTGTACGTGAGCTGCCGCAACTTCGAGGAGGACCCCCATGCCTATCTCGACGCACTGTCGGCGGACACGGTCGACGAGATCCATCTGGCCGGACATTCGACAAACGACGCCGACGGCAGGACTATCCTTATCGACGACCACGGTTCGCGCGTCGCCGGGCCGGTCTGGAAACTCTACGCCCACGCGCTCGAGCGCTGTGGGCCGGTCCCCTCACTGGTCGAGTGGGACACGAATTTGCCCGACCTGGTGGTGCTGCTCGACGAGGCGGCGGCAGCGCAACGCGAGCTGGACGCGCTGCGCCGCCGATCGCGTGATGCCTGCGCTGCGTGAACTGGAGTCGAGTTTCGGCCGCGCTCTGCTCGGCAATGCGCAGGAAGCGCTGCTTGACCTGATCGCAGCCGACGGCCTGGCACCCGCCGCGCGCCTTGGCATCTACCGCAACCATGTGCTTGTCACGCTGGCCGACGCCCTTAAAGCAACCTACCCCGTAGTGTGCCGGCTCGTCGACGAGCGCTTCTTCCGTTACGCCGCCGACCGCTACATCCCCGCGAATCCGCCGGCGGTCCCATGCCTGTTCGAGTATGGTGAGTCGTTTGCCGAATTCCTGTGCGCGTTCGGCCCCTGCCGGCACCTTGAGTACCTGCCGGATGTCGCACGGCTCGAGTGGGCCATCAACCGGGCGCTGCACGCCGATGATGCAGCCGCCCTCGATGCGGCGCGACTCGGCGAAGTCCCCGCCGACCGGATCGGTGACGTTACGCTCGCGCTCCATCCTTCTGTGTCGTTCCTCTGCTCGCCGTGGCCGGTTGATCGAATTTGGCGAGCTAACCAGCCGGAAGCGGACCCTGACGCGATCGTGAGCCTGGACGCGGGCGGTGCTCAGCTCGAAGTGCAGCGTCGCGGCGAGGACGTGGTCTTCCGCTCGCTCGACGCTGCTTCGTATGCCCTGCGCGCGACACTCGCACGCGGGGATTCCCTGGAACACGCCGCCGAGGCGGCGCGGAACGCCGATCCCGAAACGGACTTTGCCCGGGTCCTGCAGCAGCTTCTCGCCGACGGGATCGTCACGTCAATCGGCGCGCCCAGTCCGTCTGCGCATGCAGCGGGACGGCGATAGCTCAACTGGCCGCTCGCCCCCGGGCATGGCGTCCGCCGGGGACGCCGATGCAGCCGGTGCTGTGAGCCCCCCTGCCGGGACCAGCCCCCCGGAGCCGGAGTCGCTCAACCTGCGGTTCTGGCAACGCCTCGACGTCAAATTCGCGGCTGTCTTCGCGCTGCTGACGCTGCTCACGGTCGGACTCGTTGGCGCTCTTGTGCACGAGCGGCAGAAGCGCGAGGTAGAGGATACGATCGGCACGCAGCTTCTGAACATCGCGCGCGTGGGCGGCCTGCTGGTCGACCCGGCGTTGCACGCTGAGGTACAACGCACGCGCATGCGCGAGTCCAAAGCCTACGCCAGCCTGCGCCGGACCCTCAACGCAATGCGCAACGAGGTGTTCCTGACCACGCCGATCCGCACGCTTGCGCAGCTCGACGCTGCGCAGCGGCAGGCCCGGCTCGTGGTGGACAGCGACGGCGTCGGCCATCCGGGTGAGCCGGTTGCGCTCGCACCCGAGCTGCTCGAGCCCCTGGTATGGATATTCGACGACGGCGTGGCGCGCTACACGCGCATGTACCACACCTCCACGGGGGCGTGGATCACCGCCTTTGCACCAATTGTCGACGCGAGCGGGGCAACGACCGCCGTGCTGGCTGTGGATTATTCCGTCGACCTCTATTTCGATCGCCTGCGTGACGTCGATGTTGCGATCCTGCAGGCTTCCGCTGCCGGCACCGTGGCTGCGTTGGTCTTCGGCCTGCTCTTTGCGCGCAGACTGACCCGGCCGATCAGTGCGCTCACCCGGGCAGTAGCGCGGGTCGCCGCCGGCGACCTTTCCGAGGAACTCTCCGTACGCTCACGCGACGAGGTGGGCCGGCTTACGCGCGCCTTCAACCAGATGCTCGGCGGTCTGCGCCAGCGGGACTTCATCCGCAACGCCTTCGGCCGCTATGTCTCCCCCGAAGTGGCAAAGACGCTCCTGGAATCGCCCGAGGGTCTACGGCTCGGCGGCCACAAGCGCGAGGTCACGGTGCTCATGTCCGATCTCCGCGGCTACACCCGCTTTGCCGAGCACGGTGATCCGGTGTTGGTCATGGAGGTCCTGAACGACTACCTCGGTCGGATGGCCGACCTGATCATCGAGCACGGCGGGACCATCAACGAGTTCATCGGTGATGCCATCTTCGCCGTCTTCGGGGCGCCGCTCGACCACGAAGACCACGCCGCGCGCGCGGCGGCGGCAGCGCTCGCGATGCAGCTAGCAATGGCGCAGATCAACCGCGACAACGCCGCGAGTGGGCGGCCGCGCTTCGAAATGGGAATCGGCGTGCACACCGGCGAAGTCGTCGTCGGCAATATTGGCTCCGAGCAGCGCGCCAAGTACGCGGTCGTCGGCGCCGCAGTCAACCTCGCCGCCCGCGTCGAAGGGTGCACCGTCGGCGGCCAGATATTTGTGACCGCCCAGACGCTCGAGCGCATCCGCGGCCTCGCTGAAGTCGCCGATCCGGTTCGTGCCGAGCTCAAGGGCATCGAGGAGCCGGTGGCGCTCTACGAGCTGCGCGGCCTGCGTGGAAGCTACGCGCGGCGCCTGCCCGACGCCGAGGATCTGTTCGTTGATGTGACGCTGCCGCTTCGCGGCTGGCTAATGGAAGACAAGCGGGTGGCCGGTGAATTCGCGGGGATCGCGCACCGGTTGAGTGCGCGATCGATCGATGCCCGTATTGAAATTGAGGTCTCGGTGCTGGCCAACTTAAAGCTCCGGCTCCGTGATCCCCACAGCGGTCAGGAGTCCGGGGATGTCTACGGCAAAGTCGTCGGTGCGGCCACGCAGCCCGACGCCCATGAGGTGCGCATCCGGCTGACTTCGGTGGACGCGGCCGATCAGAAACTGATCGACTCGCTGCTCGGGCGCTGACGGACCGGCGCGGACTCTCCGAGCGGCCCGTCGCACGCCTCGGATCCGGGTGGCCAAGGGGTCGAGGCCGCAGAGTGGAAATTTCGTTATGCAATTATGCAGGCCTGACCCCACTCTGACCATTTCACATGTTTAGCCGAACCCACGGCCGACATCCGGTAACAATCCGCCGAAGCCGCCCAGAGGATTCGGCCGGAGTCCCATGCGCGCCAGCAGGCCGTACCATGCAATTCGAAAGAGGGGCGGACGCCGGACCGTCACCGGCTGCGGGCGTCGCGGCCCCGTTTCGGCCGCGTGCGCAATGGCGCCGATGGCTATTCCCGCCTGTTGCCAGCGCAACAATGTGTGTGCGAGATCCGCCTCCGGCTCAATCGATTTCAGCTGCGCCAGCACGATCCTCCGAATTCCTCGTGAAAGAAGAAAGTTCGCCGACGGAAAATCGGTGGGAAGGCTGACAGACCTGTTATCGAAGGCGCCTGGCGCCGCAACGAACCCGGCTTGTCCTATCCGGCGATTGGAATCCAGTAGGAAGGCAGGCGCCGCATCGGCCGGCAGTCCCGCCGTCCGTAGTGCCGCCGCATTGGTCACGATCGCGTCGAGAATCGGCTGGACCTCGACAGCCGCTCGCACGATGGTGCGGGTCGGGGACAGAATGTCGGATGGGTCCGTTTCCGCCGCTGGATAGGCCGATGACTTCGGCGGCGGGCAGGAATTGTAGAGCGGCACGGGACGGTAGCGCTGTTGCGCAAGGGCATCGGCCATTTGCGCGCCGAGACCCTTCGGTAGATCCAGAACAAGCGCCGTCTCGCCATCGCTGCGAGGAAGACCCGTGAGCAGGCCTTCCTCGACGGGGGTCGCGCCGACCGGGCCGGCTGCGTCCGGCAGGTGAGCGAACAAGACCGGCTTCACCCATTGCGACCACTCGGACTCCGCCGGCGCCCACGCATCGTAGATTTCCTCTCGCGTCATCAGGATTCCTCCTCGACCAGCACGGCGACATCGGCCGCAGTGTACGTCACCACGGGGTCGCGCGACAGCCGGCCGTAGATTCCACACGCGCGTCCTGCGATCGTGTAGACGCCAATGCAGGGATACATGGCGCCGACAGGTGTGTCGATCGCGCGGCTTTCGAACCGGCGTTGCGCGACCCATGACTTTGGAAATAATTCGGCGCTGGCCGCCGCGTGGAACCATTTTTTCGGCGGCATCGTCAGCGGTGAAGAGACGGTATCGCCGGTATTGCAGAACGCGGTCTTCAACAACCATCCGGCGTCGCGCCGCCACGAGACCTCACGCGGATCGCGAGTCTCCGGAAGCAGCCGACGCCAATACGGCATCTTCATTCCCAGATCGTCCCAAACCAGCGGGAAGCGCTTGCTCTCGCTTAGCATGGCGCGTCCGGGATTGACGACCGGAGTCCTGCCGCCGCCGAGCAGATACGGCGCAACTGCCGCATGGCCCCGACGGGAAAGCCACTCGGCTTGATGGAACCGGACGACAAATGACAGCTCGGATGGTCCCCATCCATCGCTTACGCACGCTCTTCCGCTATCGAACCGCAAATGCGACGGGTTGATCAGATGCGGCTCTACCCCGCGCGCATTCAGAAGGCGGCCGAGATAGGAGACAACCTGAAAGTCCTCCATGAATCCCGCCGCCGATATCAACCCGGCGCGGCGATGCTTTTCGCCGCAGCGGGCGGCCGCCAGCGCGAGCGCATCCGCGAACGCCGGTCCCGGCAGCCCGGCGGGCCTGTATCCCGAGTAGTAGCGCGCCATCATCGAGGTGAACTCTGACGCTTCGGAGAATCCGCCAGGCACGTCACTGTTGACTTCCGAAATGCGCCAGCCGGTCTGGGTCGGATGAAAGTCGAACCGCATAACGCGAGCCTGTTCAATTTCCGGCGACGCTGACCGCAATCCCCGAAGGATGGGCTGAACGAGCCGCCGCGGCACAGCCAATTTCGCGAACAGGTCCGGCCGTTGGAGCAGCGCTTTCTCCGCCGCGCACGTTTCTGTTGCGAGCGCTTCCGCACAAGTGGCCAGGTGACGCCACTGCGCGCGCCGCAGCAGCAAAGGGAAAGCCTGAAGAACGGAAACGTCTTCGACTTGCGGATCCCACTTGCAGCATTCGAGCGCCATACGTTTCCGGATGTTGGCAAACACTTCGCGAGCCAATGGGGCGCCTGATCCGATCGAAGTGCTTCCGCCGCGATCTTCGAGCGGCGGCGAAGGAAGCGCGACCGTTCTTGTCATCGCGAATTCATGTACTCGTCGTAGGTAATGACGTGCTTTCCAATGTCCGGCGTGGGCAGCAGCACCACATACACGACCGCCAGGAGGATCATCGCGCTTGCGCTAATCAGGCCCGAGCGCCCGCTGGGCCGCGGTTGTTCCGGCGAAGGGCGCAACCGCAGCTGCATCGCGATCATGACTGCCGTCAGCACTGCGGCCGGCCATCCGAGCCTGAGAAAATCCCCGAACGTCGCGGTCCAGCCGGTCCAGTCTCCCGCCACAGACCGCCCGAGCACGATCGCCGCGGCAACGGCCCAGCCCGCTATCCGGATGCCGCTGGCTGTATCGCGTTCGATGGTTACCGCATCACCGGCGTGCGCGATCGCGTCCACGATGAACCACAAAACGCCAAGGGCGAGTGATGCGGCGGCTGCCGGCAGAATGGTTGTCCAGATCGTGGGGCCAGCCCCAATGTTGCCGCCGGCGTAGATGAGCGACGTGGCGAGACACGCCCCGGCTATGGAGATCGCGGCTGCGCGATTGCCGCCTTCGACCGCGTCGTAACGGAAGTGGATGCCGAGCGCCGTCACCGCCAGCACGGTCAACGAGAACCACGCCGCGGCGCCGGCCAGGAACAGGATGAGGTAGTCGATGTGTCCCGATACCTGAGCAGGATCGGCCCAGTTCCAGATGATTGCGGCCACGATCGTAAGACAGACTCCGGGCAGAAGAGCCAGCCCCGACCGCATCGGATTCACAGGCGGCGCATGGCTAAGAACGACGACGATCCAGTGGATTATTCCCCCGACCCCGGCAACCCCGGCAATCATCGTGAACATCATTTCGTCACCAGAGAAATCAAACATCGTCGTTCCCTTTTTTGCTGTGCATGGTAGAGGCTGCCGCGCGGATCGCAAGAGGAAACTGCGGGGGATTACGTATTCACATCGCCTGGCATCGGTCGCAAAATGATCTCGTCGACAACGGCAGAATGTTTTCGGCGAGGTGCTTGGGGGGTGTATTGCTTGGGAGCAGCGGGCTGTGATACGGGTGCGCCATCCAGAATTGCGCCGCACTCGCCGCAGAACTTCTTGCCCGGATGAACCTGCGCTCCGCATCGAGGACACGCGCGCGTCAGTGGCGCCCCGCAGTCCTCGCAGAACTGCAGGCGGTCGTCGTTCTCAGCTTGGCACCGCGGGCACTTCATACTGGGGCTTGGAAAGCGATCGAAAGCTCCGTTCGGTCACTCGAGTCGGAGTGCGAGAAAGGTGTGCCCATCGGCGGCATGCACATCGCGTCGGCGGCGCTGTCGGTCGATCCGCTTTCGGCGATTACTCCACAGGGTACAGGCGCAAGCGCTTCTCGACGCGGCCGATGAGGTCGAAATCGTGGTCGTTGTGCAGAAGAATCAGCCCGTGCTCGAGCGCGATCTGCGCCACCAGGCAATCGTTGCTGCTGCGCGGCGTGTGGCCAGCCTGCCGGCAGGTTTGATAGAGGCGCGCCGCCTCGACGTAGGTCTGAACGAGATCCAGGGGAACGTAGCACCACAGGTCGGCGAACCGGCGCTCCCACTTCCGGAATCTGTCCATCGAGTCCGCACCTTGCAGGATCTCTTGCAGTATCGGGGGTGAGATGCCTACCGGATCTTCACCGGCCAACATCCCCCGCAGCGCTTCCACGTGGGGCTTGGCGTCGCCGCGCAAATAGTCGATCCAGACCGAAGTATCGACCAGATACATCAGCCCGCCGAGCGCAGTCGCTTGTAATCGTAGTCACGGCGAACGCCGCCGGCTCCATACAGTTCCAGCACGCGCCGCTGCCGCTGGCTTTGAACGAAACGCCGAAGCGCGATGTCGACCGCCTCGCGCTTGGTCTTGACGTTGGCCAGCCGTATGGCCTCTCTTACCAGCTTGTCATCCAGGACGATATTGGTTCTCATGGTACACCTCCTGATGTGTATCTTACTCCGTTTGAGTGTTGCACCGGGCAGTCTCGGATTAAGTCCTACGTGGTCGTTCCCGCCCCCGATCCCCGTGATCGACGGGGTGTGCACCGCGCCGAGAACGGACAGGTCCGCTTCACCGAAGCGGCCGTTTGCGAGATGGCCCTCGAGCTGCCGGCCTGCGGCCAGGTCCGGGTGTCCAACGAACTGCGCAAGCGCGGGGTGTTCATCTCCGCCTCCGGGGTGCGCTGTGTGTGGCAACGCCACGACCTGGAGTCGTTCAATAAGCGGCTGGCGGCCTTGGAGAAGCACGTTGCCCAAACGGGGGCGGTTCTCACCGAGGCACAGGTGGCGGCATTAGAGCGAAAGCATGACGACGATCTGGTCCACGGCGAGATCGACACTGCCCACCCCGGCTATCTGGGCTCGCAAGACACGTTCTATGTGGGCACCATCAAGGGTGTGGGGCGCATCTACCAGCAGACTTTTGTCGACACCTACTCGAAGTGGGCGGCGGCCAAGCTCTACACCACGAAGACCCCGATCACCTCTGCCGACTTACTCAATGACCGGGTGCTGCCCGCCTTTGCTGAACAAGGCATGGTAATCC
>JBQTIV010000028.1:0-1971 GCA_052387775.1 Betaproteobacteria bacterium
GAAGCACGCGCTCGGCGGCCTGTTCTTCGAGCCCACTGTGCTCACCGGCGTCAATACCACCATGAAAGTGACCAGAGAGGAAACCTTTGGGCCGGTGGCGCCGCTTTTTCGCTTCAAGACCGAGGAGGAAGGCGTGGCCATGGCCAACGACACCGAGTTCGGGCTGGCTTCCTATTTCTATGCGCGCGATGTCGGCCGCATCTGGCGCGTCGGCGAAGGCATCGAGTCCGGCATGGTTGGCGTCAATACCGGGCTTATTTCCAACGAAGTCGCGCCCTTCGGCGGGGTCAAGCAATCCGGAATCGGCCGGGAGGGATCGAAGTACGGGATAGAAGAGTACTTGGAGGTCAAGTATCTTTGTATTGGTGGGCTTTGAAAGGCCGTGACGGCGTGACGACGCAGGGTTTGCGCTTCGCGCCTTAGTTGCTCTGGGCATTTGCCTCGTCACGATCGTCACGTCCGTCACGCCGTCACGGAGCCAAAATGCCTTTCAACCAACCAGCCCCGCAGCTGGACAATCAGTACGCGTCCGACCGCGTGCTGCGCTCCTACCTTGCGCGCGCATTCCCCGCCGACGTGCTGGCGGCGATCGCGCCCGAGCTGAACGAAATGGGCGCGCTTGCTGGCGGCGAGCTGTACCGCATGCAGATCGCCGACCGTCTCAACGAGCCGAGGCACACGCCCTGGGACGCGTGGGGAAACCGCGTCGATCTCGTCGAGGTCTCGCCCCTGTGGAAACTTGCCGAGCGCATCGCCGTCGCAAAGGGGCTGGTTGCCACTGCCTACGAACGCAAGCACGGGCGCCTGTCGCGTATCCACCAGTTCGCGTTGGTGTATCTGTTCACACCGTCGACCGATGTTTACAGCTGTCCGCTGGCGATGACCGACGGCGCGGCGCGGGCGTTGTTGACGGCTGGCAATCAGGCGCTGATCGCGCGCGCGCTCCCGCAGTTGACGTCACGCGATCCTGCCCGTTTCTGGACCAGCGGCCAGTGGATGACCGAGAGCACCGGCGGTTCCGACGTCGGCACATCCGAGACCGTTGCGCGCAGGGACGCCGGCCGCTGGCGACTCTATGGCCGCAAGTGGTTCACCTCGGCGGTCGCCTCGCAGATGGCGCTGACCCTCGCCAGGCCGGAGGGCAATCCCGCCGGCGGTAAAGGCCTGGCATTGTTTTTCCTCGAGACTCGCGACGCCAACGGGCAGCTTGCCAACATCCTGGTACACCGCCTCAAGGACAAGCTCGGCACGCGCAAGGTGCCCACCGCCGAACTCACGCTCGATGGCACCCCGGCCTGGGCGGTAGCGGGCGAGTCCGAAGGCGTGCGCAACATCGCGCCGATGCTCAACGTCACCCGTACCTGGAACGCCGTAAGCGCAGTTTCCTACATGCGCCGCGGGCTGGCGCTGGCGCGCGACTACGCGAAAGCGCGCGTCGCATTCGGCGCGCCGCTCGCGGACAAGCCACTGCACGCCGACACGATAGCCGGCCTGCAGGCGGAATTCGAGGCCGGATTTCATCTGACGTTCTATGCGGTTGAGTTGCTCGGCCGCGACGAGACCAACAGCCTCGATGGCGGCGGCAAGGATCTGCTGCGGCTGCTCACGCCGATTGCGAAACTCACCACCGGCAGGCAGGCGGTGGCGTTACTTCCGGAGATCGTCGAGAGCTTCGGCGGGGCCGGCTACGTTGAGGATACCGGGATTCCGATGCTGCTGCGCGATGCGCAGGTGTTCTCGATTTGGGAAGGGACTACCAACGTGCTGGCGCTGGACGCACTGCGCGCGCTGCAAAGTGCAAGTGCGCTCGGCGCACTGCAGGTCGAAGTAGAAACGCTCGCCTCCGCGGTGCGCGATACACGACTTCTTGCCTGCGTCAAAGCCGCCCAGACCGCGCTGTCACACGCCCAGAGCTGGTTTTCCAAGACCTCAGGCGATGCGCTTGAGGCAGGCGCGCGGCGCTTTACCATG
>JBQTIV010000029.1:0-31470 GCA_052387775.1 Betaproteobacteria bacterium
TCATCCTTCATCCTTCATCCTTCATCCTTCATCCTTCATCCTTCATCCTTCATCCTTCATCCTTCATCCTTCATCCTTCATCCTTGATCCCTCATCCTTCATCCTTGCTTCTTAGTTCACCTCGGCCTTGTTCAACCTACCCGAAACCGCATCCACCTCGACAGTCGCCTTGTGGCCGCTGGGCAGAAACATCTGGTACGTGTATTGGGTTCGCCCGGTAAAGCCCACCGAGAGCTCCATTCCCAGGAACCTGACCGGGCCCACAAAAATTACCGGCGCAGCCGTGCGCGCCTTGTTCTCGGGTAGCGTCGCCCGTTCATACATGTCGTAGCGGTAGAGTCCGCTAGCTTTCCTGAATTCGAAGTTCGTCGGCTTGGCCGGGTCGCAGGTTGTTTCCTCCCTCTTTCCTTCCTTGTCCAGAACGGTGATCGCAAAGGGCGGTTGAGGGCCGCCGCCGGCCTGACGCCATCCACTCACAATGCCCGGATGCTCGCCCAACACCGCCGCAATACAGGTATCCAAAGGCCCGCCGGGTTCCGTGGGATCAGCGGCTGCGGCCTGTGTTTGTGCCGCTACGAAAAGACAGCAGACGACGACGGTGTTGACGACGCGCATGTTTTTCTCCGGATGAACGCTTCTACTTACTTATGTCCCTCAGCCAGCGCTGCGCGGAAGCCGCGGTTCTGTATCAGTTGCTGGACCGCACCGACCAAAGAATCGCTCAGAGTCTCGTAGTAATTATCCGCTTTGTATGAGCGCCCGCGTCGGGCGGTGGCGCCGCTGCTCAACCCAGACCACAAAATCTTGCCGTCGGGGGCGGTGAGCGTGACGCGCAGAATCACTTCACCCTGGTAGGTATCGGTTTCATCCACGAAGAACCGCCGAAGTTCCGATTTGAGAATTGCGCTGCCGCCGCTATCCACGACTTTGATGCCGGCCACCGCGATGAGTGACTTGATGCGGTTGGTGACGAAGGCCGGGACGTCGTCGGGCGTGGTCACTCGCCGCGGCGTCGGCTCCTCGCGGTTCTGACCGATCAGCGCAGGGTTTTCGCGCTTGTCGACGACGGGATCGACCTGCAGCGTGGCACCTTCCAGGCCCGCGATCTGTGACGGCCCCATCGCGAACATGCCGGTGGTCGGCATCCACAGCAGCGGGATATTCTCCAACCCCGTGGTAGCGCAGCCGGCAAGAATTGCCAGCAAGAAAACCAGGCGCTTGCTCATGCTCGTTCCCCTCTCTTAGTTTGGTCGGCGGCGCGCGCGTTGCCGAATCAGCGCAGCCTAGTCCACCTATGATATCCGGGATGGCGATATGCATCCATCGTGCGAAAACCATCGCTGACGTCGCCAAAGTCCAGTCTGAAACGCAGCCACGCCGCTGTATGCCGGGCGGTTACAGCGCTCACAGCGCCGGGAGATGTGGCAAAGGATAAAGCCATTACTTTTTCGTCATGACGACTTCAAGATAATCCGCCGAGACCACGAGCGTCTCGTCACCGGATCGGTTAAAGCGGTTAAGCGTGTCGTCGAGTTCTTTCAGGAATTCACCCCGTCGTTTCTCGTCGAGGGCCTCCAGCGCACGCATGATCGGACCGAAGTAGGTGCGGAAGACCTCGATCCAGTGTGCGCTGTTGCGGTAACGGAACAACGCGCTGCGCTCGGCAATGCGGATTGAGGAGGTCGCGGCACCGAACAGTTCGCGCAGGCGCTTCTCCGTTCCCCATTCCGGGGGCGGTCTCAAGCCCTCGGGAGGAGGAAGATACTTCCCCACCAGGCCGAATGTCTGTCCCCAGAACCCGGCGGGCGTCCAGTTGGCCATGCCGATCCTGCCACCCGGGCGGCACACCCGAATCAGCTCCTGTGCGGCCTTTTCCTGGTTCGGCGCGAACATCGAGCCGTATACCGACAGCACCACGTCGAACGATGCGTCTGGATACGGAATCTCCTCGCAGTCTCCAACATCGAACCGGGCTGGAAGGCGCTCCACCGCAGCGCGCTCACGCGCTCTCGCAATCAACGCTGGAACATAATCGATCCCGGTCGCTTCGCACCCCCGCCGCGCGGCGGACAAGGCCGCATTACCGCTGCCGGTGGCAACATCAAGAACCCTCTGCGCGGCGCGCAGTTCCACGGCTTCGCACAGCAGCTCGCAGGGAAACACTGTGTTCCAGGCGATCATCGCGAAGTCGCCGCTTGCCCAGGTTTTCAGTTGCTGCGCTTTGACTGCATTGAGATCTGCCATGCGTGCTCCTTGCATTAAGGGTATTTCGTAGTGGAATTTCGCGCGCGGAAACGGCACGCGCGCAGCAGGTGAACGGATGCAGGACGCGCGGGCGCGGGACCCTCTCCGCCTCAGCGCGCAAACACTTGCATTGCCGGGCGAGACCGCAATGTCCGGTCGTTGAGGTAGGACAGCAGATGGGCGCTCAGATCGCGGGCATCGTCGCCGACGCCGTCGATGAGACTCGACTTTCGGCGTCGCAGGAACGGCATTCCAAGCAAGTACATTCCGGGGGTCTCGACAACACCCCCGTCGTGGCGGACATAGCCTTTGCGATCGAGGACGGGCACATCGAGCCAGGAGTAGTCCGGGCGAAATCCGGTTGCCCAGATGATGGTCTTGATTTGGCCACGCGTAAGATTCACAAGGAGCGGCGGTGACTCTTCGACCGCGGTTGGTTCGAAGCGCTGCGGCGGATCGAACTCTTCGTCGATTCCGTTTTCGGCGGCCCACTCGTCGATCGTGCCGAGCAGCCGGTTCATCTTGAGGTCGGCCAGCGTGCACACGTTTCGAAGCGACCCGGAAAACTGCGCTTTGCCGTCGTTGATGCCGGCAAGGCGACCTACGAGCTTCACGCCTATTCCAGCGAGTGAGTTCAGATCGATCGTCCGGCGGTCGGGGTAGCCCGCGAGTTGCAGCGATGGCAGGTTGCGTGCCCTGACGATATCCTCGACTTCGTCGTGGTGATGGTCGAGCAGCCCCGTGGCATCCATCCACCACTTGATGTCCTTCCCCCGATAAACGCGGGGCACTCTCACGTGCTCGCCCACTGCCATCGTCACGGGCCGGCCGGAGCGTTGGATCTCCTCAGCGATCTGAACGCCGGACGCCGAGGCGCCGACCACGATTACGCCACCTTCGTCGAGCTGAGCGGGATTGCGGTACTGCATCGGCGTGAGCGTGGCGATCGCCGACGGCACCGCCCCGGCAACGGCCGGCACCTGCGCGATATTGCACGCCCCGGTGGCAAGCACGACGGTCTCGCATTGCCAGTCGCCCTGGTCGGTCACGACTTCGTATCCATCGCTTCCGGCTCGAACCAAGGTGACCTTGGTGTGGGTCAGCACCGGGGCTGACATCATGGCGGCATACCGCTCGATGAACCCGATGGTCTCGGGCATCGTGCGGAAGCCGTCGGGATCGTTTCCCTGGTAGCCATAGCCGGGCAACCGGCTCTGCCAGTTGGGCGTGAGCAGTGTGAGCGAATCCCAGCGCTCGGTTTTCCATGAGTTGGCCACCTCGCCGCGTTCGAGGACCACATGGTCGATCGAACGCCTGGCGAGCCACCAGCTCATGGCCAGTCCGGCCTGGCCAGCTCCGATTACGACGGTGGTCGTGCGCACGCCGCCGCGGCCTCCAGATCGCAATGCAGCGTCACTTCACCTCGACGGTGACGTTGGTGGGGTTGGTGATGATGTCGTAGACGGCCGAGCGCTTCTGTGACTGGGCGACCAGTGCCTTGATGTCATCGGGGGAGGCGTCGGCGTCGATCTTGTAGGTCACCTTGATGCCGTCGAAGCCGTTGCGCACGTCGCTGTCGGCGCCGAGGATCCCTCGAATGTCCATGCCGGCTTCGAGCGTTGCTGAAACGGAACGCAACTGGATCTCGCGCAGCTGCGCGACCGCCGCGACGCCCGCCGTAAGACAGCCAGCCAAGCCGGCCAGCACGACCTCGACCGGCGTGGCGCCCCGGTCCTCGGACGCGAAAACTTCCGGATGGTCGGTATCGAAGGTGAACTTGCTCTTGTGTTTCTGCTCGCCGCCGAGCCCGTAGAATCCCTGGACGGTGGAGCGGCTCAAGGTACCATCCACCCACTCGCAGGACGCGCGCCACTTGAACTTGGCACCTTCTGGCGCCTTGGTCAGGGCATCACGCGCGCCGATCAGTGCTTCGACGTTCACGCCGTTTTTGACGTGCTTCTCGTTCGTGGTAGTGGCCATGACTGTCTCCTCGTCAGGTTGATATTGGGATCGGGAAGAATAGCAGCGCGAACCCAGCGCATATTATGCTCGCAATATGATTTCTTCAGCCTTGCATATTCGACCAGGTTATTTGCAGCCCACCCGGGCACGTTCCACAAAATCGATATTGGCTACGAACAGCCGGCCAGAATTCGGGCTGTTGGAAAGTAAAAACGCGAGCCCGTCGCGGCAGATCCTGTTCGCTTCTCACGCAAGCGCCGGCCAATCTGACATCCCGCCTTGAGCCCTCCTACGAACCGTGATACGGTTGAATTTATTAGTCATCGATGGTGAACACATTGTGCTCGCGTGCGGGGCGATGAACGCAATGGACAAGACCTTGATCGAACGGAAGACACATGGCCGAATACAATAACAGCGGAAAGTGGAATTCGCGGCTTCCTGAAGTAAGCCGGCGCGATTTCATTTGGTCATCGGTGGCCGCGGGCGTTCTGATGCTGACGCCACGCTTCGTGAGTGCGCAGGCCGGGCGGCCATACAAGATCGGCGTGCTCCTGCCCTCGACCGGAACTGGCGCAAACTATATGGCTCACTGTATCAAGGGGCTGCCGTTGGCAGTGGCCGAGTTGAACCAACGCGGCGGCCTGCTCGGCAAACATCCGCTGGCGATTGTCTACCGCGACGACGAGACCAAACCCGACGTCGGTGCGCGCGAGACCCGGTCAGTGATCTTGAATGACAAGGTCGACGCGGTCTTCGGCACCTACTCGAGCGCGGTGGCGCTCGCGATGCAGGAAATCATCCACGAGCACAAAGTGCTGCACTTTGCGGCTACCTCCAACAGCTCGAAGATCACGCAGGACAATTACACGCCCTATACCTACCAGTTCTGCCCCGACAGCAATATGCAGTCGGGAGCGGTGGTGGTCGCGGTGTCGCGCATGGCCGAGAAGAACAAGTGGACGAGCTACGTCTCGCTCTGCCAGGACTACGAGTGGGGCCGCGACACGCATAGAGGGTTCACTACCGGACTGGTGAAGATTGCCCCCGGCGTGAAGGAGACCCGGCAACTGTGGTTCAACTTGGGCGAGACCGACTTTACCTCCTACATCACGGCAATCATGGCGGCGAAGCCCGATTTCATGTTCGGTGCAATCGCGGGCAAGGATGCCGAAACCTTCATGCAGCAGGCCAGCCAGATGGGCTTGTTCAAGCGCGTGCCATTTCCCGGTGGACTGATTGCGGTCAACGACCTGAAGGCGCAACGCAAGACGCTGCCGCGAGGCATCATCGGCCTGGCGCGCTGCCCGTTTTTCGCGCACCTCAAAGAGCCGATCATGCAGGCGTACATCAAACGTGACCGCGCAGCATTCGGCGCCGACGGCTATCCGGACGACTGGGCCTGCATGTACTACGACGCGCTCGGCGCGCTCGAGCAGGGCGCAAAGAAGGCGGGCTCGATCGATACCGAGGCGATCATAAAGGCGCTCAAGGGTGCCACCATCGACACCTGCCGCGGCAAGCGTACATTCCGCGACTGCAGCAACCAGCTCGACGTGCCGTCGTACGTCGGCGAGGTGTGGGATTCGCCCGACTACCCATTCCCGATCTACAAGCCCGATACCATGATCCAGGTCGAGGGCCACGAAGTCTGGACGCCGACCTGCGAAGAGGTCGAAAAACTCAAGAAGAAGCGAGCCTGAGGCACGTCGCGTTACCCGGCAGGAGCGCATGAGGCGCTCCGGCTGCCGCCTGGAGTTCGGCGTCTGCGCATGGATATTGGCCCCTACGTACTACAGTTGTTCAGCGGACTATCCCGCGCAATGGTGCTGTTCCTGCTCTCCGCGGGGCTGTCGCTGATTTTCGGCGTGATGAACATTCTGAACTTCGCTCACGCCACGCTGTGGCTGTTGAGCGGCTACGTCACGTTCTCCATCTTCACTTTCCTGAGCGAGCAGTTCGGCGCCAGCCCCTGGATGCTGCTGCCGGCGATTGCGGGCGCGGTCACCCTGATGATGCTGGCCGGCCTTGCTCTGGAGCGTTTCCTGATTCGCCGCACCTACCAGCGCGAGCTGCCCGAGCAGCTGCTTCTCACCTTTGCGCTCGTGCTGATTCTGGGCGATGTGATCAAGCTCGTCTGGGGCCTGGAGAATCGGCGCATCGCGCTTGGCGTGGAGCCCATCGAGATCTTCGACACGCTGATCAATCCGTACCACTTCGTGATCGTCGGCACTGGCATCACGGTGGCGACCGGCCTGTGGTATTTCCTGCACCGCACGCGCTTCGGCAAAATCGTGCGCGCCGCGGTATTCAGCCGCGACATGGTGAGCGCGCTCGGTATCCCGATTCCGAAGATCTACGCCATGGTGTTTGCTTTGGGGGTGGGCCTCGCGGCGCTCGCCGGCGGTGTGTTCCTGCCGTTGCTGCCGATGGCGTTAGGCGTGGATCTGGATATCATCGTGCAGTGCTTCGCGGTAGTAGTGATCGGCGGCTTCGGCAGCATGCTGGGCACCTTCGTCGCCTCGATCATCGTCGGCGTGGTCTACTCGTTCTCCATCCTGTTCTGGCCCGACGGCGCGCTGGCGATGATCTTCCTGATCGTCATCGCGGTCCTGATCTGGCGCCCGTGGGGCCTGTTCGGCACCGAGTTGCGATACTGATTTGCCATGGGTGCCCATAGCAACCGCTCCGGGTGGCCGGCCCGCCTGTATGCAAGGTTCCGGATCACCGGACCCGTCGCGCTCCTGCTGATCGTCTCCTTCCTCGTCCTTCCGCTGCTTCCCGGACAATTCTGGACCTATGTCGGAACGGAGATCCTGATCCTTGGCCTGTTCGCGATGAGCTTCAACCTGCTTTATGGCTACATGGGGCAGATATCGTTCGGCCACGCGGCATTCTTCGGCGTCGGCGCTTATGCCACAGCGCTGCTGTTCACGGCGCTGAAGACCACGGCTCCGCACATCGGCGTTCCGCAGTTCTTTCTCGCGCTGGCGGTCGGACCGCCCGTGGCGGCGCTGGCAGCGTTGATCGTCGGCTTCTTCTGCGTGCGCTTGACCGGCATTTACTTCGCGATGCTCACGCTCGCCTTTGGCGAGCTGCTGTTCTACATCGTGTTTTCCTGGTACAGCTTCACCAAGGGTGATGACGGCATTCAGGGGCTGCTGCCGCCGCCAGTGTTTCAGGACGCCGTGAACTTCTACTATCTGACGCTTGCCATCGTGGCGGTCGCCATCGCGGTGATGTGGCGCATCACCGAGTCGCCGTTCGGGTATACCCTGCGTACGCTGCGCGACAATCAACGCCGCGCGGCGTTCCTCGGCACCAACGTCAGGGTACACATGCTCGCGAATTTCGTGATTGCCGGCGCCTTCGCCGGGCTCGCGGGTGCGCTTTGGGGTCCGTTTTCGCGCAGCGTGAGCCCAGGTCTGCTTGGCTGGGGCCAGTCCGGAATTGCGGTGTTCATGACGCTGATCGGCGGCGCCGGAGCGCTTATCGGCCCGCTGGTCGGTTCGTTGATCTATACGCTGCTGCAGGCGGTAGTGAAGATGTACACCGTGTACTGGCCGCTGACCATCGGCACCGTCATTCTCCTGATCGTGCTGTTCGCCCCGGGCGGAGTCCTTGGCGTTATCGAGAAGCGTCTGCGCCGGGCAGGTGCGCGCAATGCGACGCGCGAAGTCGAGCCCGAGTCCGGCGCGCGCGACGCGCAGGAGCGGCCGTGAATTCCAACATCCTCGAAGTCACCGGGCTCGAGAAGCACTTCGGCGGGGTGCACGTCACGCGCAATGTCGACTTCGCCATGCGGGAGGGCGAGCAGTCGGCGATCATCGGACCAAACGGCGCGGGAAAGAGCACGTTCATCAATCTGCTCACCGGCTACCACCGGCCCGACGCCGGCAAGGTCGTATTCGCCGGCGAGGAAATCACCGGCCTGCCGCCACATATGGTCGCGCGGCGCGGAATCTCGCGCGCGTTCCAGGTCAGCAGCGTGTTCGCGCGCATGACGGTTGCGGAGAACGTGCGCGCGGCGGTGCACGCACAGATGCGCGCGACCTTCCGGCTGTTCGTGCCGGCAAGAAGCCTCGGCGTTGAAGAAACCGCACGCGTGCTCGCGCTGTGCAGGCTGGAATCCAAGCGTGACCTGATAGCCGGGGAGCTCGCGCAGGGCGACAAGAAGCGGCTCGAGCTGGCAATCGCGCTGGCGGCGAAGCCGCGCCTGTTGTTCCTGGACGAGCCAACTGCCGGCATGTCGATCGAGGAAGCGCGCTCGACCATGGCCCTGGTCGACCAGCTCAACCGGGAGCTGAAGCTCACGGTGCTGTTCACCGAGCACGACATGGGTATCGTGTTCAACCACGCGCGCCTGCTGACCCTGCTGCACCGGGGCGAGATCATCGTACAGGGCACGCCCGCGGAGGTCCGCGCCAATGAAACCGCCCAGAAGGTCTACCTGGGAGAACACCAGCTATGAACCCGGTGTTGCGCCTCGAAGTCCGCAATGTCCACACCTTTTACGACACCAGCCACATCCTGTTCGATGTGTCGCTGGACGTGAACGAGGGTGAATCGGTCTGCCTGCTGGGCCGCAACGGCGCCGGCAAGACCACGACACTCAAGACCATCATGGGGCTGGCGCCGGCGCGCGACGGCGAGATCCGCTTCAATGGCGAAATGCTGATCGGCCGCTCGCCTTACCGGATCGCGCAGCTCGGCGTCGGTTTCGTGCCCGACGAAAGGCTGATCTTTCCCGACTTGACGGTGCGCGAGAACCTCGAAATCGCCGTGAAGAAGGGCCGCAACCATGGCACGCCCTGGACGGTGGACAGGGTGTACGCGCTCTTTCCCGTGCTCGCGCCGCTGGACCGGCGCCTGGGCGGCTACCTCTCGGGCGGTGAACAGCAGATGCTTACCATCGGCCGCACGCTCATGGGCAACCCCTCGCTGCTGCTGCTCGATGAACCGGTAGAAGGTGTCGCACCGATGGTGGTGCAGGAGCTTACGCGCCAGATCAGGAATCTCAAGGGCATGGGTCTCACCATCCTTTTTGCCGAGCAGAATATGCATTTCGCCGCCGAAGTCGCCGACCGCGCGTACGTGATCGAGAAGGGGCGCATTCGCTTCCACGGCACCATGCAGGAGATGGCGGCGAATGCGGAAGTGAAGACGAAGTACCTGATGATCTAGGAAAGCTCGTACCAGGTTCTTCACCGAATTGCAGATCAGTGCTGCCGCCAATAACGCTGGCGTCCGTAGTTGAACGCAACAATCCAGGCCAACGTCCCGATCGTCAGCCATAACAGGCCGGCAACGAGGTCCTGCGTGATAGCCGGTTTGCTGAAGTTTGGCCAGATCCACCAGAGGCCAGATATCAAGGCGCCCAGCCAGATCAGCATCAAGACATGCCAGACAACCGCCCTGAACACTAGCCACCCGCAAGCCGCTTCGGCAGTTCGAAGATCGCGAAATACCCCACCGACGCCAGACCGGTGACGAAGCTGAACCACAGCAGCGCGGCATTGAGCTTGCTCATTTGAAACTCGGGCGGAAGCCGCCGTTTGTTGATCAGCATGATCTGCAGCGACCCGATGGAACGAAACGCGACTGCGGCGGTCGCCACCATCATCCATACGATCAGCGGCTCCTTCAGCAGCACGAGGTAGAGACCGGCAAGCACGGCTACGGTCACGACAACGAAGTAGTAGAACCGGTATGGGCGCTTCTTTTCCCACTCCGTGGTGACCGCGATCGCGTCGGTCGTCGTGCGACCGATATAGGTGTCGTAGAAGGGAAACTGCGCGTCGTACAGCGTCACCATGACCACCAGCAGCATGAGCCATCCGGCCACCGGACCAAGTACGCCCTGGGCGATCGTGGCCATCTGCAACGGCACTTCGACGCCTTTCGGTATGTTTCCGCTGCGCAGGAACTCATCGTGAAGATAGGCATAGCCAGCGACCGAGTACAGATAAGTCATGATCAGCCCGCCGATGATCGCCCACCAGAGAACGAGACTCCAGCCGCCAACCTTGATCCATTGCTTCATCTTGGCAACCTCTCGGGGATCCTTGGTGTCCCACCGCACCTCCTCGGCGGTTATCTCCTCCGGAGGGCGCAATGCGCCGGTCACCTGGCCCGCATACTTACCCATGCCCCAGCCCGCAGCCACCACCCAGAAGCTCACCCACATGAGGCTGCCTCCGGGCTGGTTATACATCGCGGTGATTTCGATTGGTGAAAGCCCGCTCACACCTTGAGTAAAGAAATGTACGCCGCAGTAAGCGGCTAATACGGTCAGGTAGTCGGATGGTTTGGCGACGATCACCGTGACCGCCAGCACCAGAAGGATGTTGGCAACCATGATCACCTCGAAGAACTTGGCCAGGAAGGCATAGGTTCTGTTCGAGAAGTAGAACACGACCAACACCAGGACCAGTGCGATGACCGCCCAAAGGTACTGCGGCGGCAGGGTTGAACTAGGAAACAGCGATTGCGTGGTGATGCCGGTAAACTTGGCGGCGGCGATAACCGCTCCTCCCATCCACGCCGGCCAGCCGAAGGTCAAAATCGCGGCCACCGCCCAGAACCAGGGCCAGAAACGGCGCGGCGCGAGTTCATTGGTGCCAGCGAAGAACGATCGCCCGGTGCAGCAGGAATACTTGATGCACTCGTAGACCAGCACGGTTTCCACGATCACCGAGACGATAAGCAGCCAATGGAAGCCGAATGCACCCCTGGCCGCGACGTTGGGCAGGAAGTACGCTTCGCCCCCGCCGATCGAGATACCGAAGTTGATCGCCTGCGGGCCGACAGCAGCGATCATTCCGCCTATGGTGAGCGGCAGAGGATCGGGTACTTTGCGAATGGGGCGCGGATCGACCGAGGTAGCGTTCGAGCGTACGTCTTTGGTATCAGCCATGTTCTGCTCCCCCTGAATGCGGCCTCAGCCCCGGATTGGTCGTGCTGCCGACGATACAGGCCCGCTACTTGCACTGGGCAGTTCGAGCGTAGCTCCGCGAAACACCAGTGTCAACGACGCGGAGATGGGGTAAGGAGAGCAAAGGGGGCCGGTCTTGTAGCTTGATCGAACTCAATGCACAGGACGCGGTGTTCCCTGCACTACGCGTCCGTCACGATGACCGATTTCCTCTTGAACTCCGCCTCGCGCTTCTCGATGAACGCCCGCCGGCCTTCGATTCAGTCCTCGCTCTTCGTGCAGCGCGCCACCATTTTTTTGCTTCTGCGTAGTTGCCCTTTCCCATCGGACACCTGCTCGGGTATTGTCTACCTTCAAAAGTGTCCCGATGAGCCGGGTTGGCTCAGCCTGACGCAGAAGTTTTTTTGTGTCAACGCGATCGTTCGGCAGGAAGGAAGACAATGGATTGGACAATCGGAGCAGTAGTCAAGAAGACGGGGCGCATCCTCAGCCCCTTGAAACCGCTCATCGAAGCAATTTCGCAAACCGAAGCTCGAATCGCTGCGCGATGGGCAAGCTCCGCCCATCGGCGACTGATGTTTGTGCAGTGGGGATTACCCCCACAACCGGAGAACTTCGACCACCATATCGACCTTTTCTATCAATGGCGCTTGACTCGAAATCCGCAGTGGGTCGAGCGTGGCGTTTATGGGGCACTCAGCCTCAAGGGAGGAACCGTTCTTGAACTTTGCTGCGGCGATGGCTTCAATGCCCGCAATTTCTACAGTCTGACTTCTCGTTCAGTGCTTGCCTGTGACTTCGATCCCCTGATCATGAAGACGGCAAAGCGCAAGAATGGCGCATCAAACGTTTCCTTTGTCCTGGCCGACATCAGAACCGAAATGCCCGAGGGGTCGTTCGACAACATCATGTGGGACGGTGCCATAGAACATTTCACCCCGGATGAGATTGATGCAATCATGAAAAACATCAAGAATCGCCTGTCCCCAACCGGCGTTGTGAGCAGTTACACGGTGGTCGAAAGAGGAGAAGGCCTGAAGCACCTCTCTCACCACGAATACGAGTTCAAAGACAAAGAGGATCTTCGCCGCTTCTTCATTCCGTATTTCAAAAACGTATGCGTCTTCGAAACAAAATACCCAGACCGCCACAACCTGTATTGCTGGGCTTCAGACGGACCCATTCCGTTTTCGCCCGGCTGGCGCGGTGCCTGTAACACTTGGGCTGCCGAGCAGGAAAGTTCACCCGATAAGGGCTAGCTGCGCCGCGTCGCGCTCAACCCTCGCGGGCGATACGGGGCCTGGTTTGTATACCTGTCTATTGAATGGGCCGCGGCGTCCCCTGCACCCCGCGTCCGTCACGATGTTCATTTCCCGCTGAACTTCGGCTCGCGCTTCTCGATGAACGCCCGCCGGCCTTCGATGTAGTCCTCGCTATTCATGCAGCGGGCCACCATCTTTTTTACTTCTGCGTAGTTACCCTTGGCCGCGATCAGGGAATTGATGACCGACTTGGACGCGGCGATCGTCAGCGGCGCATTCGCCGCGAGTTGGAGTGCAATCTGGCGCACATAATCGTCGAGTTCGGCGTCGGGCAACACGCGGTTGACCAAGCCCATCGCGATTGCTTCGTCAGCGTCGTAGCGGCGGGCGCTGAACATGATCTCTCGGGCGGCGGCGTGGCCGACGGTCGCCACCAGCCGATTGGTGCCGGACACGCCATAGCCCAGCCCCAGACGAGCGGCGGGAATCGCGAAGCGGCTCGAGGCGCCGGCGTAGCGCAGGTCGCAGGAGAGCGCCACCGCCAGTCCACCGCCGACGCAGAAGCCGTGAATCAGCGCAATCACCGGCTTGGGTGAATTTTCAATCGCGAGGTGCGCGGCATCGACCAGGGCTTCGTACGCCTTGACTCCGGCTTCGCTGGAGCGGCGCTGTTCGAATTCGGAAATATCGGCGCCCGCCGCAAAGGCGCCCGAGCCCTCGCCGCGCAGAACGATGCAGCGAATCGCCGGATCGGCATCGAACCCGGCCATCGATTCTGGAATTGCACGCCACATGTCTGCGCCGATGGCATTGCGGCGTGCCGGGTTGTCCAGCACCAGGCGGCCGATCGGTCCGTCGCGCTCGACGCGCAGTTTTCCCTCTCCCATAGCGTTTCCTAAATTACATCGGCGGCGCGCAGGCCGGAAATCTCCGCCTCGGAGTAGCCGAGCTCGCGCAGGATCACGTCACTGTGCTCGCCCGCCGGCCCGATTGCCCACTTCATGCGCGCCGGGGTGCGGGATAGCGTGATCGCCGGGCTGACCAATTTGAGTTCACCACCGTCGGGTTTCGGCACCGGCACCGCCATGCCAAGATGTTGCACCTGCGGGTCGGCGAACACCTGGTCCATCTTGTAGATTGGCCCGCAAGGTACCCCAGCGCCCGCCAGCAATTCGATCAGGGCCGCCGAGGTGTACCGCCCCGTATGCCGGGCGATTGCCTCGTTCAACGCAACTCGATTCTTCGAACGAAGTTTCGCGTTCGCGTAGTCCGGATGGCGGGCCAGAACCGGATCGCCGAAGGCTTCGCACATGCGCGCGAAAATTGGATTGCCCGACGCCGCGACGTTCACGAAACCGTCCGCGGTCGGATAGACACTCGTCGGCATGGAAGTTGGATGATCGTTGCCCGCCTGCCCCGCCACCTCGCCCTCCACCAGCCAGCGAGCGGCCTGAAAGTCCATCATCACCACCATCGCGGAAAGCAGCGAACTTTGCACCCACTGGCCTTTGCCGGAGCGGCTCCGCTCCTGCAGTGCGATCAGCACGCCGAGCGCCGCGAACAGGCCCGCGCTCAGATCCGCGACTGGAATGCCCGCGCGCACCGGCCCATGCCCCGGCAATCCGGTCACCCACATGAGACCGCCCATGCCCTGCGCAACCTGATCGAAGCCGGCGCGATCGCGATAGGGCCCATCCTGGCCGAAACCTGAAATGCTTGCGTAGATGAGTTGGGGGGTTTCCGCGGCCAGCGTTGCGTAGTCGATGCCCAGCTTGTGTTTCACCTCTGGCCGGAAGTTTTCCACAAGCACGTCGGCGGTTTTCGCCAAGCGCTTGAGCACCTCGACACCGCGCGGATCTTTCAGATTAAGCGTGAGCGAGCGCTTGTTGCGATGCAGATTCTGGAAGTCCGAGCCGTGGCGCTCGCCCAGCATGTCTTCGCCGTCAGGCATCTCGATCTTGATGACGTCGGCGCCCCAGTCGGCGAACTGCCGAGTGCAAGTCGGTCCCGCGCGCACGCGTGTCAGGTCGATGATGCGAAGATGGGAAAGGGCGTCCATAAAGGCAAGGATGAAGGCGGAAGGATGAAGGGTGGAGGACTAAGGGCTGGGAAATGGGGAGTCGGGAGTCGGGAGTCGGGAGTCGGGATTCGGGATTCGGGATTCGGGAGTCGGGAGTCGGGAATCGGGAATCGGGATTCGGGAGTCGGGAATCGGGAATCGGGAGTCGGGAGTCGGGATTCGGGATTCGGGAGTCGGGAATCGGGAATCGGGAATCGGGAATCGGGAATCGGGAATCGGGAATGGCAAGAGCTAAACCGGCTCCGCGCGCTTTGTCCAGCGGCCGGACTCAACTTGGTGGAAGAAATCCTCCAGCAAGCGGTTGAACAGCGCCGGCTCTTCCAGATTGGTCATGTGCCCGCTCGCGGGCAGCACGGCGAGCGCGGCCGCGGGAATGGTGCGTTTCATCAGCAGCGAGGGCTCCAGCGTCGGGTCGTCCTCGTCGCCGGCGATGATCAGCACGGGTGCTTCGATTCGGGACATGCCCGCGGTCAGGTCATAGAGTGATGGCCGCCGCGCCTGGTAGCCAAGCATGGTATTGGCCGAGCCCTGCGCTGAATGCTCGGAGAAATTACCGATGAATTCGGCGAATCCGCGCGGGTCCTTGGTCTGCAACTGCAGGCGCGCAGGACCGTGGCCGTAGGTTGCCGCCACCTTGGCCATGCCCTCCTCCAGCATGGTCTTTGCGAGTGCGCGCGACTGCGCCTGGAACTGCGCGTACTGCGCCGGATGGGCACCATAACCACAGCCGGCGACGACGCAAGACAACGCGCGATCGGAATGGGCAATACCGAAGTGCAACGCAGCGAAACCGCCCATCGAATTGCCCACGACGTGAGCCCGCTGGATCACCAACCCGTCCATCACAGAGAGGATGTCGTCGCGCGCACGCTGGTGCGAGTAGCGCTCGACATCGGCAGGCACGTCCGACGGCGGGTAGCCGCGCGCGTTGTAGGTGATGCAGCGATAGCGGCGCGAGAAGTGCCTCACCTGCGGCTCCCAGGTCCGAAAATCGCCCGCGAACTCATGCACGAAGACGATCGGCACGCCGGAACCGGCCTCCTCGTAGTACAGGTTCACGCCGTCATCGGTCTTCAAGGTGGGCATGCTGGTCGCGCCTGCTGTGAAATCCGCGTCGCGCGTATCAAACCGCAAGAAAGCCGCCATCCACTACCAGCTCGGTGCCGGTGATGTAGGACGCTTCGTCGGAGGCCAGGAACAGGATCGCGTAAGCCGCTTCTTCGACGTGACCGGTGCGGCGCATCGGCACGGATTCCAACAACTTGGCGCGCAGCTTGGGATCGGCCGCTGTCACCGAGGTCCGCATGGGCGGCATCAGGCCGGGGTGGACCGAATTCACGCGAATGCCGTCCTTCGCATATTGCACGGCGGCGGATTTCGTCATCATGCGAATCGCGGCTTTTGCGCCGTTGTAGCCCATGTGCACGAATTCCTGTCCGATAAAGCCCGAGATCGATGACAGATTGACGATTGCGCCGCCACCCGCCTGTTGCATTTGTGGGATGGCGTACTTCATCCCCAGAAAAGTCCCGCGCGCATTGACCGCCATCAGCTTGTCGAAATACTCAGTATTCATCCGGTCAGGCACCGCGCCGCTGATGCCGGCGTCGTTGACCAGCACATCGAGCCGGCCGTATCGCTCGACGGTCTCGAGCACCGTCTCGCGCCACTGGTCCTCTTCGGCAACATCCATGTGCAGGAACATCGCCTCCCCTCCCGCCGAGACGATCGAGTCGGCGACGGTATGGCCTTCCTTCTCCAGGATGTCCGCCACCACGACCTTCGCGCCTTCGCGCGCAAAGATCAGCGCAGCGCTCTGCCCTATCCCGGATGCCGCGCCGGTTATCAGCGCGATCTTGTTCTTGAGTCTCACTTTGCTCTCCCCTTGCATGATGCTCACGATCTTTTCACGCCGGACATGAAGCGCCTGCGCGGCCGGGAAACCGAAGTTGCCTTAGTGCCTTTGCATCTTATTATCCACCGACATCCCCGAAAAGGCAGAATCGGCCGCTACGCACCCCCCATCGAAGCGAAGTGACGCAGCATCCGTTCGGCGTCGGGCGCAATACCGGTGAACAAGCGGAATGCCTCGGCCGCCTGAAACACCGCCATGCCGCCGCCATTGAGCGTTCGGCAACCAACGCCCCTCGCGGTGCGGAGAAGCTCCGTCTCCAGCGGTAGATACACAATCTCGGCAACCCACTGCTGCGCCTGCAGCAATTTCGCAGGCAGGGGCAGGCCAGAATGCTTCGCCATTCCGGTTGGCGTTGCGTGGATCAGCCCATCGGCATTGGCCATCGCGCTGCCAAGATCGGCGCCGGATATTGCCCGTCCTTTTCCAAATCTGGCGGCAAGATCAGCGGCAAGCCGTTGCGAGAGGCTCGCATCGAGATCGAAGATTGTGAGCTTCTTGACTCCCAGCGTCAGTGCCGCATGCGCAACCGCTGCGCCCGCACCGCCGGCACCGAGCTGCACCACATGATCCCGCGTCACGTCCGGCAATCCGCGGCGGAAACTTTCCGCGAAACCCCACCAGTCGGTGTTGTGGCCGATGCGCTGGCCGTCGCGCAGTATCACGGTGTTCACCGCACCCAGCGCGCGCGCGTCGTCGGACAGGTTGGTCAAGAGCGGAATGACCGATTGCTTGCATGGATAGGTGATGTTGAGACCCGAGAAGCCCATGCGCTCGGCCGCGGTCAGCAATTCGGGCAGCGTATCGGCGCCAAGTTCGAGCTTCTCGAGATCGATCAACTTGTACAGATAGCGAAGCCCCTGCTCCGCCCCCTCGCGCTCGTGCATCGCCGGAGTGAGGGAGGCCTGAATGCCTGCGCCGATCAGGCCAATGAGAAACGAGGGTTGGGGGGAGATCGACATGCTTTTTTCTTATAGTTACTTCCCAGAGTTCTACATTATGCATAGAAAGACAAGAGACGAGGGACGAGAGGCGAGAGGCGAGAGGCGAGAGGCGAGAGGCAAAAAAGAGTAGTTGCTTACGTAAATCGCGTTTGTTTTTGTTTGCGTCCTCACTTTTCTCCTTTGCGACCTTTGCGTCAACGCTTCTAATGCCGGCCATAGGCCGGCTGACCATGTTCATCAGCCGTCCGCGATGGCAACATGAGCCCTAGAGAGGACTATTCACATGACAAGTAAAACGCGGGTCGCAGTCCTGGACGACTGGCAGGGCGTCGCGGAGCACAGTGCAGATTGGTCACGCCTGTTGGAGCGCGCGGAGATCGTCTTCTTCGAGGAGCCGTTTAAGGATGCCGATGCGACCGCCGACGCGCTGGCCGGTTTCGAGATCATCATTGCCATGCGCGAGCGCACCAGGTTTACGAAGGAAGTGATCGAACGACTGCCGACGCTGCGCATGATCGCACTGACTGGCGGGCGCACCTGGACAATGGACTTTGATGCGCTCAAGGCGCGCGGCATCGTCGTCTCTCACACCGGAGGTGCGCACTCTACTGCCACGACTGCCGAACTGGCCTTGGGACTGCTGCTTGCGGCGGCACGGCATATTCCACGCGCTGATGCGTCATTGCGCAAAGGCGGATTCCAGGGTGGCGTGCCTGCAGGCCAGGTGCTCGAAGGCAAAACGCTCGGCATCGTCGGGCTGGGCAAGATCGGCTCGAAGGTGGCGCGCTACGGACAGGCGCTGGGCATGCGGGTGCTGGCCTGGAGCCAGAATTTGAGCGAAGACAAAGCGGCGGCGGCCGGCGCGAAGCGGGTGGACAAGGCGACGCTCCTGTCGGAGTCGGACGCTGTGTCGCTGCACCTCGTTCTGTCGGACCGCACCCGCGGCATCATCGGCGCACAGGACCTCGCCCGCATGCGGCCGGGTGCGATCCTGGTGAACACTTCGCGCGGCCCGCTGGTTGATGAAGCGGCACTGGTGGAAAAACTCAGGACCGGGAAATTGATCGCCGCGCTCGATGTGTACGTGCAGGAACCGCTGCCCGCTGAACATGGGCTGCGCAACCTGCCGAATACCGTGCTGACGCCGCACCTCGGCTACTGCACCCGCGAGGTGTATGCAGAGTTCTACGCAGATTCGGTCGAGAACGTGCTGGCTTTTCTGGACGGCAAACCGATTAGGGTTCTGACAAATTAGTGACAAGTGACAAGTGACGGGTGACGGGTGACCAGTGACTGGCGAAGGGCGCAGGGTGGCGGAACGAGGGTTACATCACAGCAAATCAGTGGCGCAGAGTGCCGGGTAACAAACAGGATCGGTGCGGCGTACTGAATGTCAGCTTGCCCGGGTTCGGCGCCGCGAATCACTGTACTCGCTGTACTCGAAGTCAAGTGATCGGGCGCCGGCGACACGCCATACATACAGTGCGGCACCGGTCGCCGCGCCGACCAGATGACTCAATGTCACGGGCACGAATTTTCCATTGATCTCCCAGTTCAGGGGACTCCAATTCCAGAAGAACTCCGCCGCCAGCTTGGCGCACACCATCGCTAACAGAACCCCGCACACCAGGCTCCAGCGGCGGCCTTCGTGAAGGCCGCGCAGGCACGAATAGACCAAAAACGCGAGCGAAATTGCGGACGCGCCCCCGAATCGCAGAATTTCCGGAGTGCCGGCATGCACCGCAATTCCGACCGCCAACGCTGCCGCCAACAATAGCAGACCGGTGTCCTCCGTATAACGAGTCTCGACCAACCAGACAGCGGGGATAAGGACGACGAGGTTATTGATGACGTGTGCGGCGGAAAAATGAACGAGGTGTCCCGTCAGAAGGCGCCACAACTCGCCCCGGGCAAGGCCCTCCCGATCGTAGACGAGCAAATCCGCGGCACCGTCGTACCATTGTGCGAGAAGCGCAACGGCCACCAGGCCGAGGAGCCAACACGGTATGCGCGTCAAGGTCGGCGGCGCGACCACCACACACCTCCCGCAAAAAGCAACCCAATCAACGCCGCCATTACGGAATCGAACGCGCCACCACCCGTGGAGCCGGATGCCCGCACCACTTTGTACTCTTCAGGCGAACTCTTGACCTTCTCCTGGAATGAAACGATCTGCGGCGCGAGATTCTTGACCATGGCCTCCACGGCCAGATCAAAGCCCTTTGCGCTGTCCGCACGCAACTCTTCGGTCAGATTCACGAGTGTGGATTGACCCTTGACCTGGCTTACACCTGGCGCGCGGAACAGCATCTTCCGGCTCGGGATATGCATGACCACCGCATCCACCATCGTGTGAGTCGAGTTCTTTTCTGCGGGGACCACATACGCGCCGACGATGGTCCAATAAGCAATGGATGCCATGCCTTCATCGGTAAACTGCGTCTGGTCATACGAAATCAGTGTGATCGTCTCGACGCCATGCATCGTCCGGATCTGGTTAAGGTTCGCGAATCCGCCCCGAGGCGTAAGGTAGGCGGACGGAATGATTTCGATCGACTTGATGAATTCCAGCGTCCTGAAGTTCGCGGCGACGCGCTCGAGGAGTTCGGTCTTCTTGGCTTCCGACAGCGATGCATGCCCGATCTTTTCGGGCACGAAGGCGACCGCCACGCGCATCGGCAGCGTCAGCACCGGTATGCCCTGCTCGGCTACGGGCTCCTTTGCGTCCGGATAAAGGTAGTCGACGACACTGGTTGTGGTTTGCCTGCTTCGCACTCCGCCGCAACCCGATGTCACGACAAGTGCGAAGCCAAGCATCACCAGAAAGATCGCGCGGCAGCAGGTTTTGGATGGTGTCATTGTCGTCCCCTCCCTTCGGCTTCCCGACCGGAAAAGGATACGCCGACCAGAGCGGGCGGTAAATGTCGGAAAGGATTTGACGAAATGAACTCACCATCATCGTAGCAGCCCTTCCAGCGTGTAGAATTCCGGTACTTTTTAAACTTCCGTTTGTGACGTGAACGAGACCAGCACGTTGCCCTCTTTGGCAAGCGTCATATTTGCCAGGATCACCGAGTTTGTGCGCCGGCCGGTGGCCGAGCAGGCGAGGCTGCGCGCGCAGCTCGAAGCCGCGCTAGCAGTGTCGCTGGGCGAATTTCCAGCCAGGAGCCGGATCGTTCTGGACGCACCGGACGGCGTTGCGGTCGTGGTCCTCGACGATCCGGCGGGAGCCCTCAAAATCGCGCAGCGCTGCTCGCGCGTGACGGCGGCTGGAGTCCCAGTCGCGATTGCCATCAATCACGGGGCGGTGCGGCCGGCACAGGACGAGGAAGGCCTGCAGGGCCTGATCGGAGACGCGATCGGTACCGCGGCCGCGATCGCGCACTACGCCGGCGCAGGCCGTCTGATTGTATCGCGCGCCTTCCGCGATGCGCTCGCCGCGGCTGCGCCGCACCGCGCCGTGGGTCTGCGGCCGGCCGGTGTGTTCACTGACGCCAACGTACGCACGCATGAGGTGCTGTCGCCGAACCCGAGCGCGCCGGGCCGCCGCCGCAAGGTTCTCGCTGCCGTGGGTGCAATCGTGATGGTCGGTTTCGCTGTCGCAGCAGTGGGCCTCCGCGAAGACATCCGACTGAATATTTACGCGGACCATCCGGGCGTGCTCGCGTTCGACATCTACCCGGACGGCGATGTATTCGTGGACGGCGTGTCGCGGGGCAAGAGCCCGCCTCTTGCGGAACTGCGCCTGGACCCCGGAGAACATGTCGTCGAGGTGCGAAAGAAGGGCTACCCGGCGTACCGATACCACGTAGAACTCCGCCCCGGCAGAGTGACTACTGTCCATTTAGCCTTCACACCCGGTGACAAGCGCGGATTCTTCCACCGAATGTGGGAATCGCTCTTGGTCAGGCCCTGAATCGCTCATCCCGACATTATGGCAACGCAGAAATTGACGGAGTTGGGACGCTACCGGATCCTCGGCGAACTCGGACGGGGGGCGATGGGCGTGGTCTACAGGGCAGAAGACCCTGTGCTGGACCGACCGCTCGCCATAAAGACCATCGTCATTCCGGCGGATGATACCGACCGCAAGGAGTACGAAGCCCGTTTCACCCAGGAGGCCCGGGCAGCGGGACGGCTAGCGCATCCGAGCATTGTGACCATCTACGACGTCGGCCATGAAGGGGAGATGGTCTATATGACGATGGAACTGCTCGACGGCACCGATCTGGCCAGCATGGCGGAGAAACGGCGATTCAAGTTGCCGGAGGCCGTACGTATCGTCGAACAGGTTGCCGAAGCACTGGCCTTCGCACACGATCGCGGTGTGGTTCACCGCGACATCAAGCCGCCCAACATCATGGTCGTCGCCGGAGGCCGGGTGAAGATCATGGACTTCGGCATCGCGCGGATGCGACAGTCGGACCTGAAGACCGAAACCGGCATGATGCTCGGCACGCCGCGCTACATGTCTCCGGAACAGGTGGGCGGCCGCCCCGTGGATCACCGCTCGGACATTTTCTCACTCGGTACGGTGCTGTACGAAATGCTGACCGGCACCAAGCTGTTCGCCGGCTCGGAGCCTTCGGAGATCATGTACAACGTTTCCCACCTGCGGCCGGTGCCGCCCAGCCGCATCAACCGCGAGGTGCCCGCGTTGCTCGACCTGGTGGTGGCAAAGGCGCTGGAGAAGGACGCCGACGAGCGCTATTAGGACGCCCACCAGTTCGCCGCGGACCTCCAAGCCTGCCTGAGCGAACTGGGCGGCCATCGCCCCGAACCGGACAACACGGTGCGCATCGGCAAGGCACCGAGGGACGGCGCAGCACCGGGAGACGATGCACGCACGCGGACTCTGCGCATCGACACCGAAAACGGCGACTCGATCGTAGCCGAGGGCGGCACGAGGACGCGCGGCACGCGATTGCAGAACGTCATCGTGGACTCCAACACGCGGCTCGCGCTGTCGCACATATTCGATTCATCCGCAGCAATCAAGCGCCTCACCAAACCGGACCCGAAGGATCACGCCAGGCTCACCCGTGCGCCGCAGCCGCCGAATATCTTTACGCAATTCTGGCATGACGCCGAACTACGGCTCCTGGGCTGGTGCGTGGTCGCCGCGATGGTCGCGGGATTCATCGTCGCGATTTATTGAAACCGTTACGAGTGACGGGTGACGGGTGACGAGAGGCTGGAGGCTAGAGGCTTGAGGCTAGAGGCTAGAGGCTAGAGGCTAGAGGCTAGAGGCTAGAGGCTAGAGAAGCATAGTTCCTTACGTGAAATGCATTTGCCTTTCATTGCATCCCCAGTTCTTCCTTTGTGTCCGTTCTTTTCCCCTTTGCGTCCTTTGCGTCGACGCTCTTGATCTGGTTTTGACATTTCAAACCTTGGGATCGGCGTCGAGGCGCACGATCCAGTCTACCATTCCTGGACGAGCGACAGGGTAGCGGTCCATGACCAGCGGATCGTGGCCCGGAACTATGTGCCGCGATGACGTCGCGAGCTTTCGCAGCGTGTTGAAGCCCTCCAGCATGTCGCCGAGGTTATAGAGGATCGGGAACGCCCGGCCCTGCTCCATGTGCGCATAGAAGTGGCTGGCATCTGAAGCCAGCACCACCCAGCCGCGGCGCGTTCGCACGCGCACCGATTGCATGCCCGTGGTGTGCCCGCCGATGTGATGTACCTCGATTCCCGGGGCGATCTCTGCGGGACCGTCGTGGAACTGCACGCGTTCGTCGAAAACGCAGCGGACCATTTGCGCGACGTCGTCGGCCTCGTAACCGTGTCTGAGCATCGAATGGCACATGCAGCGGCCGGTGGCGAAGTCCATCTCCTTGTCCTGCAGGTGATAGCGTGCCCGCGAAAACAGTGGCAGATTTCCGGCGTGGTCGTAATGCATGTGGGTGACGATCACGTCTTCGACTTTTTCCGGCGCGATGCCAAGCGCCGCGACTCCTTCCGCGACCGGCCGGATGATCTGCCGGCCGCGCTTCTTGGCCATGGCCTCACCGAACCCGGTGTCCACTACGATAGAGCAGGTCTTTCCGGCGATCACCCACACGTAGTAATTGAGTGGCATTTCCGTATCGTGAGGGTCGCCGCCGATGAAATTCTCGGAAGAGCGGCGCATCAGCCGCGCGTACTTGATCGCGTAAATTTCGTAGGTATCGTCAGTCATGTGTAAGAGACTCCAACTAAACCTCTACCTCTTTTGCCGCGCGTCGATCCTTATTTCTTCTCCGCCTTGTCCAGCTCAGCGAAGGTTTCCCTGGCCACCCTGAACGCGTCCACCCCTGCCGGAATGCCGCAGTAGATCGCGACCTGCAGCAGCACCTCGCGGATCTCGGCCTTCGAAACCCCGTTGCGCAGCGCGCCGCCGATGTGCATCTTCAGTTCGTGCGGACGGTTCAGCGCGGACAGCATCGCCAGGTTGAGCATGCTGCGGGTCTTTTTCGGCAATTCCTCCCGACCCCATATAGCCCCCCAGCAGTACTCGGTGGTCAGTCTTTGCATCGGCATGTTGAAGTCATCCGCCGAGGCGATGGATTTCTCCACGAACTCGGCGCCGAGTACTGACTTGCGGATCTTCAGACCGCGTTCGAACAATTCGTCATTCATCTCTTACCTCCTGAAGTTAAAGGCGTACAAACATAGTCAAAACCATTTTCACCGCAAAGACGCAAAGGACACGAAGAAAGAGACAAAACATTTGTGAGTTAGAACCCCTAATGGGCCGACGATCCATCAAAGTGGGAATTGGCGTCAGTGGCTCACGAAAAATCACTCCGCTTCTAACCCCAGGTTGCTTCCTTTCGTTCTTGCTGTTCCTTCGTGTCCTTTGCGTCTTTGCGGTGACAGTGTCTTTGTCTTTGGAATTACTATTGTGTAGGCCAGACGGGACTGGCGAGCGCATCTTTGGGCGGATAGACAGTGATCGGCACGCCTTTCTGCCACTGCACGATCAACAGGCTCGCGTCCGCGCGCCGGCCGTTGTCTTCGAATCTCAGCTTGCCGTTGCCGGGAAAAAAGTTCGCCGCACCGCCGCTGAGATTCATCGTCCGCAGCGCCTGGGCCACCACCTTGCGGTCAGCCCTGCCGGCGGCTTCCAAGGCGGCCTTGAAGATCAGCATGTCGCCATAGGTGGTCACGAAATGCTGGGTCGGCCACGGCTCGGTGGTCTTGGCCTTGACCTCGGCGACAAAATCCTTTTGCGCGCTGGTCGTCCAGTTGGCAACCACCGCCATGACGCCTTCGAGCTGTTCGATATTCATGTTGGTACGCAGGTCCGGATCGAGGATCGCCGCGCCATTGGCGATCGTCGGCATTTTCCCGTGCCCGAGCCCGAATTCGTTCATTTTTTCCAGCAGCAGTTTGGCGTCGGAAATCACCGTGGGCAGCAGGATGAGGATGTCAGGCCGCGCCGAACGTACTTTCTGGATCAGCGGCGTGGCGTTCGCCAGGGGCGGCGTAAAGGTCTCGTCCACTACCAATTTCAACCCGAGCTTGGCGAACTGGTGGTCGCGCATCGGCTTGACAAAAGAAACCGACGCGGCGGTATTGTCCATGACGATACCTATCGTCTGCGGCCGCTTGCCGGAGGCTTTCGCCGCCATCTCCATGAGCGCCGGCAGAGACCCTTCGGCCTGTTGCACGCCGGTGGCGGAGGTCTGGAATACGTACTTGAAACCGCGCGAGGTTATGAGGTCCGAGTACGAAAACGTAATCACCGGCAACTCGGCGCGTTCGGTGACTTCCGTGACCGCCAGTGTGAAGGAACTGAGATACGCGCCGGTCGCGACAACCAGATTGGGTGAATTGGCCACCATGCGCTGTGCCGCATTTTTCGATCTTTCGACCGAATCCCCCGCGTCGAACACCGAGAGCGTGAGTTTCGCCCCGCCCATGGACTTGATGCCGCCCTGCCGGTTGATGCTTTCGATCGCCATGTCGGCGGCCATTTTCATCACCTGCCCTTGCCGGGCGTAAGGCCCCGACATCGGCGCGATCAGTCCCACTTCCACTTCTTTGGTCTGCGCGGCAGCGGCAATCGTCGTTCCCGCCATCACCGCAGCGAGCAGTGCGTGGGCCGCGCGCCTTGCATGCGCATTGATTGTCATGTTCTGCATCCCGTCCTCCCCCGGTTCGGTTCGACTGCCAGGAAATCATTTTCGTTACATTCCAAGATACGCCTGCCTGATGCGGTCGTTGCTTTTCAAATGGTCATGGCTACCCTCGAGTACCACGCGCCCGGCCTCCAGCACGTAGCCGCGGGTGGCGAAGTGTAGCGCCTCCGCAACGCGTTGTTCGACCATCAGAACGGTGAGCCCGGAGCCTGCATGGATAGCGACGATTCGCTCGAAGATTTCATCGGCGACTCCCGGTGCCAACCCCAGCGACGGCTCATCGAGCATCAACAGTTTGGGCGATGATGCCAGTCCTCGGGCAATGGCAAGCATCTGCTGCTGTCCGCCGGACAGCGCGCCGGCCTGAGCACTTGCCCTCTCCGCCAGCAGCGGAAACCAGGTGTAGACCTTTTCCAGATTCTGCGTCCAGTTGCGGCGGCCGGCATCGGTGGCCGCACCCATCTCCAGGTTTTCGAGCACTGTCAGCGAAGGAAACACCTGCCTGCCCTCGGGAACATGGGCGATGCCCAAATG
Source organism: Betaproteobacteria bacterium (assembly GCA_052387775.1). Lineage (GTDB taxonomy): Bacteria > Pseudomonadota > Gammaproteobacteria > Burkholderiales > JACQAP01 > JACQAP01. Next base: position 25,999 of record JBQTIV010000029.1, read on the forward strand.
CGGCCGCACGCAAGGCGCGACCGCCAGCAAATCGTTGCCCTCGAAGCGGATGGCACCGGACGTCGGCGGCACGATACCCGATATGGTCTTGAACAGCGTGGTCTTGCCGGCGCCGTTGGGCCCGACGATCGCGACGAATTCCCCGGCGCCGACCCGTATGCTGACCCCGTTCAGCACGGGGACAGCACCATAGCCTGCGCCGAGAGCGTCGATCTCAAGCATTGGCAACTCTCCAGCGTTTTCCCAGATAGGCGTCGATCACGGCGGGGTTCCGGGTGATGTCGGCCGGTTGCCCTTCGGCCAGAACCGCGCCGTCGTTGAGCACGACGAAGCGGTCCACCAGGCGCACCATTGCCTGCATGGTGTGCTCGATAATCACGACGGTGACGCCGCGCGCAGCGATCTTGCGCACCAGCGCGATCACTTCCTCGACCTCGCTGCCGCCCAGTCCCGCGAGCGTTTCGTCGAGCAGCAGCACCTTTGGTTTCCCGGCAAGCGCGCGGGCGAGCTCAAGCAGGCGCAACTGCTTGTTTGACAGGCTGCCGGCGAGGAACTGCGCATCGCGCTCCATCCCGACCTGGGCAAGTGCGGTCTCGGCATTGGCGCGCGCCTCCCGGTCCGAGCCCGCGTGCACATACGCGCCGACGACGACGTTCTCCAGCACCGTCATGCGCCGGAACGGCCTGACGACTTGAAATGTGCGGCCGACCCCGGCGGCACAGATTTCGTACGGCCGCGCGCCAACGATGTCCCTGCCCTCGAGCAATATCTGTCCCTGGTCGGGGCGGATGTAACCGTTCAACAGATTAAAGAACGTGGTCTTGCCGGCGCCATTCGGACCGATGATGCCGAGGATCTCGGCGATTACCACCTTCATGCTGACCTCGCGCACTGCTTGAAGGCCGCCAAACGCTTTCGATACGTTGCGCACCTCGAATACGGTCGCATCACCGCTTCGTCTGCGCAGCGGCAGCTCTGCAACTAGCCCCGATGCCGGGCCGGGGGGTCGTGGCTGCGCGGTGTGTTTGCCCGCGCGCCGGCGCAGCATCAGGTCTTTCACTTTCCAGAACACGCCCTCGGGCGCCAGCAGGATCACCGCGACGATCGCAATCCCGTAGACCACGCCCTGGATGCCGGGAATGACGTTGCCCAGCCTGGCGTGCAGCAGCTCGCTCAGCGGCACCAGGATCACCGCGCCGATCACCGGTCCCCACAACGTGCCCACGCCGCCGAACATGGCGACGATCAAGGCCTGCGCCGACACCAGCATGCCGAACACCGCCGGCGGCGTCACCACCAACAGCACCACCGCGTAAAAGCCGCCGATCGTTCCGGCCATTGCGCCGCTCAGCGTGATCGCCTTGAGTTTCCAAGCCAGCGTCCTGATCCCGGCGGCCTCGGCCGCAGCCTCGTCCTGCTTGATCGCGAGCAGCGACATGCCGAATCGCGAACGCTCGATCAGGCCGGTCAGCACCATCGCGCCGATCAGCAACAGCAGCGCCAGCCAAGCGTAGATGCGGTGGTCGTCGAATTGCATGTACGCGAGCGGCGCCTCGCGCCGCATCGGCAGCGTCAACTCCTGGTAGCCCAGCCACTCGAACACGTACAGCAGCGCCAGCGGATAGGCGAGCATCGCCAGCGCAAAGTAATGGCCGCGCAGGCGGAAAGTCGGGAAGCCCACCACCAGGCCGGCGCCTGCGCCCACGACACCCGCCAGCGGAATGCCCAGCCAGGGCGACAGGCCCCAGTGGATCTGCGCCAGCGCCAGCGAGTACGCGCCGAGTCCGAAGAACGCCGCATGGCCGAACGACACAAGGCCGCTGTAGCCGCTCAACACATTCCACGCCAGACCCATCACCGCCCACACCGGGACCACGGTCATGATCAACTGGTAATAGGAGTTTTGCGCGAACGCCGTCACCACGGCATAGACGATGCCGAATGCGGCGATCAGCAGCGCCTGGCGGCGGAGCTTCGTCCCGGGCATTGTCAGCTCCACCCCTTTATGTCCTGCGCGCCGCCCTGCCGAACAGGCCTTGCGGGCGCAGCAGCACGATGACCAGGAACACTACGAAAATCGCGGTGTTCTGCAACTGGTTGGGCAGGAAAAGTGTGGAGAGCTGCTGGACCAGGCCGATCGTCAGCCCGCCGAAAAAGGCGCCCGAAACGCTGCCCAGTCCACCGAGCACCACGCCGGCGTACATCACTATCACGTACTCGAGGCCGACGTACGGCTGGAACGGACCGCCGGAAGCGAGCAGCCCACCGCCGATGGCGGTCATGGCCACACCGAAACCAAAAGCCAGCCGGTGCGCCCGATCGACGTCGATACCCATGTAGATCGCCGCCTCGGCATTGTCGGCCGCGGCGCGCAGCGATTTGCCGAGCCGCGACCTGGCCATGAACAGCACGAATCCGAGCACCGCCACCACAGCGATCGCCGCGGCGACGGTCTGCCCCCGATTCACGAATACCGTGGCCTCGCCGTATAGCGGACCCAGCGCCCATGCGCTGGACGAGAGCGGCGTGGCAATCGAGACCGGCGTCGAGCCGAACACGTACAGCCCGCCGTTCTGCAGGATCAACGCCACCCCGAGAGTGAGAATCAACTGCGCGTAATGCCCTTCAGACTCTAAAACGCTGCCGCGGATGCCGGTCACGCGGCTCACCAGCAACTTGTGCACCATGACACCAGCGACGAAGATCACCGGTCCGGCGAGGAGCGCTGCGATGTACGGATCCATCGCCGTGCCAAACAACGCATGCGCGCCGAACAGGCCGAAGGCGTAATAGGCGACGTACATGCCGAGCATCATGAAGTCGCCCTGTGCGAAGTTGATGACGCGCATGACGCCGAAGATCACGCTCAAGCCCACACACATCAGGCCGTAGATGGCGCCGGTCAGCAGGCCCGCGGTCAGGGCCTGCAGGAAATTTTCCAGCAACTGCGCCGCGTTCATCTCAGACAAAACCTTCTTTTGCCACAGAGGACACAGAGATCACAGAGAAAGGCACGACAAGGTTACTTGAATTGAAGGCTATTGATGCGTGCTGCCAAATTCTTGGACTGAGATTGGTCGCACACGTCCATTCCTAGTTCCATTCCTTCTCTTTCTTTGCGTTCTCTCTTTTCATCTTTGCGAACTTTGCGTCAACGCTCTTGATTTTGTTCTCCTCTGTGTTCTCGGTGCCCTCTGTGGCAATGATGTACTTAAGAACCCGGGGCGCGCAGCAACGCGCCGAGTCGCCCGACGTCGTTGCTGAGTTCTATGCCGTCAATGAAGGATTCGATGTCGCGCGCACGCGCTGCGCCCAATACACTTTCGGCGGCGGCACGAAATCGCGCGCGAACATCCGTGGCACTCGCGTTGGCGACGTCCTCCAGACGCACGCGGTGCGTTGCACCGCCAGTCTCGAGCACCTGCACTTCGCCACCCTGCTTTCCGGGATACGCCTTGGTCATGGCCCCGTCTATCTCCAGCTTCATGACGCCGATCAGCCGTTGCAATATCGGGTCGCGCAACCGCGCGAAGTTCTTCTCGGACACCCCGCCTTCGATCAGCGCCGCGGCAACGTTGTACTGGATGCTCATCTTCGCCTGCAGGACATGCGCGAACGGTCCGCTGTAGTCGCAGCCCGGATAGAGCGCGCCGGCACGCGGCACGCGCACGGTGATGGCGGCGATGCGCTCGGGAATGGATTTGTGTTCGCGGGCGATCGCGAGCGCCGCCTGGCTGGCGGTCTGCGCAAAATTACAGGCGGGCACCGGCTTATGATAGACGGACAGGATTTCAGGCTGCCCGCGGAACAGCTCGACCTTCGCTGCAGCCGGGCGTTTGCCCAACGCAGCGAACAGCCCCGCTTCGCCATCGAGCGCAGAGGGCGACGCAAACGCGCCTAGTTCAGCCAGGCGCGCGGCGGTCACTGCGTCGCGCGCAGCGTAACCGGCATGGAAAAACATTTCACTTCCACCGGTATGCGCCCACTGGTTGAATCCAACCGTGGTGTTGGCGCCGAGCGCGATCGCGCTGGTGACCGCGTCGGTACTCAAGCCCAGCAGGCGCGCTCCGGCGGCAGCGGCTGCGACTGGCCCGGTGATTCCGGTTGGACGGTGGATGCGCGCCACTTCGGCATCCATGAGTGCACGCCCGATCTGCCCGCCGACTTCATAGCCGGCCACCGCGGCGCCGATGAAGATGCGTCCGCGTACATGGCGGTATTCGGAAAGCGCCAGCAGCGTAGGCAGCACCACGATGCCGAGATGGCTGATGCTGCCGGAATGCATGTCTTCGCGCACCAGCCCATGCCCCATCACCGCGTTCGCGAACGCCGCATCGGCGTGGGACGCGGGGTGCGCGGACCCTATGATCGTCGCCGCGCCAACCGTTCCTTCCGCCATCGCAACCGCCTGCCGGCTCCAAGGAAGATCGCGCGCTTCCAAAGCGCACCCGACGATATCGAACAGGCAGAGTTTCACCTTCTCAGTCACTTCGGCCGGCACGTCGTTCAGCGACAGCGACACGACCGAACGCGCCATGCGCACGGCGAGCGGCTCGCCGGTCCGGGCGGCGGGGCTTTCCTTCATCGGGCGTATCGATGCCACTGCATTCTCCGCCTCACTTGCCGCGCACTTCCACGCCGGCCCACGACTCGACCACCCTGCAAATCGAGGTGAAATCAGAATCCGCGCCGTACACCGCGTTGGTTACCGCCAGCATCTGGCGCACCGCGGCGCCGACCACCATGGGCACGCCGAGCGATTCGGCCTCATCGACGCATAAGCGCACGTCCTTGTAAGACAGCCCGGTGGCGAATCCGAAATCGAAGGTGCCTGGCAGGATGGCGCGCGGGAATTTGTCCTGGGTCGCACTGTTGCGGCCGGTGCCGGCGTTGAGGATCTCGAGCATTAACTTGGGATCCAGCCCGGCTTTGACCCCCATCACCATCGCTTCGGAGGATACCGCGATGGCGGCCGCGGCCAACAGATTATTGGCGAGCTTCATGGTCTGCGCCTGTCCAGCGACCTCGCCGAGATGGAAAGGCTTGCCGAAGGTCCTGAGCACCGGTTCCAGTTCCGTATACGCGTTTTTCGGGCACGAAACCATGACCGCGAGCGTGCCTTCGCGCGCACCCTTGAGGCCGCCGCTGACCGGTGCGTCCACGTAGGTGATCTTGCGCTCGGCGAGCGCCCTGGCGACGATGCCCGCGGTACGCGGGCCGATGGTGGAGAAATCGGTAACCCGCTTGACGCGCGTTCCCTCGATCACGCCGCCGCGGCCCAGCGCCACGTTCTGCACGATCTCCGGGTTGGGAAGGCTGAGGAAGACGGTCTGCGCGAGGCTTGCCACTTCGGCCGCCGAGCCCGCCGTTTGCGCGCCGGCCTTCTCAAAGGCGGCGACAGCCCTTTCTTCGTTATCTAACAAACACACGCGGTGGCCGGGGGCGAGAAGCGGGGCGTACATGATGGACCCC
>JBQTIV010000030.1:0-41652 GCA_052387775.1 Betaproteobacteria bacterium
CCGACGAAAACCGCGCCCGACTCAGCGGCGAAAAATGGTCCCAGCGCCTCAGTCGCGGGTTTCGATTGCGGTAGCGCGCGCCAGACTTTCTGGCGCGCTGCCGGCCCCTGCACCGCAATCATTGCCAGGTCGCGGCGAGGCGTAATCGTCACCGCGGCTGCGGCGCGCGCAATTTGCGAAGACATCCACGCCAGGTCCGTGTCAGCAGTAGCGGCGTTGACCACCACGCGATAGCGTTTGGGGTCGAGAAAATACACGATCAGATCGTCGAGAATGCCACCTGAGTCGTTGAGCATGCACGAGTACAGCGCTTTGCCCGGGATCTGCAGACGATCCACGTTGTTGGCGAGCAGCCGCCTCAGAAAGGCGCGGGCGCCTTCGCCATTCATGTCCACCGCGAGCATGTGCGAGACGTCGAACATGCCGGCGTCCTTGCGCACCCTGTGGTGCTCTTCGATCTGCGAGCCGTAGTGCAGCGGCATCTCCCAGCCGCCGAAGTCCACCAGCCTGGCATCGAGCGCCCGATGCGCAGCGTTGAGCGGAGTCTGTTTCAGCACGGCTGGCAACTCAAGGATAGAACAGGTAAAGACGGTAACCCGCAGCACGCAGCTCGCCGGTATCCAGAAAAAGCCGGATCGGCAACTCCGTCCCCGCTTTCAGTCCATCGGCTGAGTCGGTCCAAGGCAGGTACTCCGCCGGAAGAAAGACGCGGCGCGCGATGGTCTGTTCCTGCGAATTGGTCAGCGTCAATTCGAACGCAGGAAAATCCTGCTCCACCGGCGCACGGTTGCGCACCGCAAGCATCAGCTCGATTTCACTTGGGCGGGCCGGATCGGGCGCCTTCAGATCCGAAGCCTCGATGTGCAAGTACCTCGAAAGTCGCGGTTTCACCACGGTGCAGCCAAACCATTCACACGCCCGCTCGTAGTACTTCCGGGACTGCGGGACCTGCACCATCAGCTCGGTACGAAACGCGTACGCCGCCTGGGTAGCGAGCAGCGCGAGCAACAGTAACGACAGGCTCATCCACAGACCGGTATGGCGCGGCGCCACCGGCATCCTGAATTCCCATTCATACAGGCTCGCGGCCGGATCCGGCCGCGACGCGGTCGCCGCCGGCTTTCCTTTCGACCGCACTGGAATGTGCGGTGGCGCTGATTTCTCAACGGGCGGCGCGAGCGGCAATTCGGATTGCGTCGGGGGCGGCGTTTGGCGTTCCGTCGCGGCCGGCTGAGGCTCCCGGGCGGTGAGCGTCGTGAAGGCATCGAACACTTGCTTGCATTGGCCGCAGCGCACCTGCCCGCTGGAAGCCTGCAGTTGCTGGGTAGTAACCCGGAAATTAGTGCCGCAGTGTAGGCAACGCGTGTACAGGTTCATAGTATCCGCTTCAATTGACCCTCTTGCCGCATAGCCTGATCCAGCCCTGCTTCTCGACGGGGGGTTCCATTTCGAACCATTCCGCGTAGGCATTGGCAACGACCCTTGCCTGCGGCGCAAGGACCCCGGACAGCACCACGTATCCGCCCTGCACTGTCAGGTCCGCGAGCAGCGGCGCCAGTATCGTGAGCGGACCGGAGAGAATATTAGCCACGACGACATCTGCAGGTTGCGGTTGCAGTCCATCGGCCCCGACAAATGTCACGGCCACACGATTCTGCTCCGCATTGTAACGGCTGGCGGTCAGCGCCAGCGGATCGATGTCCACGCCAACCACGCGGCCGGCGCCGAGTTTCGCCGCAGTGATGGCGAGAATGCCCGAGCCGCAGCCGTAGTCGATGAGGCTGCTGCCAGGGGACAGATGTCGGTCCAGCCAATCCAGGCACAGTTGGGTGGTCGGGTGGCTGCCGGTGCCGAAAGCGAGTCCCGGGTCGAGCACGATATTGATTGCGGAGTCATCCGGCGCGGTATGCCAGCTTGGTACGACCCACAGCCGCGCAGACGCCCGTATCGGCGCGAACTGGCTCTGGGTAAGTTTCACCCAGTCCTGCTCTGGAATTTCCGTGGTGCGATATTCGGGGACGGGATCGAGGCCGGCCGCGGCGCAGGCGCAGCTTAGCGCAGCGGCGGCATCGGTTTTGGGATCGAACAGGGCGATCAGGCGATTACAGCCATAGGCCAACTCGGCCTCCTCCCCCGCTTCCTGGAAGAGCGGTGTTTCCTGCGCGGTGCCGGCACACGCGTCGGCCACATCCACAGAAATGGCGCCGGCCTCGAGCAGCGCGTCCGACAGCGCCGTCAGCTGCGCGGCATCGAGCGTGAGTTCAAGCGCAAGCCAGGCGATGCCATACCTCCACAGGATCCGCCCTTACTCCACCTTGCTGTACTTGGCGAGTTTCTCTTCCAGGTAATCGATGCTGGTGCCGCCGCGCATGAATGCGGTATCCAGCATCAACTCCTGGTGCAGCGGCAGGTTGGTCTGAATGCCCTCGACGATCATCTCCGAGAGCGCAACACGCATGCGCGCGATCGCCTGATCGCGGGTGTCGCCGTAGGCGATGACCTTGGCGATCAGGGAATCGTAATACGGGGGCACGAAATAACCGTGGTAGACGTGCGAATCCACGCGGATGCCCGGCCCGCCCGGCACGTGCCAGGAGGTGATGCGCCCCGGTGAGGGGGTGAACTTGTAGGGATGTTCGGCATTGATCCGGCACTCGATCGCGTGCCCGCGAAATGCGATGTCCTTCTGCCGGAACGGCAGCTTCTGTCCCGCGGCCACCAGAATTTGAGTCTTCACGATATCCACGCCGGTTATCATCTCGGTCACCGGATGCTCCACCTGCACCCGCGTGTTCATCTCGATAAAGTAGAACTCGCCCTTTTCGTAGAGGAACTCGAAGGTGCCCGCGCCGCGATAACCGATCTTTCGGCACGCCTCGGCGCAGCGCTCGCCGATGCGCATGCGCTCCTTCACCGGTATCAGGGGTGCCGATGCTTCTTCAATGATTTTCTGGTGGCGGCGTTGCATCGAACAATCGCGGTCGCCAAGAAAGACCGCGTTGCGGTGCTCGTCAGCGAAAACCTGGATCTCGACGTGACGGGGAGTCTCGAGAAACTTCTCCATGTACACCGTGGGATTGCCAAACGCGGCCTTCGCTTCCTGCCGGGTCATCGAAACCGCGTTGACCAGTGCCGCCTCCGTATGCACCGCCCTCATGCCGCGTCCGCCGCCGCCGCCAGCCGCCTTGATGATCACGGGATAGCCGATCTTGCGCGCCACCTTGACGATTTCCTGGGATTCCTCGGGCAGGGCGCCCTCGCCTCCGGGCACCACCGGGACGCCGGCCTTGGTCATCGCATGCTTGGCGCTTACCTTGTCGCCCATCAGCCGAATGGTGTCGGGCCTGGGTCCGATGAACACGAACCCGCTCTTTTCCACCCGTTCCGCGAAGTCGGCGTTCTCGGACAGAAAGCCGTAACCTGGGTGAATCGCCTCGGCGTCGGTCACTTCGGCAGCGCTGATGATCGCCGGCACGTTGAGGTAGCTTTCCGAGGAGGCAGCCGGGCCGATGCACACCGACTCGTCGGCCAGACGCACGTACTTGGCGTCGGCGTCGGCCACCGAGTGCACCGCGACCGTCTTGATGCCCAGTTCACGGCAAGCGCGCTGTACGCGCAGCGCGATCTCACCGCGGTTCGCTATCAGGATTTTTTCGAACATGGAAAAGCTTGCCAGTGCCGTCTGGGAGAAAACCAGGCCGGCACGTCGATGTTCAACCGATCAGGAATAGCGGCTGGCCGTATTCGACCGGCTGGCCATTCTCCACCAGCACGGACTTGATCGCGCCGCCCTGGTCGGCCTCGATTTCGTTCAGTAATTTCATTGCCTCGATGATGCAAAGCGTATCGCCGGCATTGACCGATTGCCCGATTTCCACGAAGGGCTTGGCGCCGGGCGCCGAGGAGCGATAAAACGTACCGACCATCGGTGATTTCACCACATGCCCTTCCAGCTCGGCCGTGGTATCGGCCGCAGCAGCTGGCGGGGCTGCGGCCGCCGCCGCAACTGGGGTCATCATGGTTGCGGCCTGGGGCATCGCCATTACTGCAGCCTGCACCGCGCTTCCGGCACGGTTGATCCGTACTTTTTCCTCGCCCTCGGTTATTTCCAGTTCGGCAATTCCGGACTCCTGCACCAGGTCGATCAGCTTCTTGAGCTTCCTCAAGTCCATTAAGGAAGGTCCCTATTTCTTCTTGGCAGCATAGGTCAGCGCGCACCGCAAGGCGTATTCATAGCCTTGCGAACCGAGACCGCAGATCACCCCGACAGCTTGGTCGCTGAAATAAGAGTGGCGCCGGAACGGCTCACGCGCGTGCACGTTGGAAAGATGCACTTCGATGTAGGGTATGCGCACCGCGGCGAGCGCATCGCGCAGCGCCACGCTGGTGTGGGTAAAGGCTGCCGGATTGATGATGACGAAATCGACCCCGGCGGCGCCGGCCTTGTGGATGCGCTCGACGAGCTCAGCCTCCGAGTTGCTTTGAAAGCTATCGAGCCTGGCCCCGGCTTTCAGCGCCAGCGCCAGCAAACGCTTGTTGATGCCCCGCAGGTTTTCGGCTCCATAGATCTCCGGCTCGCGAGAGCCGAGAAGATTGAGGTTGGGGCCATGCAAAACGAGGAACTTTTTGGGGCGAGCGGGGCCGGAAGAAACCGCCTTTCCACCCTTCGAGGCGCTTTTCATGGCGGCAAGTTTGCGGCAGTTTCAAGGAATTTGTCTAGTTTTTGCGGAACTTTCGCCTCTTCAACAGGCCTGGATCTTGCGTTTCGGCCTCCCTATCTTTACGACGCGGTCGTAAACAGGGCCCCCTTACCATATCCTCCGACGCGAAGCGCCCCAAGTATGGCCAGAAGACATGCGAATCTGGCATTTTAACCGCAATTCGCCGCATTTCATGCCTGATCGGCACACGTTCGTAGCCATATTCACATCACTTGCTGAATGATCCTTGTCAGTTCTTGTTCGTTGAGTCCGCCAATCCTGGTCCCGACCAAACTCCCCTTGCGATCCACGATAACTGTGAAAGGCAGACCGCCACGTTCGTTGCCGGCAAGCCTGGCGAGCTCGACGGCGTCCATCTCGCCGATAAGAATCGGATAGTTCATCCGGTACTTGACTGCAAATTCACGAACTTTGGCGATGTCATCAATGGCGATCCCGACGAATTGCAGCCCCTGGCTGCCGTGCCTGTCCTGCATCCGGATGAATTGGGGGATCTCCTCCAGACACGGCACACACCAGGTCGCCCAGAAATTCACCACCAGGACCTTGCCCCGCCATTGGGCCAATGGCTGGGGTTTGCCGTCCATGTCTGGAAGCGAAGCCGCCATAAGCTGAGCGACATTGGCAGGGTCCGGCGTCCCCCCTCTGTGCGAGGGGATCATCCACAACCCGGCCGTCAGCGCCAAGCTAGCCGTGAGCGCGAAAAGCGCCAGCCGGCCAGTGTTTTTCATTTAGACAGGGGCGGGTCCCGCGAGCGTAAAGTCAAATTCGCGGCGTTGCCTGCGGATCTCGCAGCCTCTGCAGACGATCGCGGCGGAACGAGCTGTGTCGTCTGCGTCACCGGGATGAAACAGACGCCGATGTCGGCGCAACCCTGGGAAACAGCTTGAAGCGTAAACGTCCCGGCCGATTTCACCGGCAGCTTGATGACCAGCTCACCGCGGTAAGTCTCGACTCGCCCGAAAAATTCGTCGTCCTTGATCTTGCCGCGCGGAAACCGTGCTTCGCCGAGTCGGGCCGATCGCGGAATCGCGGTAAACCGGAACTTGTGGCGATACATGTAATAGCCCTCGGCGATGAGATAGCGTACCTCCACCAGGCCAGGTTCGATCAGCCTGGCCGAAAACCGGAACGCCTGCTCCGGCGCCAGCAGGTCGTCGGCCGCGGCCGGCGACACCGTGCACGCGGCGCACGCCACCAGCAACAGTTCGGAAAAAAATCTTGCGCGAATGCGCAGGTTCATTCGGGATGAAGGGGAGCGTTATTGGTCGGCGGATTCGGCGGCGACCCAGTGAAGATACTCACCCAGACCGGCCACCACAGGGACACTGATGATCTCCGGAAGTTCATACGGGTGGCTGGAACGGATCGCGGCTTCGACGTGCGGATAACGCGAAGCCACCGTCTTGATCAGCACCGGTACCTCGCTCGCCGTTTCGATCCTCCCCTGCCAGCGATACACCGATGAGCACTGTGCCAGCACGTTGACGCAGGCGGCGAGCCGCTGCTCGACCAGCAACTTCGCTAGCTTCCTGGCCGCCGCGAGGTCCGGCAAATTGGTCAGCACCAAGACGACTTCGCCGCCAGCGCCGGACACATCATTCTCCAGTGAAAAGGGCGCCGCGCGGTTACGTCGCGCCGATTGCTGCGCATGCCGTATTCATGTCGACTGCGCCCGCGCCGCAACAATACCTTGTGCGACCGACGGATAGCGCAGCCTTATCCGCAGCTCTTTTTTCATGCGGTGATTGGCAAGGCGCCGCGATTCGCGCATGAACGACAGCGTGCTTTCCGCAATCTGCTGCTGCGCGGTATCGCGACTGATCCGAGGCGGACGCGGCAGACTGAACTGGTCCGCCACCAGGTCGAAGTAGTCACCCATTTTCATCCAGGTGTCATCGGAAGCGTTGTACGTGCGCCCGCCGCGCCCGCGGCACATTGCCGCCATCACAGTGCGGGCGAGGTCATCGGCGTGAATGTGGTTGGTATAAGGATCCTGTCCGGCTTCAAGCGCCGGCGCGCCGGCCTCCAGTCGCGCGAGCGGCAGGCGCTCTGCGGCGTAGATTCCGGGCACGCGCAGGATGCTGACGTGCACACCGGTCTCCGCGCCCCACGCACGCAGCTGCCGTTCGGCGTCCAGACGACGCCTCGCGCGATCGCTCGAGGGCGTCGCGCGCCGGGTCTCGTCCACCACCGCGCCGCCGCAGTCTCCATAGACACCGCTGGTGCTGATGTACACCAATCGCTGTGGTAGACTGCCGCCCTTTGCGAGTGCCCGAATCAGGTTGGCGGTGCGCGTGTCGCGCTTTCCCGAAGCCGGCGGCGGGGCGAAGTGCACCACGTCCTGCGCCAGGCCGGCGAAGCGGTCCAACGTCTGCGGCCGATCCAGATCTCCAGCCATCGGAACGATTCCCTCGGCACGCAGCAGCGTATGCCGGGTCTCCGAGTGAGTCAGCGCGTAAACGCGCCACCGCCCCCGCAGCGCACGCACCATACGCAGTCCGACGTCTCCACAACCGACAATCAGCAACCTTCTCATGGCAGCATTTTAACCCGGAGCCCGGCCCCAGCGACTGCGAACCGCCATGCCCCACCAGGTCACCGTAAAACCCAGCAATCACGTATTCATCGTCGGCGAAGGCGAAACTGTGCTTGCCGCCGCCCTGCGCGAAGGCTTCACGCTTCCTTATGGCTGCCGCAACGGTGCCTGCGGCACCTGCAAGGGCAAAATCCTCGAAGGTACGGTCGACTATGGCAATCCGCAGCCGCACGCCCTCGCGGATTTCGAGAAGAGGGCGGGGCTGGCGCTGTTCTGCCAGGCCAAGCCGTTGACCGACCTGGTGATCGAGGCGCGCGAAATCAGCGGCGTCGGCCAGCTCGAAATCCGCAAGCTGCCCTGCCGGGTTCAGGAAATGCGCAAAGTCGCACCCGACGTGATCGTGCTCAGACTGAAGCTGCCGGCGAACGAGCGCGTGCAGTTCCTGGCCGGACAGTACATCGACATCCTGCTGAAGGACGGAAAACGCCGTTCCTACTCGATGGGCAATCCGCCGCACGATGACGAACTGATCGAGCTGCACGTGCGCAACATGGCCAACGGCGCATTCACCGACTTCGTGTTCAACAGAATGAAGGTAAAGGACATCCTGCGTTTCGAAGGGCCGCTGGGCACGTTCTTCATGCGCGAGGATTCCGACAAACCGATCATTTTCGTGGCGAGCGGCACGGGTTTCGCGCCGATCAAAAGCATTATCGAGCACGCCTTCAACATCAAGACGACGCGCCAGATGGTGCTGTACTGGGGCGGTCGCCGGCCCGTCGACATTTACATGGGCGAGCTCGCCGCCCGCTGGCAGCAGCAGCACGACAATTTCAGCTTCATCCCGGTGATTTCGGATGCGCTTCCCGAGGACAACTGGAGCGGGCGCAATGGCTTCGTGCACCGCGCGGTCATGGAAGACTTTCCCGACATGAGCGGTTATCAGGTCTACGCCTGCGGCGCTCCGGTGGTGGTGGAGTCGGCGCAACACGACTTCACCACGCTATGCAAGATTCCCGAGGACGAGTTCTACTCCGACGCCTTCACCCCGTCGGTCGATCCCAAGCCCCCAACAGCGTAAGGCTCTTTGCTGGCCGGGTGCATTCATGGAGCGAATTTCGGACGCGTTTCACCGTATTAAAGCACCGGCTGACGGCGCCCGCCGCCATAGTGCTTCAACTGGCCGAGCGTGAGTTCGAGCGCCTTCTGGTAGTGGGCAGCAGCTTGTTCGAGCTTGCCCTCGCGCTCCATCAGCCTTGCCAGCTCCAGGTGCGCCGAATGCGTGGACTCGATCGACAGACTTGCCTCGAGGTAACTGCGGGACTTGCCCCACAGACCCTGGTGCGCGCACAGCCGGCCCAGCATGAGCAGCAGCACCGCATCGCGCGGATGCGCCTGCAGCCATTTCTCCGCACGTTCCAGCTGCTGCCGGACGTCGTCTCCCAGGCATTCGGAATACAGTGCCAGCAATCCCTGATCCCAGATGCGCTCTACGCCATCCTCTACTATGCGATGCGCCTGCGCACACGCGCCAAGATCGACAAAGCATCTTGCCGCCGCTGCGGCAATGCGCGGCTCCTGGCGGTCCTGCGCCGGTAGCCTGTCCCAGTACTCGCGCAGCGCCTTACCATCCATCGCCTTGAGCTTCAGGTTCTCAATGATCGCGTGGCGGCGCAACTGCAAGACCACCGGTCGTTCGAATACCTTGCGCTTTTCCAGTTGCGGTATCAGCGCCAGCACGCGGTCCCAGTTCTTTGCCATCTGCTGCGCACGCAGCTCCAGTCGCAATGCGGCCGTGTGGCTCTCCGGCAGCCGCTTTAGTACTTCAATCGCATCGTGGTAGCGGCGTTCGTCCAGCAACATCTCGGCCTGTGCGATCAAGCGCATGCTGTCTTCAACGGGATTGTGGCCGGCGGCCCTGGCCAGATAATCGTCGCGGGTGGAAAACGCGCGCATGCCGTGCGCGGCGCGCGCCGCCAGAATGGCGGACAGTGCCGGGGACTCACCTGCCTTGAGCGCCGCAGTGGCCGCTTTCTCTGCCTTACCAAAGCGGCCTTCGAAGAAATTGACCAGCGCCTCGTTGAAAGTGGCACGCGCCCGGTTTTCGCTGCGGCGCTTGAGAAACGCCCGCACCCGACCCGGCATTGCGATCGAAATCATGATCGCGCGCATCACCAGGTAAGCGATGACGAGGGCCGACACTGCGATGAGAATTGCAAGATTGAGCGAAAGCTCGGCGCGCCAAGGCGGCAGCACCAACAGTACGTAGCCGTCATAGTAACGCGCCGCCAGCACCAGTGCGACGGCGGCGGCAAAGAGTCCGACGACCCATACCAGACCCCGCATCAGAGCGCCCCCCGCAGCAGATCGCCAGTCATGCTCAGCGCACGGTGCGCTCGCGCACCGTCCTGAGATTGCGCGCTGCTTCCAGGCTCGCGGAAATATCCGGAAGTTCGATGCCGACTTCCGCCTGCGTCAGCTGCTGCACAGTGGACAGCGCGGCGGACACCGGTTTGCTGCCGGTGTCGTAATAGCGTTGCAGCCAGTCCGAAGCCGCGCCCAGATCAGCCTTGAAGCTCGTCTCGTCGCGTGTCATTAAAGCCAGGCGCGCGCCAAGCAGACGCAGCTTCAGATTCTCGCGCAGGAAGAAAGCCTGTTCTGGTGACAGCAGCGGAGCCTGCGGTTTTTCGGTGTTCTGGATACGCACCAGTCGACGCAGATCCTCTACGGTTTCGCGCCACAGATCGACCCAGAACCCACCACTCGGCGGCGCGGCCGCATCCTTGGCCGGCTGCGGTCGCCCCTCCATGGCCAAGGTCAACGCATCCACCTCCGCCATCAGGTTGTCCAAACGCAGCGCCATGCCAATCACGTCCACATAGGGCGCAGCCTTCAGCCGAGCAATGTCCTGGCTGATCACCCGCCGCAGTGCAGTCAACTGCGGGCGATCCATGCGCGCCAGGCGCGCATCTGCGGCTTCCAGCGCGATCAGCGCCGCTTTAATATTGCCGGCGAGCTGGAGTTGCTGGTTGGCGATCAGCAGCGCCTGTTCGACTTCGGCCAGCACCCAATCATCGCGGCTGCCCGACAAGTCCCTGTAGAGAGATTCGAGCGCCAGACGCTGGTTCTGGGTTTCCACCATGCGCGCCTCGAGCTGCCCGAGCCGCGCGACCACATCACGCAGTTCGTCGCGTGACTGCCCGCCCAGCAACCGCGTTTCGCGCCCCAAGGCATCGGTTTCGGCAAGACGCGTAGCCACATGCTGCTGCACAACGTCGAAACGCTTGCGTGCGTCATACCATTGCCACCCGACCAGCGCAGCCGCCGCCAACGCCAGCAGCAACGCCAGGACGGCAATGCGCGAGCGTCGCTGCGGCTGTGCGGCAGGTCGCGGTTCGCTGACGGTTTGCTGTTCGGTTGATCGTTCGGACATATTTTTCTGAGGAGCACCGTCAGGCCACGGGGTGGACCCGGCGCAGTCCTGCAAACCAGGTCTCCAGTCCGCGGGCCAGCGCCTCGTTTCCCGTGCCGGCGACGAAAATCGTGCGCACGCCGAACGCAAACGCGCAAGCCGCTACGCGCGGATGGGAGACGAACATCGGAGTCTGGCACAACCACGGCCGGCATGCTTCACCGGCCATGACGAAGAGGTTGCTTACGATTTCCGCACTGGTGGCCAGGCAGGCCCCGAGGCCGCCTTGTTGCCACAGCGGCATCAGTTCCGCAAGGTCGCGCGCCGGTCTGGCGCGCCGGTAACACTCCACGTATTTGACCTCGGCGCCACGGCGCCGCAGCGTCTCGCCGAGCAACTCGCGACCGCCCTGCCCACGAAAGATCACCACGTTCTTTCCGGCAATCTGCAACCCTGACAAGGCCTCAAGCAAAGCTTCGCTGTCGAAATCCGCTTCGGGCGTGATCATCTCGCGCACGCCGAATTTTTTCAATGCGGCCGCGGTTCCCGGCCCCAGCGCAGCCACACGCAGGCCGGCTGGCAGGCCGCCGGCCCGCGCGATGCGCTCCATCGCCAGCCGCGCTGCGTTGGGGCTTGCGAATATCGCGAGGTCGAACTGCGGCAAACGCTCCAGCTCCGGTGCAGTTGCCTCATCCGGTAACGCAACGATCGCCATCGCCGGGAACAGCAGCGGCTCGCCGCCAAGGCGGCGAATCTGTTCGGCCAAGCGCCGGGATTGATGTTCGGGCCGGGTTATCAAGACACCGATGCCCGCCAGCGATTTGCTACCTGCCGTGGCGCGCACGCGTACTACCCGCCCAGCGTCGCGAGGATTTCACGCGCACCCTTGGCAATCAGGCGCTCGGCAAGCGCTGCGCCGAAATCGGCAGGCGAATCCGCCGCCGAACCGGCGATTTCGTCATACACCATGTGCACACCGTCGGGACTGGCTACAAATCCGCGCAGCCTGGCGCGGCCGCTCGTGAGCTCGGCATATCCGCCCAGCGGCACCTGGCAACTACCCGCGAGTGCGCGGCTCAGCGCCCGTTCAGCCTCCACGCACCAACGGGTGGCGGCATCGTCAAGCGGCGCGAGTGCTGCGGTCAGATCGCCGCGTTCGGCGCGGCACTCGATGCCCAGAGCGCCCTGGCCAACAGCGGGAAGGCTCTGCTCCGGCGTTAGCAGACATGCGATGCGCGCAGACAGGCCAAGGCGCTTAAGTCCAGCCGCCGCGAGGATGATCGCGGCGTAGCGCCCATCATCGAGTTTGCGCAACCGCGTCTGCACATTGCCACGCAATGGCTCGACCTCGAGAGCAGGAAAGCGCGCGCGCAACTGGCTTTCGCGCCGCAGGCTGGAGGTGCCCACGCGACTGCCCGGCGGCAGGCCCTCCAGGTCGCGGTAGTCGTTGGAGACGAAGGCATCTCGTGGGTCTTCGCGCTTGGTGATCGCGGCAATCGTGAACCCGGTCGGCAGATTCATCGGCACGTCCTTCATCGAGTGCACCGCGATATCCGCCTCGCCGGATTCGAGCGCCGACTCCAGTTCCTTGACGAACAGTCCTTTGCCGCCGATCTTGGCAAGCGAGGTCTCAAGCATGCGATCGCCCTGAGTGGTTACGCCCAGCAGCTGCGTCTCGATGCCGCCGTAGAGCGCGCGCAAACGCCCTTCGACGTGGCGCGCCTGCCACAGTGCAAGAGCGCTTTCGCGAGTGGCAATGACGATTCGGGGCGGAAAGTTCTTGGCAGGCGACAAAGGATTGGATCCAGGGGAACGGGAAACCCGGGCCGCACTCGCTAAACCCATGGCGGCCAGGAAATTCAATTCTTGCAATCTACACAGGCCAGTCTGTGCAGACGCATCACTTCTCCAACAGGCTTCGCAACATCCATGCGGTCTTCTCGTGCACCTCCATGCGCTGGGTGAGCAGATCCATGGTCGGTTGGTCGCCAGCCGCTTCGGCGGAAGGAAATGCTTCTCGCGCCGTACGAGTGGCCGCTTCGTGTCCCTCCAGCAGGATCTTGATCATGTCCTGGGCCTTGGGAACCCCGGGTGTCTCCTTGATCGAGGCGAGCCTGGAAAACTGGACGTAGGTCCCGGGCGCCGGCGCATCCAGCGAGCGGATACGCTCGGCAATCAGATCGATGCTGTTCCACATCTCGGTGTACTGAGTTTGGAACATCAGATGCAGCGTCTGGAACATCGGGCCGGTTACGTTCCAGTGAAAATTATGGGTCTTCAGGTACAGCGTGTATGTGTCGGCAAGCAGCTTCGACAAGCCATCGACAATCTTTAGCCGGTGTTTCTCGTTGATGCCAAGATTGGCAACCATGATTGAATTCCTTGCTTCCGGTTGGAGAGGTAACTGCGTCGGGTTCAAATCATAGGACAATTCCTGGCCGTTTTCAGCGGGATTCATGCAGCGCTTGGCTAGAGATCCCGTGTGCCGCGGACACGCACGGCATCGCGAGCATGCATGAGCTCCCGGTAGCCATCCGCAGTCAGATAGCGCAGCGCCGAACTGGTGATCTTCCCGGAAAACTGCTCCAGCATTACCACGCTGGCACCGCTTCGCCAAACGCGGACTCGATTGAGGATCGCGCCGGCCATGCCGCTGCGCAACTGTTCGTCATGATGTTCCGGGGTGCCGAACCCCGCCCTCAGGCGGCCCTCGACATCTGCAAACCGCGCCTCATCGAATAGGACCGTGGTTTGATTCAGGCGTTCTCCGCTGTACTCGAGCGTCATCCCCAGAACCGGCAGGCCCAGATGCGCGACGGACTTGCCGACTGCCCGGCACAGGGTGTGCGCGCCGGTCTCCGCACAGGAGTAAAGTCTGCGGTCGAGATCGGCAAGCGGCGAGCCGAGCGCTTCGATACCCTGCGCGCCGGATGCCGCCCCGCCAACCAGCAATAGGAACATGGCGCAAGCACAACCGCTCACAGGACGGTGCGCCCCAGTTCCTTGACGATATGCTGCTGGCGGCGGCTCACCGGAAGTTTTTCATCGAGTCCGGCCAGCGTTACCACCCAGCTCGACTCCCTGCCCTCGCCGCCCTCCTTCTCGAACCCGGTAATTCGCTCTTTCGCCACCAGGCAACTGCGGTGGATACGCACGAACTTCTCGGAAAACTCCTGCTCGAGTTTCGACAGCGATTCTTCCAGCAGGTACTCCCGCGCGGCTGTGCGGATGGTGACGTACTTCAACTCCGCACGCAGATAAAGGATTTCCGTCACCGGAATCAACACCACCTTGCCGCGCTCCTGCACCGACAGATGGGTGCGCGCGTCCGGTGCGATTTGCTGCAATACGTCGAGACGCAGCGGCGTGATCGCGCGCACGCGAGTAAGCGCGTCGTGCAGCCGTCGCAACCGGATCGGCTTCAGCAGATAATCGACTGCGTGCAGTTCGAACGCCTTTACGGCGTAGTCGTTGTAGGCTGTGGTGAAAATCACCGACGGCGGCTCGGCCAGCTTCAACAAATGCTGTGCCACTTCGAGACCGTCCATTTCCGGCATGCGAATGTCCAGCAGCACCACATCGGCTGGCGTTTGCTCCAGCAATTCCAGCAGTTCGCGCCCGCTCGCGGCTTCACCCGCGAGCTCGATCGGGAAACTGCCGGCGCAGTCTTCCAGCAGATCCCGGATGCGGCTGCGCGCCGGCGCTTCGTCGTCGGTGATCACCACGCGCAGCGATTGGGGATGCTTGCTCACTTTTCCTCCTTCACGTATGGAAGCGAGATGCGCACCTCGTAGGAGCCGTCGCTGGAGCGGGTTTGCAGACTGGCTTCGGCATCGAAGTGCAGCGATAACCGCTCCCTGATGTTGGCGAGCGCCATTTTGTTGCCGGTGTGGTGACTGCCCTCCTCGCGGAATGGATTGCGCAGCAACATATGCACCTGTTCGCGATCGCTGTAAATGTGGATGCTGATGACCCCCGGCTGCATCGACGGCTCGATACCGTGGTAGACCGCGTTCTCCAGCAGCGGTTGCAACAGCAGCGGCGGCACTAGCGCGTCCCCGGGCATCTTGTCGACCTGCCACTCGACCCGCAGGCGATCACCCAGCCGCAACGCCTCCAGCCCAAGGTACTGGCGCGACAGTTCGACTTCGCGCCCCAGCGGCACCAGATCGCGATTGTCTGCCATTAACACGCGGAACAGGTCGGCGAGGTCTTCGAGCGCGGCTTCCGCGCGGCGCGGTTCGCTGCGCACCAGGGACAGGACAGCGTTGATGCTATTGAACAGGAAATGCGGACGAATGCGCGCCTGCAACGCCTGCAGTCGTGCCTCCGTCAGCGCCGGAGACAGCATCCGGCTGCGCAAATTGAAGTAAGCGAGCACGAGCAGCGTGGCCACTGCAGTAAAGAACCAGCTGCGTGCCAAGCCGGGCGTATCCGGCATGAATACCGCCGATGTCGCAATCACCACAACCGACGCGATGCCGAGCTCGAGGACCACGATCACCGCGACGGCCAGCGGGTAATCCAGCTTGTGCAGCCAGCGATCCGCGAGGCCGAGGAGGAGCACGGAGACAATGACCATCGGTTGCGCCAGCGCCGAGATGCCCAGCCACTGATTCAGCATCTCGTACCCGTTCGAGGACTTCAGTGCCGCGGCCACAACCGTCATCGCGATGATGATCACCAACAGCCGCAACATGACCCCCAGATTGCGGAAATTCGGAAGGAGGTTCGGGTGACGATTTTGATTTATACTTGCCATCGGCTGATTCAAGCCAAAAATCACGCCAGAACAGGCGCTTAACGCAGTCATTGTGAACAGGGCAGGGCCTTAATGCAACCAAAGGAAAAACCCGCGGACAACGCCGGCAAAGCCTGGTCCGGCCGCTTCAGCGAACCGGTCGCGGAACTGGTGAAGCGCTATACGGCGTCGGTAGACTTCGACAAGCGGCTCGCGGAGTTCGATATTGCCGCTTCGCTGGCCCACGCGCGCATGCTGCATGCGGTCGGCGTGCTCACCGCCCGGGACCTTGCCGACATCGAACGCGGCATGAACGCGATCCTCGGGGAAATGCGCCAGCAAAAGTTCGCCTGGTCCGTCGATCTTGAGGATGTGCATCTGAATATCGAGAAGCGGCTCACCGACCTGGTCGGCGATGCCGGGAAGCGCCTGCATACCGGGCGTTCGCGTAACGACCAGGTCGCGACCGACGTTCGGCTCTATCTGCGCTGGGCCGCGGATGAGATCGCTGCGCTCATTCACGACTTCCAGAAAAGCCTGCTCGACCTGGCTGAGCATCATGTCGATACGCTGATGCCCGGCTACACGCATCTGCAGGTGGCGCAACCGGTGAGCTTCGCGCACCACCTGCTGGCCTACTTCGAGATGATGAAGCGCGACGCCGGGCGCTTTGGCGACTGCCGCAGGCGGCTTAACATGCTGCCTCTGGGCGCGGCCGCACTCGCCGGCACCACCTACCCGATCGATCGCGAGCGCGTCGCCAGGGAACTGGGTTTTGAAGGCGTGTGCGAAAACTCTCTCGATGCGGTGTCCGATCGAGACTTCGCCGTCGAGTTCAGTGCCTGCGCGGCGCTGACGATGACGCATCTGTCGCGGCTGTCCGAGGAACTCATCCTGTGGATGAACCCGCGCTTCGGTTTCATCACCCTCGCCGACCGGTTTTGCACCGGCTCGTCGATGATGCCGCAGAAAAAAAACCCCGATGTGCCGGAACTGGTGCGCGGCAAGGCCGGGCGCGTCATCGGTCACCTGGTGGCGTTGCTTACGCTGATGAAGGGCCAACCGCTGGCCTACAACAAGGACAACCAGGAAGACAAGGAGCCGCTGTTCGACACGGTGGACACGCTGACGACCACGTTAAGGATCTATGCCGACATGATCGGTGGCATCACCGTCAACAAGGGTGCCATGCGCCAAGCGGTCCTGGAGGGCCACGCCACGGCGACCGACCTCGCCGATTATCTGGTCGGGAAGGGCCTGCCGTTTCGCGAGTCCCACGAGGTCGTGGCACGCGCGGTGCGCTTCGCTGCCGAAAAGAATTTGGACCTCACGCAACTAGGCGTCGAGCAGTTGCGGCAGTTCTCCAAGCTGATCGACGCCGAGGCGCTCGGCAAGCTTACGCTCGAGGGCTCGGTCGCATCGCGTGATCATGTCGGCGGTACCGCGCCGACCCAGGTGCGCGCGGCGATTGTCCGTGCCCGCGCCTGGCTGGCCGCACCACGCTAGCAAATCCCGCGCAGGCAGCCATGGTGCCGGCGCCTCACGCCGCAACCTGGCAGGTCATCGCGGACGATATCTCCCGCGCG
The DNA here is from genome assembly GCA_052387775.1 of Betaproteobacteria bacterium. Classification (GTDB taxonomy): domain Bacteria; phylum Pseudomonadota; class Gammaproteobacteria; order Burkholderiales; family JACQAP01; genus JACQAP01. Next base: position 17,000 of record JBQTIV010000030.1, read on the forward strand.
ACCGGCTCACCCTTTTCTATCACCCGCGTCGAGCCCACCGGCGGGGGCTCGATCAACCGGGCATTCCGGCTCGAGGGCGGCGGACAATATTTTTTCGTCAAGCTCAATTCAGCCCAGCGGCTGGACATGTTCGAGGCCGAGCTGGCGGGGCTCAGGGAACTCGGAGCAACTAAGGCGGTACGCGTGCCGGCACCCATCTGCTGCGGGTCGGATACGCTCTTTTCCTGGATCGTGCTGGAATACCTCGAATTCGGCAATGGCAGCGACGGTCTGGCCAGGCTCGGCGCGCAGCTGGCGCTGATGCACCGGCGCACCAGCGCAAATTTTGGCTGGAACCGGGACAACACCATCGGCTCCACGCCGCAGCAGAATGGATGGTGCAGCGACTGGATCGTGTTTCTGCGCCAGCGCCGGATCGGATTTCAATTGCGGCTTGCCCAACGCAACGGTCACCAGGGCCGGCTGCAATCCGCGGGTGAGCGGCTGCTCACCGAACTCGATGTATTCTTTGCCGGCTACCGGCCGCAAGCGTCGCTGCTGCATGGCGATCTGTGGGGCGGCAACGCCACAGCGCTTGCGAATGCGGAACCGGCGATCTTCGATCCTGCGGTGTACTATGGCGACCGCGAAGCCGACCTGGCCATGACCGAGCTGTTCGGCGGTTTCCCCCAGGCGTTTTATCGCAACTACGACGACGCCTGGCCGCTCGACCCGGGCTATCGGGTACGCAAGCAACTCTACAACCTGTACCATTTGCTCAATCACCTGAACTTGTTCGGCGGCTCTTATCTTGCCCCGGCACAGGCCGCCATCGACGGGTTACTCGGCGAAATTCGCGGTTGATTGACAGGACCGGCGGGAGCAAGCGCACAAGTTTGCCTACGGCCGGTCAAGCTGGATTCACGGTGTCCAGCGCGGTTCGCCGCCCGCTGGATTATTTTTTGTTGCAAGAAAATAAAGAGGGAGGAGACATCATGGACGGAAAATTCTTGCGGTCCCTGAAAACGAGCGCCGCCATGCTTGCGGGCGCGGCGTTGACAATTGTTTGCATAAGCGGACACGCACAGGACAAGCCGATCCGCATCGGCCTGGTCACTTTCCTTTCCGGCCCGGCTGCCGGACCTTTCGGCGTGCCGGCCAAAATCGCCGCCGAGGCGATTGTCGATTCGTTGAATGCCGGCAAGGCGCCCGCGCCCTATAACACCAGGGGTTTCGGCGGAACACCGCTGGAACTGACGATCGTGGACGAGGCCGGTGGCGCCACCAAGCAGGTGACGGAGTTGCGCAACCTGGTCGAGCGCCAGAACGTCGACTTCGTCATCGGCTATATCTCCAGCGGCGACTGTCTCGCGGTGGCCCCGGTGGCCGAAGAATTGAAGACGCTCACCGTCCTTTTTGACTGCGGCACGCCGCGCGTGTTCGAGGAGGCGAGCTACAAGTACGTATTTCGCACCCGCTCACACGCCACTATGGACGCGGTGGCGGGAGCGCTGTACCTGTTGGAGAATCGGCCGGCGGTGAAGAGCTACGCCGGAATCAACCAGAACTATGCCTGGGGCCAGGATTCGTGGGCGGACTTTACCGCGGTGATGGCGACACTCAAGCCGGAGTCCACGATCACAACTTCGCAGATGCCCAAGTTCGGCGCCGGGCAGTACGGTCCTGAAATTTCCGCTCTGCTGCAAACCGAATCCGACGTAATCCACTCCAGTCTCTGGGGCGGCGACCTCGAGGCCTTCATGCTGCAAGCCACGCCACGCGGATTGTTCAATCGCACCCAGTTGGTGCTGGTGGCAGGCGAACCTTACCTGCACCGTCTGGCCGGCAACATGCCCGACGGCACCATCGTCGGCGCGCGCGGCCCGAATGGCGTCTACGCGCAAAAGAGCGTGCTCAACGACTGGCTGCGGCAAATCTACAAGGAGCGTGCCGAAAACTATCCGAACTATCCGGCCTATAGCGTAGTAATGGCATTTCTAGGATTGAAGACAGCTTACGAGAAGGCGCGCGGCACCGGCAGCGGCGCACCCACCACCGACGAGGTGATCAAGGCATTCGAATACCTCAATTTCGATTCGCCCGCCGGCAAGGTGATGATGAAACTCGGCAAGGGCCACCAGGCGGTGACCGGAACGGCCTACGGCACCACGCGCACGGTCAACGGCCAGGTCACGGTCGGCAACGTCAAGTACTATGCGTTGGAGCGGGTACAACCTCCCGAGGGCGTGAAGAGCCTGGACTGGATCAAGTCCGGTATGAAACCCGGCAAGTGGTAACGCCGCGCACGCCGACATGAACCAGTTGCTCGCGGTCCTCGTCGACGGGCTGATCTACTCGTCGTGGCTGTTCATCATCGCCGTTGGGCTCACGCTGATTTACGGCGTGATGAAAATCCTCAACATCGCCCACGGCAGCCTGTACGCGCTCGGCGCCTACAGCGCCGCGTCTCTCGCTGGCTACTGGATCAACCAGGGTCATGCGCCGATGGGAAGTTACGCCGCGATGCTGGTCGCTGCGATCCTGGTGGGGCTGATAGCCGGGCCGGTGATCGAACGAGGTCTGCTGCGTTTCATGTACGGCAAAGATGAAATCGTCCTGGTGCTGGTCACCTACGCGGTGTTCCTGATCCTGGAGGACTTCATCAAGCTCACCTGGGGCGTCGATCCCTATTTACTATACCAACCGTACAGCCTGCTCGGCAGTTTCGACGTGGGCAAGCTGACCTACCCGGTCTATAACCTGGTGCTGTTCGGGGTGGCCGTCCTGATCGGCGTTACCCTGGCCTTGGTGCTGACCAAGACCCGGCGCGGCAAGATGCTGGTCGCAGTCATTCACGACCGCGAGATGGCCGCGGCGATGGGCATCAACGTGAGCCTGGTTTATTTTGTCACTTTCACCGCCGGCGCCATGCTCGGGGCCGTCGGCGGCGCCCTCACTGCACCCATGATTTCCGTTCAACCCGGCATCGGCGCGGAGACCATCGTGCTCGCCTTCGCGGTCGTGGTCATCGGCGGCCTCGGCAGCCTGCCCGGCGCGGCGCTGGCCGCGGTGCTGGTCGGCCTGGTGCGTTCGGCAGCGGTTCACTACCGGCCGGAACTGGACTTGTTCGCCATATATTTTGTCATGGCGGTCGTGCTCATCATGCGTCCAAAAGGCCTGTTCAGCGCGCAAGAGGCACGCAAAATATGACCCCCGCGCCGGAGGCACGCAGGATATGAGGCGCGACCTGACCGTCGGACTCCTCATCGGAGCTCTCATCGTCCTGCTGCTCGCGGGCCCGATGTTGCCGCGCTGGGCGATGTTCCTGATCACGGTGTCGTTGTGCTACGGCCTGGTAGTGCTCGGAATGATGCTGCTGATGCGCACCGGTGCGGTGTCTTTCGGCCACGGCTTGTACTACTGCCTGGGCGCCTACGCCGGCGGCACGCTCGATGTTCTGTTCGGCGTCTCGGATATCGCAATCATGTTGCTGGCAGCAGTTGCGGTCACCGCAGCAACATCGGCCCTGCTCGGCTTGCTGTTGCGCAAGTACCGCGACATTTTCTTCGCCATGCTCTCGCTCGCATTCTCCATGATCCTCTACGGCCTGCTGGTGAAGACCTCCGCGCTGGGCAGTTCCGACGGCTTCAATGTGGCAGCGAAGACGCTGTTGGGGATACGGATCGCAGGCACGGAGTTGGAGCGCTACATTATCTTTGCCGTCACCGTGCTTGTGGCCTTCGGCGCCGCTGTTTGCATGCACAAGTACCTAGCATCGCACATGGGCCGGCTGGCCGGGGCGATTCGCGACAATGAATTGCGCGTGGAGTACATGGGCGCCTCGGTTCGCAATACGATTCACCTCAACTACGTGATATCGGCGGTGCTGGCCGGCCTGGGCGGCGCGCTCGCTGCGGTGAGTGTGGGCCACATCGATCCCGAGATGTCTTATTGGACCACGTCCGGGGAGTTCGTTTTCGTGGCCATTCTGGCCGGCACCGGCAACGTGCTGGCACCTTTTCTCGGCGCGTTCATCTTCGAGACCATTCGCAGTTTCGCCTACGAGTACTCGCCCAACACCTGGCAGATGGCGCTTGGAACCACCATGCTGCTGGTAATCATGTTCCTGCCCGGAGGGTTGTGGTCGCTGTTCACCAGAATGCGAAAAGCGGTCTGACATGACGTTCGTTCTGCAAACCAAGGGGCTGAACAAGAATTTCGGCGCGGTCACCGCGGCAGCTGACATCAACGTCGCCGTTGAACGGGACAGCGTGGTCGGTTTGATCGGCAGCAACGGCGCCGGCAAGACCACGTTCATCAACTTGGTCACCGGTTATCTGAAACCCAGCTCCGGCAGCATCGTCTTCGGCGAACGCGACATCACGCCGCTGGCGCCACGGCAGATCACGCGGCTGGGCATCTGCCGTTCGTTTCAGGTCCCGCAGTTGTTCAACACGCTGTCGGTGCATGAGAACTTGCTGGTCGGAGTCGGCATCGTGGCCTCCGGCGGCAGCGCATGGGCGCAGACGAGCCGCCATGCCGGCACCTCCGGCGAGACGGTGGACTCGATCCTTGAGCGCTTCAATCTCACCGCTTATCGCGACAAGCCGGCCGGCGTGCTGCCCGAGGGCGTGCGCAAGCTGCTCGATATCGCCATGGCCATGGCACTGAAACCGAAGATCCTGCTGCTCGACGAACCCACCTCAGGGGTCTCTGCGGAAGAGAAGTTCGGCTTGATGGACATGGTCATGGAGGCGGTGCGGGCACAGCAGGTCACCGTATTGTTCGTCGAGCACGACATGGATATCGTCAACCGCTACACCCATCGGGTGCTGGCGTTTTACGATGGCCGGATCATCGCCGACGGCGAACCCGCTGTTGTGCTCAACGACAGCGAGGTGCGCAAGTACGTGACCGGCGATGAGCGCGCTAGCGGCGGGGTCAAGCATGCTGCGCATTGAAAGGCTCGACGTCTCCATCCAGTCGGTCAGCATCCTGCGTGGAGTCAGCATGGACGTGCCAACCGGAAAGTTCGCCGGCCTGATCGGCCGCAACGGCGCCGGCAAGACCACGCTGATGCGCTCGGTGATAGGTATTCTTCCGACGCGCCAGGGCATGATCCGTTTCGACGATGTACCTCTCGACAGGATGACGGCCTACCAGCGCGCACGCGGGGGCATCGGTTACATGCCCGAGGACCGGCGCCTCGTTCCCCAGCTGACCGTCGAGGAAAACGTACTGATTCCGGCATGGGCGGCAGGCGCTGCGGAACCGCAGGCGCGACTGGCGCGGGTTTACAAGATGATCCCGGAAGTCGAAGCCTTCGCCGGCCGCAAGGCGCTGCAGCTCTCCGGCGGCCAGCAGAAACTGGTGGCGCTGGCGCGCGCATTGATGTGCGGCACCAGGCTGCTGCTACTCGACGAGCCGTTCGAGGGCGTGGCACCGGTGCTGGCGCACCGGCTGGCGGAAGTGATTTCCGGACTGAAAAGCGAGGGACTCTCGGTCATCCTCACCGAGTCCGATCTCGCGCACTCGGAGAAAATCCTCGACATGGTTTACACCATCGACCGTGGCGAAGTTTCGGTCGCGGCAGTTTGACCTGAAATCAGGAAGGGACGCCGCTTGCAGCTCAACCGTTCACTACCACAGGCACAACAATCGGCGTGGTACCAGACCACACCGGAGAATGAAATCGCGATTGGCTCGCGGCACCGTTTCGCCTTTAAACGGCGAGTTCAACTTGGGAACAGGGGCCCCTAAGCGCCTGCATTGGGCTATTTCTCGGACTTGCCTAGCCCGATCAGTGATTTGGGGGCGTCCGACTCCGGTTCTGATCGGTACGGAACATTCGCTCGATTCACGTTCGAAGTGCAGCGCTCAGGGCGCGATGGGAGACCTTGCGCGTGGGTAACCCGCCGGTGCACGAACGCAACGAAGCGTTCATGCGCCCCCGCTCGTGGTGATGGGCTGGGCGATGATCCAGAGGCTGAGCATGGTGTAGCCCAGCATCAGAATGAGCATCGGATACTGGCTTCGGGTCGCCATGCGCGGATCGTCAAACACTCGCGAAGCCATGATGTGGGAGAGAACGACCGCGGCGATGTGACCTGCTACGATTGCCGCAACAGACGTGTACCAAACCGCGCGCGCGTCGACGATGCCGATGCGCACGAAGTGATGTGCCGTCCCGAACAGATTCCAGCCGAAGCCGAACGGATCGGAAACCATGGGAATCAAGTACTGCCAGGTCATAACCAGGAATGACAGGTAGTGCGCCAAATGGTAGGCAATCGCGATCGGCACCAGCGTCAGCACAAAGTAGCGCGCAATCGTCGTCGCCGAATAGCCCTGCGTGGCGCCGGCGACGCTCGTGGCGGGCGCTCGGGTGATGCACGCGATTAGCCAGCAGAACAGCAGATACGCACAGAAAAATAACGCCACTGTGCCGCTCAGCCCCAGCGTGTACACCATCGTCCGGCTGGCTCCAGCACCGGGCGGCGCGGGAGCGTCCGCAGCCGGGAATTGGAGCCCTTCGACCAACCCCGCCCACAGCGGCGTCTCGATCAGGCCGTCGAAAGTCACCGTGGCGAGCAGCGTGATGACCAAGGTCATCACGGGTAAGTGGACCGGCCGATGCGTCAGTAGCCCCGCTGCGTAGGGGCGCAGGTTCCATTCGCGACCGCTCGCCTCCGCCCGACGCAAGCATGCGTAGCAGTCGACGCACTCCCCCTGGCAATCGGCATTGCCGCAGGTCGCGCAGACTTTGGGGTCAACGACGCGCACCTCGGTCGGAGCAAAGCGCGACAACAGGCTGAACACCGCCGTGAACACCTCACCGTGCCGCAGCCAGGTGTCGCGCCCAAAGGCGTACATGCCGATCCAGGTGATAGCGCAGTAGACCAGCACCACGGCCACCAGATGCTTCGGCGAGTCGGACTGCTCCCACACCAGCTCGCTCCAGGCAAAAAGCAAAAACAGCGCAACCGCCGGCCAGCTGCTCAGCCAAGCGGGCCAGCGCAGCGGCGGGGTGCGCAACGCATCCGATTGTGCGCGTGTACAGATTCGATCGATCCACGCAAAGATGGTATTCGCGGGATTGATCAGCATCCAGAAGTTGCCCAGCAAAGACGAGAGGTAGGCAACGCCCACCCACCAGATCGCCCAGATCATGATCGGCGCAATATTCTTGAACGGGTTCTGCACCCCGATAAGGCCGGCGGTGATGACCAAAATGAACACGCCCAAGGCGAGGGCCCGGTAGATGACGAGCATGACGGGATGGGCAATGGCTCGTCCGATGCCCCACTGCAACAGGTTGACCCGTGGATAGGTCTGCACGCGCACGCCGCGCGCAAACAATGCCATGACGAGAAAGGACATTGCGACCGCGGCCGCAGCGCCCCACAGGTACAACCAAAGGGGAACAGGCAGGTCGTAGCGCTGACCGAAGCCGTGAGCCTGCGCCGTGGCGACATATCCCGCCACTCCGGCCACCAGCGCGCCTTTGAGCAAGGTCCGATACGCAGGTGGGTTTGTGGCGCAACGCATGCGGGCTAACGCGGGTGCACTTCCAGATACAGAAGGGTTCGTTCCTTGCGAGTGCCCGGCTGACCGGCGTGCCCGCCGCCATGTAGCGTGATCGGGAAGCGGCCCGTGGCGTAGGCCTGCAAGGTCATGGTCCCGGGCACGCCGGGGACCAGTTTCAGCTCCACGTCGTACCCATGCAGATGAACGGTGGCCGGCTCGTCGCTGACCCAGCGCAGCGCGAGCTGCTCCCCTTCGACGGCGCGCAATGACTTCGCGCTGGAGGCGAGCTTGCCTTTCTCGATCCGCAGCTCATAGCTATGCAGTGCGGCTTGTCGGGTTTCTTGCGCCGACGCGGTGGCAAGTTGGAACGCGTGCGAGAGAACATACTGCGCTGCAATTACTGCGACGCAAAAACCCAGGCAGCGCCATGCTCGGTGCTGCAGCGACCGCGCGTCGCTCGTGGCCCCGGTTTGCCTGGGCTGGTGGGTGCTCGTGCAAAGGCTGTGTGCCATGGTATCGCCTCCTTGCCGCAGTCAGGAACAGCTACCACCCTAGGGTCCTGCCGCGCGCCTAACGCGGCCGGCCTCCCGCAGAGCTTGCGCTTTCGCCTGATGGGTATAGATTGGAGCGTGCAGGTCGATCTCGCGCGCTGACTCTACCGTCAGAGCGCCCGGCGTTCTACGGTTTCCAGCCCGCCATGTGGGAAACGACTTGGCGAGGTGGACCCGTTCGGCGTGGCGCGCCCCCGCCGTGCGAGCATCAGAGGCGCCATTCTCTTGGAGCGGCTTCCGAGCTGGTCTGGCGCGAGTCCGGCGCAGACATCAGCACAATAAACCGGAGGAATTTTTGCCATGACTTTGAAATATCCCAATTGGACCCCTGTCATCGTTGCCCTCGCCATGCTGCCACTGTGCGCAAACGCCGAGATTCTGGCAATGATGAATTACGAAACAAAATCGCCGGACTCGCTCAAAGTCCTGAAAAACCCGGTGGCGCCGCAAGGCCGGCTAGAGGGCATTGCGATCATCGATGTGGATCCGGCTTCGAAGAACTTCGGCAAGACCGTACAGAACATACCGCTGCCGCGTGACCTGGTGGCGCACCATATTTTCTACAACAGGGATTCGTCGAAGGCGTACCTCACCGCGCTGGGCAAAGCGGAGTTGCGCGTGATCGACATGACGCGCAAGCCCTACGCGGCGAAAAAGGTCGACGTGCCGGATTGCATCGTGGGCGAGGACATCATTTTTACCGAAGACAACAAAACCTGGTTTCTGTCGTGCATGGGCTCGCAGAACGTGGTGATGGGCGATGCGCTCACCGATCAAACCAAGCGCGTCATTGCGCTTCCCGGTATCTGGCCGCACGGCATCGCGCTGCACGAGGGTATTGATCGCGTCCTGGTGACGAGCACGGTGCGCCCCTCCGATCTGGGCGATCCCGGCGAAAGGATCGCCGTGATCAGGGCTAGCACCGGAGAGGTCCTGGGCAGCCACAAGGTGACGGGTAAGGCATCGCCGTCGGGTGTGGCTCCGGTGGAGGTCCTGTTTGTGCCGGGAGCAAATCCGCCGGTGGCGTACGTCACCAATATGTTCGGGGGCTCGCTTGCAGCGGCGGTGTGGGACTCGCAGACCAACGACTTCAGGATCGAGGAAGTCGTCGACTTCCTGAAGCTGGACACCGGCGTGCCGCTGGAGATCTACTTCAATGGGAGCGCAGACCGACTTTACGTAACGACGGCAAAGCCTGGCCACCTGCATATCTTCGACATCAGCAAGGACCCGCTCAGACCGGTGCTCACCAGGTCGCTGGCCGCAGCCGAAGGGGCACACCACGTGGCCTTCACCAAGGACTTCGGTTATGCCTTCGTGCAGAACACGTTGTTGAATCTTCCCGGTCTGAGCGACGGATCAGTTACCGTGATCGACCTTAAGAACGAGAGAGTGGTCGGCAGCATGGATACGCTGAGAGACGCCGGCTACAACCCCAACAGCATCGTGCTGCTGCCGCAGTGGAATGATCTGGCGGGGCACTAGCGCGGATTTGTCACACCGCCGCTCCCAAAGGCGGTGCAAGTCTGCGTGCGAAGCGGCTGGACAGCATCCGGCCCGGCGAGTAAGGGATAACGGGACAGGATCGGGCCTTGAAAATCAGTTTCTTGCATTTCAAGGCCTGACCCTGTTTTTCTTTCGATTGGAAGCCGCTGGCGCAACGGCATGGTCATGCGCCAGCTTGCACCACTTCGGCGCTGCCGTCCCGTTCGCCCTCCAGGGATCCAACACGACCCAATCCTCGCCGATCTCGGAACATACGCTCCCACCCTCGGCCAGCGCTTCCGCGATTCTCTCCTGCGGAAGCCGATAAGCGAGCGAGCGCTGGCCAAAGGCAATGCCGAAGATCCGGTTACTGCGGGTGTGGAGAACAAAATAAGCGTAGGCGTGCACATTCGGACAGTACGACTCGACATCTGGCAACCCGCGGGCGGACTCCCTCAGCGCATCGGCCACCTCGTCATGGGCCGAGAGGACGGGATGTCGCATGATGTAGCTGACAATCGCTTCGTTGTCAGCAATCTTGAATCTGTCAACTATGGACCACGGCATACATATAGAAAGCTACCGCGCTCGAGCACCACCTGCCGGAGCAATCAAACCAAGCGTTAGAGCAAATAGAAGGAGTCGTCGGATCACGGCATACCCCAACCCACGTGCGGTGGGTTCGCATGAATCGGTTCCACACGCACCTCCATCGCGACGCCCAACTGGGAATCAGGCTTCATACTGAACGTTTCCAATACTGGAAACATGTTTACGACGGTACAGACAAGTTTCCAATAGCATATTCCTGAAAATGTCGACCGGGGTGACGCGATCCTTTCGTGGAGAGCCAGTGCCCAAACCCTACCGAGAGGCAAAAACCGACCCGTCGCAGCGATTCACCCGATCCCCACTCCGGGTTAGACTTCCGCCCGTCACTTCATGTCGTTTCATCCGCTACTTCTCATTTCGCCAGATGCCCGACGCCTGCTGCCAACGAATCATCCCGCCCCGGAAGATCCATCAATGCCCGCGCAACAAGTACTCGACCTGATCGGAAACACGCCGCTGGTCGAGGTGACCCGCATGGATGCTGGCCGATGCCGTCTGTTCCTGAAGATGGAAAGCCAGAATCCCGGGGGTTCGATCAAAGACCGCATCGGCCTGTCGATGATCAGCGCCGCGGAAAAGGAAGGAAAACTCAAGCCGGGCGGCACCATCATCGAGGCCACCGCCGGTAATACGGGGCTGGGGCTGGCGCTTGTCGCAACGTTGAAGGGATATCGCCTGATCCTGGTGGTGCCGGACAAGATGAGCCGAGAGAAGATTTTTCATCTCAAGGCGATGGGCGTGGAGGTCATGCTCACCCGCTCCGATGTAGGCAAGGGCCACCCCGAGTATTACCAGGACATGGCCGAGCGACTGGCCCGGGAATCGCCCGCTTCGTTTTACGTCAACCAGTTCGGTAATCCCGCGAATCCGCACGCGCACGAAACCACCACCGGTCCGGAAATCTGGGAACAGATGGATCACAAGGTGGACGCCGTGGTGTGCGGAGTGGGCTCGGCCGGCACCATGACCGGCCTTTCGCGCTATTTCGCCAAGATCTCACCCGCAACAGAGATGATTCTGGCCGACCCGGTGGGCTCGGTGCTCGCCGAATACGTCCGCACCGGCAAGGTCGGTGCAGCGGGCAACTGGATTGTCGAGGGTATCGGCGAAGATTTTATCCCGCCGATCGCCGATTTCTCCCGCGTCAGGAAGGCCTACTCGATCAGCGACGAAGAAGCGTGCACGACCGTACGCGACCTGCTGAAAAAAGAAGGTATCCTCGCCGGTTCCTCATCGGGCACGCTCATCGCGGCGGCGCTGCGCTACTGCCGCGAACAGACTCAGCCCCGGCGTGTCACGACTTTCGTCTGCGACAGCGGCAACAAGTACCTGTCAAAGGTGTTCAACGATTACTGGCTGATGGACCAGGGCTTCCTCAAGCGCGAGCGCTACGGCGACCTGCGCGACCTGATCACGCGCCGCCACGACGAACACGCCACGGTGACCGTCGGTCCCGATGACAAGCTGATGACCGCATATGCGCGCATGAAGCTCTACGACATTTCTCAGCTGCCTGTGCTCGACGAGGGCAGAGTGGTGGGCATCGTCGACGAGTGGGATCTGCTCACCGCAGCGCAGGAAAGCCCAGGACGCTTTCGCGACCCGGTGCGCTCGGCGATGACCCAGCGCATCGAGACCGTGGGGCTCAAGACGCCGCTGAAGCAATTGACGGAGGCGTTCAACAAGGGCCACGTCGCCATCGTCGTTGACAAGGGCAAGTTCTACGGGCTGATCACCCGCATGGACGTTCTGAACCATCTGCGCAATCGCGCTCCCTGAGTCAACTAACGCCAAGCGCTCACCGCAGTGGACGCAGAGGACGCGGGGGAAGGACAAGAGCAAGAAAATATGCGCGTGTTAAAACCCGGATTCGGTGGTGAAATCGATACCACACCCGCTATTAACCTCCACATGTTTTCGTCGTTTTTGCCTTCCCTCCGCGTCCTCTGCGTCCACTGCGGTGAGCGCTTTATAAGAGTGAGCAGGCTCAAGGCCGAAACAAAAGGTAAGATTCGAGAATGAAGAAAAACCAGGACGAGCAGGGCTTCGCCACCCGCGCCATCCATGCCGGCCAGTCGCCCGAACCGACCACCGGCGCGGTGATGACGCCGATTTTTGCCACCTCCACCTTCAAGCAAAGTTCCCCGGGTGTGCACACCGGTTATGAGTACGCGCGCACCCAGAATCCCACGCGCCACGCCTTCGAGCGCTGCATCGCGGACCTGGAGGGCGGCATTCAGGCGTTTGCATTCGCTTCCGGACTTGCCGCCAGCGCCACGGTGCTGGAATTGCTGGACGCAGGCAGCCACATGGTCGCGGTCGATGACATGTACGGCGGCAGCTGGCGCCTGTTCGAGCGCGTGCGCAAGCGCTCGATGGGACTCAAGGTGAGTTATTCGGATCCAAATGTGGCCGGCTCTCTGGAAAAAGCGTTGCAGCCGGACTCGAAAATGATCTGGGTCGAGACGCCTTCCAATCCGATGCTCAAGGTCAGCGACCTTGCGCTCATCGCAAAGATCGGCGGGGAGCGCGGGGTTCTCACCGTCGCGGACAACACCTTCGCTTCGCCTTTCGTGCAGCGGCCGCTCGATCTCGGCATCGACCTCGCGGTTCATTCGGTGACCAAGTACATCAATGGACACTCGGACATGGTCGGGGGCATCGTGGTGGTCAGACAACGCAAGGACCTCGTCGAGAAACTGGAGTTCATGCAAAACGCCATCGGCTCGATCCTCGACCCGTTCTCCAGTTTTCTCGCGCTGCGCGGGGTCAAGACGCTGCCGCTGCGCATGAAGCAACATTGCGGCAACGCCATGCATTTGGCCGCGTGGCTGAAGTCGCATCCGAAAATCGAGCGGGTAATCTACCCCGGACTGCCCAACCACCCTCAACACCTGTTAGCGGCGAAACAGATGGACGGATTCGGTGCCATGATTGCTGTCTATCTCAAGGCCGACATGGATGGCGTGCGCCGGGCGCTGGAAACCTGCAAGATTTTCACGCTCGCCGAAAGCCTGGGTGGAGTCGAAAGCCTGGTCGGGCATCCGGTCACCATGAGTCACGGTTCGCTGCCGGTGGAGCACCGCGTCCGGCTTGGCATCACCGACAATCTGGTGCGCCTGTCGGTGGGCATCGAGGACATCAACGATCTGATCGCGGACCTCGATCAGGCATTGGCAAGGATCTGATGATGAATTCGCGTCGCGTTTACACGGGGATGTTCCTGGCCTGCAGTGCACTATTCGGTTTCGGGCTGTATTTACAGCATGCACAGGGGCTCGAGCCTTGCCCGATGTGCATCCTGCAGCGCTACGCCTTCATCGCTATCGGTGTGACTGCGCTGGCCGCAGCACTGCACAACCCGGGAACAGCTGGCAGGTGGATTTACAGCGCGCTGCTGGTGATTTTCGCCGGTCTCGGCGGCGGTGTAGCCACGCGCCACGTCTGGCTCGAACACAACCCGCCGAAGGTGTTCGACTGCGGAGCCGACCTCGGCTACATGATGGAGTCCTTGCCACTGTCCGACGCGCTGCCGATGATCTTCCGCGGCACGGGCGACTGCACCAAGGTGTTGTGGCGATTCCTCGGACTTTCGATTGCGGAGTGGGCGTTGATCTGGTTTGCGATATTCCTGATCGCCGCGATCGTTGCCGCGGCGATCAAGCCGAAACGCCTGAGGATGTTCGGGCCCTGAAGTTAGAGACTACTGAAGGTCTACCCACTCGCGCGGCAACAGCCGCGCCACCAGCGCGTAGCCGCCTTTGCCGTCGGGGATGTAGATCGCGGCCTCTCCCTGGGTGCCCAGATGAAACCCTTCTGCGTCCCACAGATTGAAGCCGTGAGAGACAAGCACGGTATTCGTGCCGGGCGCAGGCGTTGCGGCAAGCACCTTCTTCAGGGCGGCGATCGCCCGTTCCCGGCGCGGCGCCGCCTCGGCCGAACGGCTGACGCCGGTTAGCATCGGCTCGAGTGTGTGGCGTCCGAATGCGAGGTCCGCGGTTTCGCGGCAACGGCAAAACTCGCTCGCCAGCACTTCGCCGACCGGGATTTTCAGCTTCCTGAACTGCGCGCCGATCAGCTTTGCCTCTTCGCGGCCGTTGTCGTTGAGATTGCGCTGGGTCTCGCAGCGCTTCAGGTCCACCCCTTGCTCGAGGTAGGCCGGTCCGGTATCGGCATGGCGAAAATAGATCACGTAGCCGCCCCGCTTGAGTGCGGCGGTGAGCGATTCGCCGCTCAGTGCATGTTCCTGCTCCGGCACCCCGGTCGGCGCCGAACGAACCACCGTAGAGAACGCCGCCAGCAGTACCAGGGCCGGCAGGACGGCGAATCGCAGCGCAAAGCGTGACCGGCCAGTCAATCTCAACCCTCGCTGGCCACCTGCGACAACTCGTGCCAGAATTCGAGCGCGGTCTGCGTGCGCCATTCGACATGACGGCGCAATGCTTTCGCGATCACCGGACCATACTTCGAACCATGCTGGGCAGCCAGTGCCTGCGGGATGCCGCCGAGAATCTCCTCGCGGGTGAAGTAAGGAATTTCCTTCAACAACAGCGCCAGCAGGAGCAACCCGGTCTGATAGATGTCGACGTGCCGCCCGACCGCGCCGAATTCTTCCGGACTGAACGCCTCCGGCGGGCGCATCCAGTCCGCCAGCAGCGTCTGGAATACCCGGATATCGGATTCCAGCCGGGTCAGGCCGAGATCACCCACCTTGAATGACCACACCGGCTCCCCCAGCAGCCTGCGCTTGCGCCGCGTCTCGGTGACGAAAACGTTTCCCGGATGCAAATCCTTGTGGACGTAGCCCGCGGCATGAATGTAGTCGAGCGCCTGGAGTACGTCGCTCGCGACATAGGGAAGCCAGCGATCCGCGTCCAGGCCCCGGCGGGCAATCAGGTTGGTAAGCGGGAAGCTGCAACGTTCGATGATGATGTAGAAGGTGTCCTGGTACTCGAAGGCGTCGTATACGAAGGTGATATTCGGATGGCGCATCACCAGCAGCTTGCGCAACTCATCCTGCCAGATTATGCGCACTTCCCGGTAAGATTTGTCATGCGGCAGCAGGATCTTGGCGACCAGCGCATTTCCCCAATCGTCGGTGCATTCGTACACCATGCCGAATCCGCCCTTGCCTAGCGGCTCGCCGATGAAGTAGCGGCGCTCCGCATTGATGATCACCTCGCCCGTGGCAGGCAGGCGGAACTGTCGCGGTTGGCGCAATGCCAGTCTCTTGAAGGCATCGAGGTGGGGCGATTTCATCGGTCGCGTGCTCTTACGGTCACTTCAACGTCGGCCGCGGGATGACCGGCGCCTTACCGCGCTTGTAAACCATCACCGTGCGTTTGAAGGTGATGACGATCGCACCGTCCTGATTGAAGCCGGTTGTTTTCACAGTCACGATGCCGACGTTGGGACGCGACTTGGATTCGCGTTTTTCCTGCACCTCGGACCGCGAGTAGATAGTATCGCCTTCGAATACCGGGTTCGGCAGGCGCACCTCATCCCAGCCGAGGTTGGCGAAGACATTCTGTGATACGTCGGTCACGCTCTGTCCCGTGACCAAGGCAACGGTGAACGTCGAATCCACCAGTGGCTTCTTGAACTCCGTTTGCGCCGCGTAATGTGCGTCAAAATGAATTGGCGCCGTGTTCTGGGTAAGCAGCGTGAACCAGATGTTGTCGGTCTGCGTCACGGTGCGGCCGAGAGGATGACGATAGACGTCGCCGATCTCGAAGTCTTCGTAGAACCTTCCCTTCCACCCTGCTTTCTCAACCATGTCTTGGCCCCAAGATCTTATTTAGCCACAGAGGTCACAGAGATCACAGAGGAAAGAGAAACAACTTGATCCGCCGAGGCGTCGGGAGCGTGGGCAAGAAGGGATCATTGTGTTACATCCTTTGTATCCATGCACATTTCAGTTCTTGGGTTTCTCTGTGGTCTCTGTGACCTCTGTGGCTAAATTGCTTTTTCGCCTTCCAGCTTCGCGATGAAGCCGTGGTCGAATCCCAGTTCCTGCAGGATCGCGTGCGTGTGCTGGCCGACAGCTGGAATCGGGTCCATGCGCGGTTCCACCCCTTGCATGGTCACCGGCGGGACCAGTGCCTTGATCGTGCCCAACGGCGAATCCACGTCGCGCCAGCGGCCGCGAGACTGCAGCTGCGGATGGTCCCAAAATTCCTGCATGGTGTTCAGCCGCGCATTGGCAATCTGCGCGTTGTCCAACCGCTCCACCACTTGTCCCGCGCTCAAGTTTGCGAATGCCGAGACTATGATATCCGTGAGCGCCTGCCGGTTGGCGACGCGATGGCTATTGCTGTCGAAGCGCGAATCGGCCGCAAGCTGCGGCTTGCCCAGTACGACCGCGCAGAAATTCACCCACTCGCGCTCGTTCTGGATGCCGAAGAACACGGTCTTGCCGTCAGCCGCCGGAAACGGTCCGTAGGGATGAATAGTCGCGTGCGCGGAGCCGGTGCGCGGCGGCGCGGTCCCGCCATAGCGAGTGAAATAGGCCGGATAGCCCATCCATTCGCCCAGCGCCTCGAACATGGAGACGTCGAACGCGGTGCCCCTGCCGGTTCTCTCGCGCTGGAAAAGCCCGGTAAGGATGCCGGTGTAAGCGTACATCCCCGCGGCGATATCGGCGATTGAGATGCCCGACTTTGCCGGCGTCTCGGGTGTGCCGGTTACGGACACCACGCCCGATTCGCACTGGATCAGCAGATCGTAGGCCTTCTTCAGGCTGTACGGGCCGTCCGGACCATAGCCGGAAATATTGCAGGCGACGATGCGCGGGTTTTTTGCCAGCAGTTCGGCGGTGGAAAGCCCCAGCCGCGCCGCCGCGCCGGGCACCAGATTTTGCACGAACACATCGGCCTTCTTCACCAGCCGCTCCAGGATCGGCGCAGCGTGCGCGTGCTTCACATCCAGGGTAAGGCTTTCCTTGGAGCGGTTGAGCCATACGAAATGCGACGACTGGCCGAGCACGGTGCTGTCGTAGCTGCGAGCGAAATCGCCTGTTTGCGGGCGCTCGATCTTGATCACCCTTGCGCCGAGATCGGCGAGTTGCCGCGTGGTGAACGGCGCCGCCACGGCTTGCTCAAGCGAAACGATTGTTATGCCTTTCAGCGGGAGCATGAACTAACCCGAACCGCCGAGGCGCAGAGGAAACGCAGAGAAAACCAAACGAAGCGTGGCAAAAAGCAGGGGGTTCCTAAATGCCCCACCCAATCGACATATCGCAGTAGTGCGACTATTCACCTCTTTGCTTTTTAACCTCAAGTTGTTTTGCTTTCCTTTGCGTTTCCTTTGTGCCTTTGCGTCTTTGCGGTGAACGGGTTTTCAGGGATTCCGCGCGAACGCAACGCCGATCATGCAGTCGCGGTTCACCAACGTGGCGAGCTTCTCCTCCGATAAGCCCTCGGTGCCAGCCGGGCGCTTGGGCAATACCAGATAACGCATGTCCGCAGTGGAATCGTGGACGCGCACGGTCACTTCCGCGGGGATCGTGGTGCCGAATTCTTCGAGCACTTCGCGCGGTTCATTGATCACCCGCGACCGGTAATTGCGGCTCTTGTACCAGTCCGGCGGCAGCCCGAGCAGCCAGCGCGGATAGCAGGAGCACAGCGTGCACACGATGACGTTGTGCACCTGCTCGGTATTCTCCACCACCACCAGCTTGTACGGTCCACGTTCCATCCCGAGCGCCTCGCAGGCAGCGTTGCCGTCGCGGAGCAGCAGCTTCTTGTATTCCGGGTCGGTCCACGCCCTGGCCACCACCCTTGCGCCCAGCAACGGCGTGCGCTGATCCATGTCCTCCACCTGCCGGCGCAGTTCCTCGGCACTGAGGATGCCCTTGTCGATCAGCAACTCGCGTACCGCGATTTCCATCGCCCGCCATTGAGTGATGGTGTCGTTCTGGTCCGGTCGCGGCGGGTGCCGCTGTGGCTGCGCATGATCGTGCGGATGATCGTGATCGTGCGGCATGTCAGGCCCGCTCCAGCCAATGTTGGAAGATTTCGACATCGACGCTATCTCCGGGACCGCCTTTGTAGGCCGGCCAGATCTCGCGCTGGAAAAAACGCACGCGGTACAGCGGCAGTTTCGGCAAGCCCGGCCGGGCGTACGCCAATTCCTCGGGATTGCCGAACGCGCCGCACAGCCGCTCAATCACGCCCCGTTTGCCGCGGATGTAGTAGGGGGTGCGCACATGGCCGATCGGATAGCTTGCCCGCACCGCGACGCGCTCGCCGGTGCGAAACAGCGGCGTTATGCTCTCAACGGCCGCCATCGGCGCGCGCCTGCGCTTCGGCCATTTTGCGGCCGAGTTCGTCGACGCTGACGATGCCGCGCTGGATCAACGTTTGGGTGATCGAGTAAATCCAGCGCTCGTAGTAACTCATTTTGTCGTATGCGTCGAGCCCCAGCCCCTCGATATTGCGGCGGAGTTCATCCACCGTCATCAGACCCTTGTTGGTGAGCAAAACCAGCAATGCGTCCACGCGCTTTTCCCAAAGGGCGTAATCATGCTCGGTCTGATCGACGCTTCCCGCCGGCAAACCGCCCATGTCATGAATGCCGCGATAGTTCATCAAGACTGCATCAGAAGGGGAGGGGGTAAGGCTGCGATTATAGGACGCTTCCGGCCGCTGGCGATATCGGGCCTGAAGAGCAGCCAAGCCTCAATATGAGCGCGGCAGGCCGAGCACGTGCTCGGCAATGTAGGCGAGGATCAGGTTGGTGGAGACCGGCGCGACCTGGTACAAGCGCGTCTCGCGGAACTTGCGCTCGATGTCGTACTCGGCGGCGAAACCGAAACCGCCGTGGGTCTGCAGACAGACGTTGGCCGCCTCCCAGGACGCGTCCGCAGCGAGCATCTTGGCCATGTTCGCTTCCGCGCCGCAGGGCTTGCCCGACTCGAACAGCGCGGCCGCCTTGTAGCGCATGAGATCGGCGGCCTCGAGGTTGACATGGGCGCGCGCGATTGGAAATTGTACGCCCTGATTCTGGCCAATCGGCCGCCCAAACACCACGCGATCCTTCGCATAGCGGGAGGCGCGCTCGATGAACCAATGCCCGTCGCCGACGCACTCGGCGGCAATCAGGATACGCTCGGCGTTCATGCCGTCGAGGATGTAGCGAAAGCCCTTGCCCTCTTCGCCGATCAGGTTCTCGGCAGGCACTTCGAGATTGTCGAGGAACACTTCGTTGGTTTCGTGGTTCGGCATATTGCGGATGGGCCGCAACGTGATTCCCTTGCCGTTTGAAGCACGCAAGTCGACCAGGAATACCGACAGTCCGTCGGACTTGTTCTGCACCAGTTCCAGCGGCGTGGTGCGCGCCAGCAGCAACATCAGGTCGGAGTGCTGCACGCGTGAGGTCCAGACCTTTTGCCCATTGACAATGTAGCGCTCGCCATTGCGAACCGCCGTGGTCTTGAGCCTGGTGGTATCGGACCCCGTGCTCGGCTCCGTCACCGCAAACGACTGCAGTCGCAGTTTTCCGGCGGCAATGCCGGGCAGATACCTGCGCTTTTGCACTGCCGATCCATGGCGCAGCAGCGTGCCCATGATGTACATCTGCGCATGGCAGGCAGCGGAGTTGGCGCCCGAGCGGTTCGCCTCTTCGAGAATGATCGAGGCCTCGGTGATTCCGAGCCCGGCCCCGCCGTACTCCTCCGGAATCAGAGCCGAAAGCCATCCGGCGTCGGTCAGCGCGCACACGAACTCCTCGGGATAGGCGCGCGCGTCGTCGAGCTTGCGCCAGTACTCGCCGGGAAAACGCGAGCACAGGTCGTGCACTGCCGCGCGAATCTGTTGTTGAGATTCAGCCCTGTCGATTGTCGTGGCGATCGTCCTGCCCCTGAAACAAAAAGGGCTGGCTCGACGGCCAGCCCTTTGCGGTGGGTTTGTTTATTTTCCGAGGAGTTTCTGCAACTCGCCGGATTGGTACATCTCGCGAAGGATGTCCGCGCCGCCCACGAACTCGCCATGGACGTAAAGCTGCGGAATCGTCGGCCACTTGGAGAAGTCCTTGATGCCCTGGCGGATTTCCTGATCGGCCAGAACATCCACGGTGGCGACATTCTCGACGCCACAGGCCTCGAGAATCTGCACTGCGGCGGCGCTGAAACCGCACATCGGCGCCTCCGGCGTGCCCTTCATGTACAGCACGATCGGATTGCCGGTGACCTGCTGCTTGATCTTTCCCTGTGCATCCATTGGCCATTCCCCTGGAAGATTAAAGGGAGTGCCCGGTCCGGATCGTGCCCGGCGGAGATACTCCCGTTAGACGGCAACGATGTTAACGACTCGGCGAATCGGGCGTCAATAGGCGCCCGCCGGCAATTCGCGGCAATCCCGCTATATCGGCACGAAATATCAGTTCGCCAAAGCCCGCGTTTTGCAAAAGGTTTCTGCAAGCCTCGCCTTGATCGTGGCCGTGCTCGAGAACCAGCCATCCGCCCGGGCGCAGATATTTCGGCGCGTCACCGACGATACGGCGAAGCTCCGCGAGGCCGTTGGCACCGGCAGCGAGCGCGGTGCGCGGCTCGAAGCGCAGGTCGCCTTGTCGCAGGTGCGCGTCGTCCGTGGCAACGTAAGGCGGGTTCGCCACGATCAGTTCGAAGCGGCGGCCGTCCAACGCGGAGAACCAGTCGCTTTGCCGGAAAACGACCTCGACCCCAATCGCGGCCGCGTTCTCGCGCGCCAATGCCAATGCGGGACTCGAACTGTCCACCGCGGTGACCTGTGCCGCGGGCCGTTGCCGCGCGATCGCGATGGCGATGCATCCGCTGCCCGTGCCCAGATCCAGCACCTCGCACGCCTCACCGTGCGGCAGTCTTTCCAGAGCAGCGTCCACCAGTTCCTCGGTTTCTGGGCGCGGGATCAAGACATCGGACGTGATGCGCAACTGCAGCCCGTAGAACTCCTTCGTACCGACGAGGTAGGCCACCGGGTGGCCACGCACCCGGAGTGCCACAAAAGAGCGAAATCTCGCCGCGTATTCTGAATCGACCGCTTCGTCCGGGTGAGTGGTCACCCAGGCGCGCGAGGCGCCCAGCACGAAACCCAGTAGCACCTGCGCTACGCGCCGCGCTTCGGTCGCATCGTGGTCCGCGGCCAGGTCCAGCACCGCTTTTTCGAGAAGCGCACCTACCGTCGCGATCACGTTTGGGTCGCGACCATGTCCTCCGCCATGGCGGCAAGCTGTTCGGCCTGATGCTCGGCCATCAGCGCGCCGATCAACTCGTCCAGTGCGCCGTCCATGATCTGATCGATCTTGTACAGCGTGAGGTTGATGCGGTGATCGGTGACGCGTCCCTGCGGGAAGTTGTAGGTGCGGATGCGTTCGGAGCGGTCGCCACTGCCAATCAGCGACTTGCGGGTGGCCGCCTGTTTCGCCTGCTGCTCACGCAACTGCTTGTCCTTGATGCGTGCAGCCAGCACGGCAAGCGCCTGAGCCTTGTTCTTGTGTTGGGAGCGGTCATCCTGGCACTCGACCACGATGCCGGTCGGGATGTGGGTCACGCGCACGGCGGAATCGGTCTTGTTGACGTGCTGGCCGCCAGCGCCGGAAGCGCGGAAGGTATCGATGCGCAATTCCGCGGGATTGAGCACGACGTCCTCGACGGCATCGACTTCCGGCAGCACGGCCACCGTGCAGGCACTGGTGTGGATGCGCCCCTGGGTCTCGGTCTCGGGCACGCGCTGAACGCGATGGCCCCCGGACTCGAATTTGAGTTTCGAGTAGGCGCCGTAGCCGATGATCTTGGCGATCACCTCCTTGTAGCCACCCTTTTCTCCCGGGCTTTCCGAAATCAAGTCCACTTTCCAGCGCTGGCGTTCCGCATAGCGTGTATACATGCGCTGCAAATCGCCGGCAAACAGCGCTGACTCGTCACCACCGGTGCCGGCACGGATTTCCAGGAAGATATTGCGTTCGTCGTTTGGATCTCTGGGCAGCAGTTGCTGTTGCAGCTCGGCCTCGATAGCCGCGAGCCTCTGTTTGCCTTCGCGTACTTCGGTGTCGGCCAGTTCGCGCATTTCCGGGTCGCTCGCCAGCTGCAATGCCGATGTGACGTCCTGCTCGGTCGCCTTGTAAGCGTCGTAGAGCTCGACCACTGGCATGATCTCGGCACGCTCGCGGGTAAGCTTGCGATAATTGTCGAGATTCTTGGTGACGTCTTCGCCGGAGAGCAGCGCGCTGAGTTCCTCCAACCTGGCGGACAGTTGCGCCAGCTTGGAAGCAATGGAAGGTTTCATTCCGGCGGATTAACCTGGTAGAGGCGGGCGAGCGCCGCAACCAGGGAATCGCGCTCCCTGGCCTCCGCGGAACTGAGTGCGTGGGTCGGCGCGTGCAGGAACTTGTTGGTCAGCGCGTGGGAAAGTTGCTCGAGCACTTTCTGCGGCTCTTCGCCATTCGCCAGCAGCTTCGCGGCACGGTCAAACTCGTGGCGGCGCATGCGCTCGGCGTGATCCCGCAGGGCGCGAATGGTGGGCACCAGCTCGCGGGTCTCGAACCAGTGCATAAAATCATGAACGCTGGCATTGATGATCGCCTCTGCCTGCACCACCGCCGCCTGACGGGTGTCGAGCCCTTCCTGAACGATCTTGCCGAGGTCGTCCACACTATAAAGAAACACATCATCGAGCCCGGCCACTTCGGCTTCGACGTCGCGCGGCACCGCCAGGTCGATCATCAGGATCGGCCGGTGCCGGCGCGCTTTGATCGCGCGCTCGATCATGCCTTTGCCCAGTATCGGCAACTGGCTTGCCGTACAAGACACCACGATGTCGTGCGCTGCCAGCTGCTCGGGCATATCGTTCAAGGTGATCGCCTGTCCCTGGAAGCGGGTGGCCAGTTCCTCGCCGCGCTCCAGCGTGCGATTGGCAAAGGTTGCCTGGCGCGGTCGTCTGGCGGCGAAGTGTGCGGCACAAAGTTCGATCATTTCTCCAGCGCCGATGAACAGTACTCTCTGCTCGCCAATGCTCGGATAAATGCGCTCGGCGACCTTTACCGCGGCCGCGGCCATAGACACTGAGTTGGCGCCGATTTCGGTCTGGGTGCGCACTTCTTTCGCCACCGAGAAAGTCGACTGGAAGAGTTTGTGAAGCACGGTGCCAAGCGTGCCGGCATGCTCGGCGGACTTCACCGCGTCTTTCATCTGCCCGAGAATCTGCGGCTCGCCCAGCACCATGGAATCCAGCCCGCTCGCCACCCGGAATGCGTGCGCGACCGCGCGTTCGCGCGGCAGCGTATAAAGAAAAGGCTCGAGCGATTGCGACTTCAGATGGTGAAAGCGCGCCAGCCAGTCGATCGCGCGCTCGGGTTCCGGAGTGTTGCAGTAGACCTCGGTGCGGTTGCAGGTGGATATGATCGCTGCTTCCCTGACCTGTTCATGACTCACCAGGTCGCGCAGCGCTTCTTCCAGATTGGCGGCGTGAAAAGTCACCTGCTCGCGAACCGCGAGCGGGGCCGTATTGTGATTGACGCCGAAAGCAAAAAGCTGCATCGGAACCCTGAAACGACAAGGGACCTGACGGCCCCAAAATGGCCGTCAATTATAAGCCAAATGGGGCGCTTTCCCTTGGATTCAGGGGGTTGGAACAGGCTTTCAAAATTTTCAGTTGGCGCGGGAAGAGATGGTGGCCAAGGGCGGAATCACCCTTGATCGATTTTGCCGCGCGCTGCGTGCGCAGCGAAATCGATGGTGGCCAAGGGCGGAATCGAACCACCGACACAAGGATTTTCAGTCCTCTGCTCTACCGACTGAGCTACTTGGCCACTTTGCTGCAAATACAACTGGACCTGGCGGTCCTTAACTTTCCCGGGTGGCCACCGACACAAGGATTTTAGTTTCGGCCGGACTTTTGGTCCTTAACTTGCGAGCAAGTTAGCCTCCACTGCAACAAGCCGCTAAGGCGGCGTGTTGTCAGTCCTCCGCTCTACCGACTGAGCTACTTGGCCACGCGTCCGAAACGTCAGCACGGTCGCTTCGGAAAGCGCGGGATTCTACCCGAAAATGCTCGACCAAGGTCAATTCGCGCCAGGAGCACAACCCTTCATGCGGGGTTCCCGATCAGCGTGCAACAGCTGCTAGATAAAGCCGAACCTTCAGGACAATCAATATCGCTTCGAGCAACAGCAGAAGAAACAGCGCGAGAAAACCGATGTGCTGATCTACCACGAAGCGCGGTGCGACCACGCGCGTGAGCTTCATTACCGGTGCAGTGACCGTTTTCAGCATCGAGTACACGATATTGTGTTCGCGCTTGGCTCCGGCAAGGACGAAAAGCGCGCCCTGGCCTATCAGTGCCATCAGCGCGACTTCATTGACGGCTTTGAGGATAACCACCAGCTGATACGTCACTCTGGCCTTGCCTTCATGCCCGCCGAGGCAAGGGGTCTGATCGGCCTCGAATCGCCTGATTCCCCGATTGCCCGCACCAGGTGTTGTGCCATCTTCGGATCAAATCTGTTCAGATGCGCGATCACTTCGTC
>JBQTIV010000031.1:0-39483 GCA_052387775.1 Betaproteobacteria bacterium
CGTGTACATGAGCCTGTTCAACATATTCGCCAACCTGCTGCAGCTGCTCATGGCGTTTTCCGGCGAGCGCGACTGAAAATTATCGACGCAAAGACGCGAAGGCGCAAAGAAAGTCAGTATACGAACGAAGAAACGCGGCCGGGCAGTTGCCCGGCCGTTTTTTTACTATTGATCCCGTTTTCCTTTGCGTCTTTGCGCCTTTGCGTCGGGTTCTAGCGGTCGAAGACGGCAATGGATTCCACGTGCGAAGTATGCGGGAACATGTTCACGACACCTGCCGCTGCCAGCCGGTAGCCCTGTGAATGCACCAGCACCGCGGCGTCGCGCGCGAGTGTGGCCGGATTGCAGGATACGTAGACGATGCGCGCTGGCGGCGATGCGCCAATCGCCTTGACCAGCTCGATGGCCCCGTCGCGCGGCGGATCGATCAGGACCCGGTCAAAAGGGGCGAGCCCGCTCCAATCTTCTCCGGTGAAAGTGAACAGGTCCTGTTCGACAAACCGGCAGTTTTTCTCCAGTCCGTTGCGCAAGGCGTTTTCGCGCGCGCGCAGCAGCAGCGCGGAATTACCCTCGATGCCGGTAACCTGCGCGCCCGACCTGGCAATCGCCAACGAGAAATTTCCCAAGCCGCAGAAAAAATCACCGATTCGATCACCCGGCTGCGGGTCCAGCAGGGTAATCGCCCGCCGCACCAACGTCCTGTTGATCTCGTGATTTACCTGGGTGAAATCGGTGGGGCTGAACGGAAAAGTCAGAGCGAAATCGGGAATCCGGTACTGCAGCGGCGGCGCATCCAGAGGAAAGAAAGGATAAATTGAATCCGGGCCCCCGGGTTGCAGGAAAAGCTGCACCCGATGCTGCAGCGCGAACTGCTTGAGCTTGTCCTGATCGGCGGCCTCGGGCGGCTCCAGCACGCGCAGCACCAGGACATCGACCGCATCGCCGATGGCGAGCTCCACCTGCGGCAGGCGCTCGCGAATGCCAAGCGAGGCGATCAACTGCCGCAGCGGCACGAGCAACGCGGAAATTCGAGCCGGCACGACCTCGCACGTTTGCATGTCAGCCACAAAGCTGCTGTGACGTTCGCGAAAGCCGACCAGAGTGCCCTTCTTGGCGACATAGCGTGCCGAGAAACGCGCGCGATATCGGTACCCCCAGGTGGGACCATGAATCGGGGAAAGCATGGCCTCGGCCGTCACCTTGCCGATGCGGGCCAGATTTTCCTCGAGGACCCGCTGTTTCGCCGCCACCTGCGCACGCGGCTCCAGGTGCTGCATGCTGCAGCCCCCACAGACGCCGAAATGGCGGCAACGCGGAACGACGCGCGAGGGCGACGGACGAACAATTCTCTTTGCCTCGGCGAACTCGTAGTTCGGTTTGCGCCGGTAGGATGCGAACTCGACCACTTCGCCGGGGAGTGCGCCCTCGATGAAGATCACCTTGCCGTCAACATGCGCGACGCCGCGGCCCTCCTGGTCGAGGGACTCGACCGTGACCGCGGGCCCGACGGACTCGAGTTTCACACTAGTGTCCTGTTTTGCTGATTCGTGGAAGAACTTGCAAACCTTGGAGAGCAGACCCCATGTTCACGTCGCTATAATCCATCATCGATCGGAAAACCGGCGAATCAGCGGAACTGGACACTAGGCTTGCCAACCACCGAGGAATTCGCGCCAATGCGCATCCGCGGACTTGGACAACGTCGAGCGCACCAGGTCGCATTCGCGCCGGTACTGCGTCTCGTCGAGCGCGCCGCGGACCAACTGGAAACGCTGATACACGAGATAAGTGTTGGCCACGTCGGTCTCGCAGTAATGCCTGATCGCCTCGATCCTGCCGGCTTGGTAGGCGTCCCACACTTTGGAGCCGTCCATGCCGAGTTTTCCCGGAAGTCCGAGTAGTTGCGCGATCTGGTCGAGTGGCGCATTGCCGCGGCCTTGATACATCGCCAGCACATCCATGAGGTCGAGATGGCGGCTGTGATAGCGGCTGATGTAGTTGTTCCACTTGAAGTCTCGGTCATCCTCGCCGGTGTCCCAGAAACGCGACGCACGCACGCCGTGGATCAGTGCGCGGTAGTTCAGCACTGGCAGATCGAAGCCGCTGCCGTTCCAGGACACCAGCTGGGGTGTGTACTTCTCGATGCCATCGAAAAAACGCCGTACCAACTCCTGTTCGGGTTCTCCGGCTTCGCCCAGCGACCAGACGCGGAAGCTGTCGCGATCGCGCAGCGCGCAGGCTATTGCCACCACGCGATGCAGGTGCAGCGGGAGGAAATCGCTGCCGGTGGCCTCGCGCCGGCGATCGAAAGCCGCCTGCGCTACTTCGGCATCGCTAGTCTGCGCACCATGGCCGTACAGGCGCCGCAGCCCTTCGATGTCGGGAGTGGTTTCGATGTCAAATGCCAGGATGGGAGTCATGCCAGTGGGCAACGATTGTCGCGCCATGCAAACAGCGGCGCGGTAAAAAGACGCTTGTCACCGCGAAGTCGCAAAGGACGCAAGGAAGAACACGCAACGAATTTCAAAGGTCAACAACCCGGCAAACAACGCGATTGCCAGCACATGGCAGCACGTATTTTCTCCTATACGACTCTTGCTTTTCTTTGCGGCCCTTGCGACTTTGCGGTGAAAATTATTTTTAACTACTCGCCGGGGAAGACCCCCGTGGATAGATAGCGGTCGCCGCGGTCACAGACAATGGTAACTATGGTGGCATTCTTCACTTCCCGGGACAGCTGCATCGTCGCCCACAAAGCACCGCCGGAGGAAATACCGGCGAAAATGCCTTCTTCCTTTGCCAGTCGGCGCGTCATCTCCTCGGAGTCGGCCTGGCTGACTTCGATTATCCGGTCCACCCGCTTGCCGTCGAATATTTTCGGAAGGTAGGCCTGCGGCCACTTGCGGATGCCGGGAATCTGCGAACCTTCGGTGGGCTGACAGCCGACGATCTGGATCGCCTGATTCATCTCCTTGAAAAAGCGCGAGCAGCCCATGATCGTGCCGGTGGTGCCCATGCTGCTGACGAAGTGGGTGATCTGGCCGCGGGTGTCGCGCCAGATTTCCGGGCCGGTGCCCTCGTAGTGCGACAGCGGATTGTCGGGGTTGGCGAACTGGTCGAGTATCAGGCCATCGCCACGCGCCTGCATCTGCTCCGCTACGTCGCGCGCCGTTTCCATCCCGCCCTGCTTGGGCGTCAGCACGAAGCTGGCGCCGAACGCCGCCATGGTCTGCCGCCTCTCAACCGACAGATGCTCGGGCATGACCAGCACCATGCGGTAACCGCGCATCGCCGCCACCATCGCCAGCGCGATGCCGGTGTTACCGCTGGTCGGTTCGATCAGTGTGTCGCCCGGTTTGATCTGCCCGCGTTCCTCGGCGCGCCGGATCATGGATAGCGCGGGACGATCCTTCACCGATCCGGCTGGGTTGTTTCCCTCGAGTTTGGCGAGGACGACGTTGCTGGTCTTGCCGGGGATGCGCTTCAGTCGCACCAGCGGCGTATTGCCCACGAAGTCGTCAAGGGTTTGATAGGCACTGATGGGATTGCGATCCATGCGAAGCATGATACTCGCGCGCGAACGTGAACGGCGATACCGATGGAGGGTGTTGGCCTAGCTCGCGTTCCCGAGCAACCACTCGACGTAGCGAGTGACGCCTGTTTCGACATCGAAGAACGCTGCAGCGTATCCGCAGTCGCGCAACTGCGCGAGCTCGGCCTCGGTATAGCTCTGGTATTTTTCCTTCAGCCCGGCGGGAAAGGAGATGTACTCGATCATTCCCTGCGATCCGAGTTGCGCAAGACTGAGCGCATTCTTGCCTTCGGCACGGCGCAGGGCGTTGATGGTTGCCACCGCGATGTCGTTGAAGGTCTGCGATGCACCGGTTCCGCAATTGAAAATGCCGGTCTTCCCGGGATTTTCCAGAAAATACAGATTCACCTTCACCACATCTTCGACGCAGATGAAATCGCGTCGCTGTTCGCCCGCAGCGTAACCGCCGCTGCCTTCGAAAAGTTTCACCTTTCCGGTTTCCCGGAACTGGTTGAAGCAATGGAAAGCGACCGAAGCCATGCGCTCCTTGTGCGCTTCCCGGGGGCCATAGACGTTGAAGTAGCGCAGCCCAACTACCTGCGCCGTATTGTCCTCCCAGCGCCGGCGCACCAAATGATCGAATAAAAATTTCGAATAGCCGTAGACATTCAGCGGCTTCTCGTTTTCCCTACCCTCCTTGAATACCGGCCCGGATCCGTAAACCGACGCCGAAGAGGCATAGATCAGCGGCACCGACTCGGCCTG
The DNA here is from genome assembly GCA_052387775.1 of Betaproteobacteria bacterium. GTDB lineage: Bacteria > Pseudomonadota > Gammaproteobacteria > Burkholderiales > JACQAP01 > JACQAP01. Next base: position 4,298 of record JBQTIV010000031.1, read on the forward strand.
ACAGTACGCCAGCAGGTCCACCGAGTAACGGTAGTTGTTCTCCATCATGTAACGCCCGTCGGTCTGCATCGTGTCCGAACAGGCACCCTGGTGAAGAATGACCGTAATTTCACCATCGAAGGAACCGGCATCCAGCGCCGCGCGGAAGTGTTCCTTGTCCAGGTAGTCCGCGATCTCGCAATCCACCAGGTTGCGGATCTTGTCGGCGCGGGTAAGATTATCCACCGCAAGAATGCCGGTCTCGCCGCGCGCGTTCAGAGCCCTGACGATGTTGGAGCCGATAAATCCTGCTGCGCCAGTCACAACGATATACATGCTAACAGTCCAGAAACCCTAATGATGAGGAACGAGAAATAAGTGATGAGCGATGAGGGATGAGGGATAAAGGATGAAGGATGAAGAGTTTGTTTCAACGCCTTGTGTTTTTCGCTTCCACCCTGCCTCAAAGGTATTCCCCCTTCATCTTTCCGCCTTCCGCCTTCATCCTTCCGCCTTCATCCTTGGTCTTCGAACAATTCTTCGGGGTGAACCACCGCGGTACCAAGTTTGCCCACGACGATGCCGGCCGCCCTGTTGGCGAATTGCACCGCCTGGGCGAACCCGGCGCCGGCCGCAAGCGTGGCGCCGAGAACGGCAATGACGGTATCTCCGGCGCCGCTGACATCGTACACTTCACGCGCCACCGCGGGCACATGCAGCTGCTGCTGGTCGCTATACAGGGTCATTCCCTCCTCGCTGCGGGTGATCAAGAGCGCCTCCAATGCCAGTTCGCGGCGCAATTTCTGTGCTCTTGCGGTGAGGTCGTCTTCGTTTTTCCAGCGTCCCGCCACTTCGCGAAATTCTGCGCGGTTGGGCGTGACCAGCGTCGCGCCGCGATACCGGCTGTAATCGTCGCCCTTCGGGTCGACCAGCACCGGCTTTGCCGAGGCACGCGCCAGTGCGATCATTTTCTCGATGTGCCTGAGCCCGCCCTTGCCGTAGTCGGACAGGATCACTACGTCCGCATTCGGCAATCGCGACTCGAAGTCGGCGAGCTTGGACATCAGCACTTCATGTCCGGGCTCGGTTTCGAAATCGATGCGAAGCAACTGTTGCTGGCGCCCGATCACGCGCAACTTGATGGTGGTCGCAAGACCGGGATCGCGATGCATCTGCGCGGTGATGCCGTCGGACTCCAGCAGGCGCTGGAGGCAATCGCCGGCTTCGTCCTGCCCGACCACGGACAGCAGCGACGCTTGCGCGCCGAGTGCCACGATGTTGCGCGCAACGTTGGCCGCGCCCCCGAGCCGCTCTTCGGTGCGTCCGACCTTCACCACGGGCACCGGCGCCTCCGGTGAGATCCGGCTCACCTCGCCGAACCAGTAGCGGTCGAGCATCACGTCGCCGACCACCAGTACCCGCGCAGAACGCAAGGATGAAGGATGAGGGATGAAGGATGAAGAGATCATTTCAACGCCTTGTGTTTTTCGCTCCAACCTGTCTCAACGTTTTTCCCCTTCATCCTTCATCCTTCCGCCTTCATCCTTGCCCTTGATCCTTCCGCCTTCATCCTTGCCCTTCATCCTTCCGCCTTCATCCTTGCCCTTCAGCCTTCATCCTTCCGCCTTCATCCTTGCCCTTCATGGTCTTCCCATCGAGAAATACTCGAATCCCGCTTCGCGCATCAAGACCGGATCGTACAGGTTGCGTCCATCGAACACGATCGGCGCCTTGAGGCGTCGCTTCATGTCGTCGAAATCCGGACTGCGAAATTCCTTCCATTCGGTAACGATGATCAGCGCGTCCGCGCCATCGAGCGCCGCCGTGGTGGACGGGGCGAAGTGCACTGCCGGTTGCTTGGCGAAAACCTGCTTTGCCTCCCGCAACGCGACCGGGTCATATACGCTCACGCTGGCGCCACGGGCGAGCAATCCGTTGATCACCACGCGGCTCGGCGCCTCGCGCATGTCATCGGTGTTCGGCTTGAAAGACAGGCCCCACACGGCAAACTTGCGGCCGTCGAGATGTTCGCCGAAACGCATGCGCACCTTCTCCAGGATGCGCTGCTTTTGCGTGCGGTTCACCTTTTCCACGGCATCCACAATGGTCATTTGCATGCCGTACTCGCCGGCGGTGTGCTGCAGCGCCTGGATGTCCTTGTGGAAGCACGAACCGCCGTAGCCCACTCCGGCATAGAGGAAGTCATGGCCGATACGCTGATCGGAGCCGATTCCGTGGCGTACCGCTTCGATATTTGCGCCGAGTTTTTCAGCGAGATTGGCCAACTCGTTCATGAAGGAAATGCGGGTGGCGAGCATCGCGTTAGCGGCGTACTTTGCCAGTTCCGCCGACCTCGGGTCCATCACCAGAAGCCGGTCGCGATTGCGCAGGATCGGCGCGTACAGCTGGCGCATGATCTGGGTGGTGCGCTCATCGCTGCTGCCGACCACGATGCGGTCCGGGCGCATGAAATCGCTGACCGCCGCGCCTTCCTTGAGAAACTCCGGGTTGGCAACCACGCTGAACGGCAGATTCATGCCGCGGTTTTTCAATTCTTCTTCGATCACCGCGCGAATTCGTTCCGCGGTACCCACCGGCACTGTGGACTTGTTCACTACCACGCGGTACTCATTCATGAGGCGGCCGATGCTGCGGGCGGCGCCGAGCACGAAACGCATGTCCGCCGAACCGTCCTGGTCGGCCGGCGTGCCCACGGCGATGAATTGGAGGGTGCCGTGCGCGACACTTTCCTTTACATCGGTGGTAAAGCGCAATCGACCTGCCGCGGTGTTGTGCTTGACCAGTTGCTCCAGTCCCGGCTCGTAGATCGGAATGCCGCCGGCGTTGAGCGTGGAAATTTTCCGCTCGTCGAGGTCGAGACAGACCACGTCGTTGCCAAGATCGGCAAAACAGGCGCCCGATACCAGCCCGACGTATCCGCTGCCGATGATGGTGATCTTCACTTGCCCTTCTCCAGTGCGGCCATTTCCGCGTTGATGCGCGCCAGTACTTCTAGCGGCTGCGCCGCACGGGTGACAGGCCGGCCGATGACAAGAAAGCTCGAACCCGATTCGACTGCCTGGCGCGGCGTCATCACCCGCTTCTGGTCGCCCGCGGCGTCTTCAGGAAGGCGGATTCCAGGCGTGATGCGCAGGAAGGCCTCGCCCAAGCGGCTACGGATCGCGCCGGCCTCGTGCGCGGCGCACACCACGCCATCCAGGCCACAGTCGCTCGCCAGCGCGGCGAGACGCAACGCTTCGTCGAGTGGCGCGGCATCGATCCCCACTTGATGCAAGTCCTCCTCCTCCATGCTGGTCAGCACGGTAACGGCGATCAACCGCGGCCGGCGGGCAGCGGTCCCGATCGCATTCCGCGCCGCCTGCATCATCGCCCGTCCGCCAAGCGCATGCACGTTCAGCATCCAGACGCCCAGACCGGCCGCCGCCTTGCACGCCTGCGCCACGGTGTGCGGAATGTCGTGAAATTTAAGATCCAGAAAGATATCGAAGCCGCGTTTCACAAGCATTGCAACATAGTCCGGTCCCGCCGCTATGAACAGCTCCTTGCCGATTTTCAGCCGGCAGGCGGAGGGCTGGAGGCGATCCACCAAAGCCGTCGCCGACTTCGCTTCCGCGTAGTCGAGTGCGACGATGATCCGGGAACCGGTTGTCAAGAAGCCAACTCCCGCTCTTCGGTGCGCCTCGGGGAGTAGGTTTCCCAGCCGTTGCAGGCCGGACAGTGCCAGTAAAACTGACGCGCTTTGAACCCGCAGTTGTCGCAGCGGTAAAGCGCCAGGCTCCTGGTGTGCTGGTGCACCAGGTTCTTGATCAGCTGCAGATCGTGGCGGCGCTCGGCGGGCACCTCCAGAAGCTGGGCTTCAAGAAGTTTGTCCAGGCCCAGCAGCGTGGGGTTACGCGCCAGCTCGTCGCGCACCAGGCGGTAAGCGGATTCCGCGCCCCCATGCTCGAGCTCGCCCTGAAAGATGACATTGAGCAGGTCGAGCGAGGGAAAGCTGCCCAGATAAGCACGCAACAACTGCAGTCCTTCGTCCTCCCGTCCGAGGTTGCGATAGGCCGCGAGCAGCTTGTCGGCAACCAGCGAGAGGTACGCCGGATTCTGCCCCTCGATGCGCTTCCAAGCCTCGACCGCCTGCTCGCTGTTCTGCTGGGCCAACTCGATGTCGCCGAGCAGGATGTTGGCGCGGGCGCACTTGCGGTTGACGTTGAGTGCCTCCCGCAGATGCTCCCGCGCCGCCTCCCAGCGCGAGTGGGTCATCTCTCCGACCGCCAGTTCGCAGTAGAAATTGGCGATATCCACGGCGCTCGACTGCCCGACCACCGCATCCATCCGGCGCGAGGCCTCGATCGCTTTTTTCCAATCCTTTTCCTGCTCGAAGATCTCCAGCAGGAACTTCAGCCCCTGCTGTTCGTACTGCGTGCCCTGAAGCTTGCCGAACGTTTCTTCGGCGCGATCGAGCAGCCCGGCCCGCAAGTAGTCCTGCGCCAGCTCGTACAGCGCAGAGAGCTTCTGTTCCGGCGCCAGATCGGACCTGCCGAGCAGGTTCTCATGCATGCGGATCGCCCTCTCGACTTCGCCGCGCCGCCGGAACAAGCTGCCCAGCGCAAAATGCAGTTCGATGGTCTGCGGATCGACCTTCACCACCTCGATGAAGGCTTCAATCGCCTTGTCCGGCTGTTCGTTGAGCAGGAAGTTCAAGCCCTTGAAATAGGAAAGCGGCAGCGCGCGCGACTCGGACAACAGTTGTTTGATGTCCACCCGCGCAGCCAGCCAGCCGAGCGCGAAAAACAGCGGAAATCCGAGCAGCCACCAGAGTTCGAATTCCATGGGCTATGGCGCGTCCACTGGCGAAGCCGGCTTCGCCCGCGCCTCCTTGCGCAACTGCAGAATCTCACGACGCTGCCGGTAGACATGAGCCAGGCAGGCGATCACACCCGCCGCGGCGCCAACGCTGAAAAAGACCAGCACTACCACGGCCAGCGACGCTTCCCATTGGCTGCCGAGATAAAAGCGCACGACCACCGGTTCGGTGTTCTTCAGCACGAACCCGAAAAGCAGCAGAAACAGAAGGATTCGCAGAGCCCAGGAGATATAGCGCATCAGCAGCCCGGCGACGCCAAGGGGCGAAAATCAGACGAAAAAAAACGGCACGATACTGCGACGATGCCGCTTGCGTTGTGGCGCCGGTCGAACACGCCGCCGCCTACTGGCTCTTGAAATCCACGCGCTCGCGCAGTTCCTTGCCCGCCTTGAAATGCGGCACGTACTTGGCCGGCACGTGAACCTTGTCGCCGGATTTCGGATTGCGGCCCACCCGCGGGGGGCGGTAATTCAATCCGAAACTCCCGAATCCGCGAATTTCGATGCGATGGCCCTGGGCCAGGCTCTTCGCCATGGCATCCAGGATCATCTTCACCGCAAGCTCGGCGTCGCTCGCGACCAACTGGGGAAAGTGCGCCGCCAGCTTGGCAATCAGCTCCGACTTGGTCATGGCGCGTCCTATTGCGCAGAGTTCTTGTTATCCAGCTTGGCCTTGAGCAAGGCCCCAAGGTTGGTCGTGCCGGCATTCGACGCGCTCTCGGCAGCATGTTTCTGCATTGCCTCGGACTCGTCGGCCGCATCCTTGGCCTTGATCGAGAGGTTGATATTGCGGTTCTTGCGGTCGATGTTGATAATCATCGCATTCACCTTGTCGCCTTCTTTCAGGTGCGTGCGGATGTCCTCGACGCGGTCACGCACGATCTCCGAGGCGCGCAGGTAACCCTCGACGTCCGTGTCGAGCTGAATCACGGCGCCCTTGGGATCGATGGTCTTGACCACGCCATCGACAACCGCGCCCTTGTCGTGCGCGGCGACGAAATTGGTAAACGGGTCGCCCTCGAGTTGCTTGATGCCCAGAGAAATGCGCTCGCGCTCGACATCGATAGAAATGACCATCGCCTCGACTTCGTCGCTTTTCTTGTAATTGCGCACCGCCTCTTCGCCGGCAACGCTCCAGGAAAGATCGGACAGGTGAACCAGCCCGTCGATGCCACCGGGCAGGCCGATAAATATTCCAAAGTCGGTAATGGACTTGATCTGCCCGCGGACCTTGTCGCCTTTCTTGTAGTTGGCGGAGAACTCTTCCCAGGGATTGGGCTTGCACTGTTTCATGCCCAGCGAAATGCGGCGGCGATCCTCGTCGATCTCCAGAATCATCACCTCGACCTCGTCGCCGAGCTGCACCACGCGCGAGGGATGCACGTTCTTGTTGGTCCAGTCCATTTCGGACACGTGCACCAGCCCCTCGATGCCTTGCTCGATCTCCACGAACGCGCCGTAGTCGGTCAGGTTGGAAACCGTGCCGAACAGGCGGGTGCTGGGAGGATAACGGCGCGACAGGCCGACCCACGGGTCTTCGCCGAGTTGTTTCAGCCCCAGCGAAACGCGATTCTTTTCCTGATCGAATTTGAGGATCTTGGCGGTGACTTCATCGCCGACATTGAGAACCTCGGAGGGATGCTTGACGCGGCGCCATGCCAGGTCGGTGATATGAAGCAGGCCATCGATGCCGCCCAAATCGACGAACGCCCCGTAATCCGTGATGTTCTTGACGATACCCTTGACGGTTGCGCCTTCCTGCAGACTGGCGAGCAGCGCTTCACGTTCCGCGCCCTGGCTGGCTTCGAGCACGGCGCGGCGCGATACCACCACGTTGTTGCGCTTGCGGTCGAGCTTGATGACCTTGAATTCGAGATTCTTGCCTTCGTAAGGGTTGGTGTCCTTCACCGGGCGGATATCCACCAGCGAACCAGGAAGGAAGGCGCGAATGCCGTTCACCATCACCGTGAGCCCGCCTTTGACCTTGCCGTTGACCAGGCCCTGCACCAGGGTGCCCTGCTCCATCGCCTTTTCAAGATCGTGCCAGGCGGCCAGACGCTTGGCCTTTTCCCGCGATAGGCGGGTCTCCCCATAGCCATCCTCGAGCGCTTCGATGGCGACGGTCACATAGTCGCCCGGCTTGACCTCGAGTTCGCCGCGGTCGTTCTTGAACTCGTCTGCCGAGATGAAGCTTTCCGACTTCAGGCCGGCGTTCACCACGACGAAATTGGGATCTACACGCACTACTTCGGCTGTGATGACTTCACCTGCTCGCATTTCCTTTCGCGACAGGCTTTCTTCGAACATCGCGGCAAAGTTATTCTCGGAGGCGGCCGCGTCAGGGGTTTGGGTTTCAATTGTCATAGAAAGGAGGTTGGACTCGGAAATATTTGCTGCTTGCAACGGGGTTTGGTTGATGAACCCGTCAACGCTGGAAAAAAGACCCTCCCGAGGCGTGCAACCGCCGGCAGTTAGCAGGTCTGAATCAGCGGGACGGGGCCCGGCGCTGCACAGATTCGAACCACTGGATTACCTGGGCAACCGCTTCTTCTATTGAAAGTCCAGTGGTGTCAAGAACTTGCGCTTCTGCGCTCTTCTGTAAAGGAGCCACGCTGCGCGCGCTGTCGCGTGCGTCGCGTTGATTGATTTCCTCCAAAAGGGTGGCTAGATTAGCATCGAAACCTTTGTCTATCAACTGTTTATAGCGACGCAGCGCGCGCTCTTCGGCGGACGCGGTGAGGAACACCTTGAGGAGCGCATCGGGAAACACCACCGTGCCCATGTCACGCCCGTCGGCGACCAGCCCCGGAGGCCGGCGAAATGCCCGTTGGCGCTCAATAAGCCCTTGACGCACTTCAGGAATCGCCGCGACATGGGAGGCGGTCACAGAGACTTCTTCGGCGCGAATGGCCTCGCTGACGCCCTCGCCGCCGAGACGAATGCTGTCGCCATGAAACTCCACCGGCAACGATTGCGCCAGGCGTCCCAGCGCCGCAGGATCCTCCGTCGCGACGCCTTTGCGCATCGCCGCCAGCGCCACCAGCCGGTAAAGCGCACCGCTGTCGAGATAGTGGAATCCGAGTCGTTGCGCTACCTCGCGCGCGACCGTGCCTTTTCCCGAAGCCGACGGCCCATCGATGGCAATGACCGGCACTGCCGCACCGGCCGTGATCTCGGCAAAGCGATCGAAAAAATCCGGAAACGTTTTTTCCACGCACTTCGGATCGTTGATGCGAACCGGCACGCCGCCGAGCGCGACCAGCGCAAAGCACATCGCCATCCGATGATCGTCGTAAGTATCGATCACTGCGTTAGGGGTGAGGCGTGAGGAGCGAGGGGGCGTCACCACAAGATAATCTGCGCCCTCCTCCACAGTCGCACCGACCTTGCGCAGTTCGGCTGCCATCGCCGCGATGCGGTCGGTTTCCTTCACACGCCAGCTGGCGATGTTGCGAAGCCGGCTCCTGCCCTCAGCGAACAGCGCGGTCACGGCGAGTGTCATTGCCGCGTCGGGGATGTGATTCAGATCCAGGTCGAAGGCTTGCAGCCGGCCCTTCACTGGGGCGCGCGCTTCGATCCAGTTCTCTCCCATGTCGATACGCGCACCCATCCCGGCCAGCGCCGTCGCAAAATTCACGTCGCCCTGAATGCTCTTGCGGCCCACCCCTTCCACCCGCACCGGTCCGCCGCCGATCGCACCGGCAGCGAGAAAATACGACGCGCCCGAGGCGTCGCCTTCGACCAATATTTCCCCGGGGCTGTGGAAGCGACTGTCCGCGGGAATCGTGAACGAGGACCAGCCCGCGCGGCGCACCTGCACCCCGAACATCGCCATCAGGTTGAGGGTAATTTCGACGTAGGGTTTGGAAATCAGATCACCGACCACTTCAATGGTCGTTTGGCGGTCGGTCAGCGGCAGTGCCATCAGGAGCGCCGTCACGAACTGGCTTGAGACTTCGCCGCTCACCCGCACCGTGCCTGCATCGCGGATTTTTCCAGGGCGGATTTCCAGCGGCGGAAACCCTTCCTTGCCCAGGTAGCGCACGTCGGCGCCGAGCTGGCGCAACGCCTCCACCAGGTCGCCGATCGGACGCTCGTGCATTCTCGCCACACCGGATAACCGGTAATGCCCGCCGCACAGTGCCAGCGCCGCCGTCAGCGGGCGCAATGCGGTGCCGGCGTTGCCGAGAAACAATTCCGCGCTTTTCACTGGAAACGGACCGCCACAGCCGCTCACCCTCAGGCGCCCCGGCTCTTTGGCCTTCTGCAACTTTACGCCCAGCTTTTCGAGCGCTTCGAGCATGCGGTCCACGTCGTCCGCCGAGAGCAGATCGTGAACATCCGTGGTGCCGCGCGCAAGCGCGGCCAGCAGTAGCACGCGGTTTGAAATGCTCTTCGAGCCCGGCAGGCGTAACCTGCCCGCCGCCCTGTCGCAAGGTGCAAGTTCCAGCAACTCAGGGTAGGCGGCCATGCCTCACGATCCGGTGCGTATCCAGGCATTGCGCGCGCTGCGCGCGGCTTCGAATATGCGCTCGATCTCCGCGCTGTCGGCCTGACGCAGGCGTTGCGCCAGCCCGCCGAGTTGCTGCTGATACGCCTCGATATCAGCCAGCAAGGCTTCTCGATTGGCAAGCGCGATGTCGCGCCACATTTCCGCAGAGCTGCCGGCGATGCGGGTGAAGTCGCGGAAGCCGCTGGCCGCAAAACCGAACAGTGTTTCCGCGTCCTCCCTGGTCGCGATCATGTTCACCAGCGTGTAGGCAAGCATGTGTGGCAGGTGGCTCACCGCCGAGAACACACGGTCATGACGTTCAGGTGTCATGCGGCTCACTCGTGCGCCGCAGGCCTTCCACATTGCCTCGACACGATCGACCGCGGCAGCCTGGTTTTCTTCGAATGGCGTGAGCACCACGTTCCTGCCATCGAACAGCCCGGCGCTGGCCGCATCCACGCCGGTCAGTTCGGCGCCGGCAATCGGATGTCCAGGTACGACGGACGCAAGATGCCGCGGGGCGATGCGCCGCACCGCGGCGACGAAATCCTGCTTGGTGCTACCGGCGTCGGTGACCAGTGTTCCTGGTGTGAGCGTATCGGCAAGCGCACTTAACACGCGCGGGTTCTGCTGCACCGGCACCGCGATCAGAACGGCATCAGCCCCCTTGACCGCAGCCGCTATGTCCTCGACCGCATCGTCGATCACGCCAAGTTCGAGCGCCCGAGCGATGTTGGCGCGGCCGCGGCCCACACCAATCACGCGGCGCACCTTGCCGGCACGCCTGAGCGCGGCCGCCACCGATCCGCCGATCAGGCCGACTCCAATGACGACCAGTGTGTCGCTATGGAAGTTACTCAAGGAAATTTTGGCGTGCGCTGCCGGAAACCTAGCGCAGGTCGGTCAAGACCGTTTCAAGCGCGGCGAGAAAGCGTGCGTTTTCCGCCTCGGTTCCAACCGTCACGCGCAGATACTGGGGCATGCCGTAACCGGCAATCGGCCGCACAATTACGCCGTGCCTGAGCAGACGCTGAAAGACCTCAGTGGCTCGCGGCACCTTGATGCTGACGAAATTGGCATAGGACGGAATCCATGACAGGCTCAGCCGCGTGAAGGCTGCGGTCAGTACCTGCATCCCCTGAGCGTTAAGCGCGCGGCTTCGTTGCACGAAGTCCTGGTCGGCGAGTGCGGCGAGAGCGGCCGCCTGGGCGAGGCTGCTGACATTGAATGGCTGCCGAACACGGTTCATCAGGTCGGCAACCTGCGGATGAGCCACGGCGAATCCAACCCTGAGCCCGGCGAGTCCGTAAGCCTTGGAGAAGGTGCGCGAGACGACCAGGTTGGGAAACCGCTCGAGCCATTTCAGGCTATCGCCGCGCAGCCCGGGATCGAGGTATTCGTAGTAGGCCTCATCGAGCACAAGCAACACGTCGGCCGGCAGTTTGCGCAGAAAGGCATGGAGCACATCCGGGGCGAGCCAGGTGCCAGTCGGGTTGTTCGGATTGGCGACGAAGACCACGCGCGTGTCGCCGCGGACCGCGCGTTCCATGGCGTCGAGATCGTGGCCGAATTCGCGAGCCGGTACTTCGATCCCTGCAGCGCCCGTGGCCTGTGTGGCCAACGGATACACGGCGAAAGCATGCTGGGAGTAAACCGCCGAGGTGCCCGGGGCAAGAAAGGCGTGCGCCACCATCTCCAGCACGTCGTTTGAGCCATTACCGAGCACGATGCGCTCGGCTGCGACGCGATACGTTCCTGCCAGCGCCACGCGCAGCTCGAAACCGTTGCCGTCGGGATAACGCGCCACTTCGTCGAGCGCCGCACGCATCGCCGCCAGTGCCTTCGGACTTGCCCCCAACGGGTTCTCGTTGGAGGCCAGCTTGACGATACTCGCCTCCTTCAATCCCATCTCGCGCGCCAGCTCCGCAATGGGTTTGCCCGGCTGATACGGGGCGATGGCGCGGACATAGGACGGCGAACGCTCGCAAACGTCGACGATGCCCTGCAGCGACGACACGGTATTCATTGCGCGGCTACCGGATACGAACCGAGGATCTTGAGGAAGGCCGCGAGCCCGCGCATTTCGTCCAGCGCGCGCGCAACCTTTTCCTCCGTCTGGTGACCTTCAAGATCGACGAAGAACACGTATTCCCATAGCCCGGTGCGCGACGGCCGCGATTCCAGCCGCGTCATGCTCACCCCGCAGCGTGCCAGCGGCGTCAACAGCCCGTGAATCGCGCCCGGGATGTTGCGGGTGGACATCACCAGCGACGTCTTGTCGTTGCCGGACGGCGGCACCTCCTGCCTTGAGATCACCGCAAAGCGCGTGGTGTTGTTCGGTTCATCCTCGATATTGGCGGCCAGCACCGGCAGTGCGTAGTGCTCGGCCGCGGAACGGCCGGCGATGGCGGCGGCATCGGCCTCCGCCGCCGCCCGGCGTGCGGCCTCGGCGTTGCTCGCCACCGGTACCATTTCGGCGCGCGAGCAGTTCTGGCTCAGCCAACGGCCGCACTGCGCGAGGCTCTGAGCGTGCGAATAAATCCGCTTGATCGCGGCGGTACTTGCTGTCCTGGAAAGCAGATTCTGGTGTACCGGCAGGACCACTTCGCCGCAGATTCTCAGCGGCGTGGACAGCAGATTATCGAGAGTGCGCCCTACCGCGCCCTCGGTGGAATTTTCCACCGGCACCACTCCGTATCCGACACTGCCGGCCTCGACGGCTCGAAAAACCTCGTCTATCGAACCGCAAAGCGTCGCCGGTGCCTGGCTGCCGAAGTGCTTCACCAGCGCTTCCTCGCTGAAGGTGCCCTTCGGCCCCAGGCAGGCAACGGAAAATGCGTCTTCCAGCGCCCGGCACGCGGAGATGATCTCGGTAAACAGATGCATCACCGCCTGGTCCGGCAATGGGCCGGGATTGCGCTCGGCGAGATGCCTGAGCACCTGCGCCTCGCGTTCGGGCCGATACACCGTGCCATCGCCTTTGAGCTTGCCGATGGCATGCGCTGCCGCCGCGCGCTCGCTTACCAGTTTCAGGATCTCCTGGTCCAGAGCATCGATGCGGCTGCGCAGTTGCTTGAGTTCGTCCGCCATTACTGCGCCCCCGAAGGCAGATAGCGCACCGCCAGCACGCCTTCGATCGCGGCTATCCTTTGAGACACCTCTGCCGGTACCGGGCTGTCTACATCCACCAGCGTGTAGGCCATGTCTTTTTTCGACTTGTTGAGCATGTTGTGAATATTAAGGCCGGCCTGCGCGACAGCGGTAGAAATCTGCCCCACCATGTTGGGCACGTTGGCATTGGCGATGCCGAGCCGGTAAGGGGACTCGCGCATCATGGTTACGTCCGGGAAATTCACGGCGTTGCGGACGTTGCCGTTTTCCAGATAGTCGCGCACCTGCTCTACCACCATCACCGCACAGTTGTCCTCGGCCTCGCGGGTCGAGGCGCCCAGGTGCGGCAGCGCCACCACGCCGGGATGCCCGCGAAAGCTGTCGCTGGGGAAATCGCAGATGTAGGCCTTCAGGCGCTTGGCGCCCAGGGCTTGCAGCACCGCGCTGTTGTCGACGACGCCTTCCCGGGAAAAATTGAGCAGCACCGCGCCGTGTTTCATCAAGCCGATGCGTTTGGCTTCGATCAGATTGCGGGTCTGCTCCAGCAGCGGCACATGGATGGTTACGAAGTCGCTGTTACGCATCACTTCCTCGATGCTGTGCGCCTTCTTGACCTGGGACGGCAGGCTCCAAGCCGCGTCCACAGTGATTTCAGGATCGAAGCCGTGCACGTTCATGCCCAGCTTGATCGCCGCATCCGCGACCAGGCTGCCGATCCTGCCCAATCCGATGATGCCCAGCACATGGTGCGGCAGCTCGATACCGGTGTAGTGCTTCTTGCCTTCCTCGACCGCCTTGTGGATCACTTCGTCGTCTCCGGAAAGCTCTTCGACAAAGCGCATCGCCGGGATCAGATTGCGCGCCGCCAGCAACATGCCTGCGAGCACCAGCTCCTTGACCGCATTGGCATTGGCGCCGGGAGCATTGAATACCGGCACGCCACGCTTGCTCATTGCGGCGACCGGGATATTGTTGGTACCGGCTCCGGCGCGGCCAATTGCCTTCACCGACTGCGCAATTTCAATTGCGTGCATGTCGTGGGAGCGAACCAGGATCGCGTCCGGCGACTGGACGTGCGGGCCCACGGTATAGCGCTCCCCTGGCAGCCGCTTCAAGCCGGCTGGTGAAATCGAATTGAGCGTCAGGATGTGCACGTGCTCAGCCATGTCGGGCCTCAAACTCGCGCATGAACTCGACCAGCGCCCTGACTCCTTCCACCGGCATGGCGTTGTAAATCGAAGCGCGCATGCCGCCCACCGAGCGGTGACCCTTCAGTTGCGTCAGCCTCCGCGCTTTGGCCTGTTTCAGGAACTCCTCGTCCAACGAGTCGTCCTTGAGCCGGAACGGGATATTCATGATCGAGCGATCTTCCTTCGTCACCGGACTGGTGAAGAAGCGGCTGGCGTCGAGAAACTCATAAATCAGGCCGGCCTTCTGCAGGTTGACCTTTTCCATCTCGCCCAGCCCGCCCTTTTGTCTCAGCCAATGAAATACCAGCCCGGCGATATACAGCGAGTAGGTGGGCGGCGTGTTGTACATTGATTCGTTGTCGGCGTGGATCTTGTAGTCGAGCATCGCCGGGGTGCCCGCCATTGCCTGGCCGATCAGGTCCTCGCGCACGATCACGATGGTCAGTCCGGCAGGCCCGATGTTCTTCTGCGCGCCCGCATAGATCAGGCCGAAGCTCGACACAGCCAGTGGCCGCGCCAGGATATGCGACGACATGTCCGCCACCAGCGGCACGCCACCGGTATCGGGCAACCAGTGATACTCGATGCCGCCGATGGTTTCGTTGGTGGTGATGTGCACGTATGCCGAATCGGGGCCGAGCTTCCACACCGCCTGTTTCGGCACGTAGCTGAAATTCCTGTCCGCTGAACTCGCCGCCACGTTGACATTGCAGAACTTCCCGGCTTCGGCAATGGCTTTCTTGGCCCATTCGCCAGTGTGAATGTAGTCGGCGGACTTTTTTCCGCGCAACAGGTTCATCGGCACCATGGCGAACTGCGCGGTTGCCCCGCCTTGCAGAAACAGAACCTTGTAATTCGCCGGAATGGCCAGCAACGCGCGCAGATCGGCTTCTGCTGCTTGCGCGATGGCGATGAATTCCTTGCTGCGGTGGCTCATTTCCATGACCGACACGCCGCTGCCGTGCCAATCGAGCAATTCATCGCGCGCCTGCTCCAGGACCGCCTGCGGCAGAACCGCCGGTCCCGGACTGAAGTTGAAAACTCTTCCCACTCTTGTCATTCCTTCCATGGATAGCAATTCCCTGCAGGCTGCGTCAATCCGTCTCGCCCTCGCCATCACCCTGCTCCGCTATTCCGCCGGCGGAGTCGCTGCTCTCCGGATTGGCGCCCGCCTCGGAGGCGGGTTGCGGATCGACAGCCGAGTCCGGCTGCGGGCCCACGGCGTCGTCCTTATCCACAATTTTCTGCAGGCCGGCGAGTTTCTCTTCCGGACCGAGATTGATCAGCGTCACCCCCTGCGTGGAACGGCTCATTTCGCGTATTTCCTTGGTCCTAGTGCGGATCAGCACCCCGCCAGTGGTAATGAGCATGATTTCGTCGCTTTCCTCGACTAGAGTGGCCGCCACCACGTTGCCATTGCGGGCGCTGGTCTGGATCGCGATCAGTCCCTGGGTACCGCGGCCGTGGCGGGTGTACTCGGTGATCGGGGTGCGCTTGCCGTAGCCATTCTCGGTGGCGGTGAGCACCGAGACGGTCTCGTTGTCCGCCACCAGCAGCGAAATGACTTTCTGGCCGCCGGAAAGCTTCATGCCGCGCACGCCGCGCGCCACGCGGCCCATCGGGCGCACGTCCTGCTCGTCGAAGCGCACAGCCTTGCCGGCGTCGGAGAACAGCATGATGTCCTGCCGGCCTTCAGTGAGGGCTACGCCAATCAGGTAGTCCGCCTCTTCCAGATCCACCGCGATGATCCCGGACGGGCGCGGGCGCGAAAAATCGGAAAGCGGTGTTTTCTTGACCGTGCCGTTGGAGGTAGCCATGAACACGTATTTGTGCTCATCGAACTCCTTGACCGGCAGGATCGCGGTGATCTTCTCGCCATCCACCAGCGGCAGCAGGTTGACGATGGGTTTCCCGCGGCTGGCGCGCCCGCCCTGCGGCACGTTGTACACCTTGATCCAGTACAGGCGCCCGCGATTGGAGAAGCACAGCACGTAGTCGTGGGTATTGGCGATGAACAGGTTGTCGATGAAATCGTCTTCCTTGGTCGCCGTGGCCTGTTTGCCGCGGCCACCGCGTTTTTGCGCCGCGTAGTCGGCGAGCGGCTGGGCCTTCACGTACCCGGTGTGAGACAGCGTCACCACCACGTCCTGGGATGCAATCAGGTCCTCCATGCTGAGGTCCTGGGCGTCCATCACGATTTCGCTGCGGCGTTCATCGCCGAACTGGCTGCGGGTCCCGGCGAGTTCGTCGGCGATAATCCTGGTGATGCGCTCCGGCTTGGCAAGGATGTCTAGCAGGTCGGCGATGTTGTCCATTACCTCCTTGTACTCGTTGACGATTTTCTCCTGCTCCAGACCGGTCAGGCGTTGCAACTGCATTTCCAGGATGCGCTGCGCCTGCACCTCGGAGAGCCGGTAGCCGTTGGGCTGCAATCCATAATCGCGTCCCAGCCCTTCGGGGCGCGAAGCGGCGACCTCGGCATGCGCCAGCATGTCCTCCACCAGTTGCGAGCGCCACATGCGCGACATCAAATCGCGCTTGGCTTCAGCCGGGGCAGGTGCGGCCTTGATCAGCGCGATCACTTCATCGACGTTGGAAAGCGCCACCGCCAGTCCTTCCAGGATGTGGCCCCGTTCGCGCGCCTTGCGCAGTTCGAATACCGCGCGGCGGGTAACCACTTCGCGCCGGTGGCGCAGGAAGGCGTCGAGAATCTCCTTCAGATTCAACAGGCGGGGCTGGCCGTCCACCAGTGCCACCATGTTCATCCAGAACGTGTCCTGCATCTGCGTTTCTTTGTACAGGTTGTTGAGGATGACTTCGGGCACTTCGCCGCGCTTGAGCTCCAGCACAACGCGCATGCCCGACTTGTCGGATTCGTCGCGGATCTCGGAGAGGCCGTCGAGGCGCTTGTCGCGCACCAGTTCGCCGATCTTGATAAGGAGCGCCGATTTGTTGACCTGGTAAGGCAGCTCGTCGATGACGATGGCCTGGCGGCTGCCCTTTTCCAGTTCCTCGGTGTGCGTGCGGGCGCGGATTACCACGCGGCCGCGGCCGGTGCGGTAACCCTCCTTGACTCCCGCGGTGCCGTAGATGATTCCGTGGGTCGGAAAGTCCGGCCCCGGAATGATCTCCATCAGCTCGTCGACGCTGATTTCCGGCCGCACGAGGATCGCCAGGCAGGCATCGACGACTTCGCGCAGGCTGTGCGGAGGAACGTTGGTGGCCATCCCCACGGCGATACCGGCAGAGCCATTGATGAGCAGATTGGGAATCCTGGTGGGCAGGACGCTGGGCTCCTGCTCCTTGCCGTCGTAGTTCGGGACAAAATCGACGGTTTCCTTGTCGATGTCGGCGAGCAACTCGGAGGCGATCCTCTCCAGGCGGCACTCCGTATAGCGGTAAGCCGCCGCCGAATCGCCGTCCACCGAGCCGAAATTGCCCTGTCCGTCGACCAGGGTGAAGCGCATCGAGAAGTCCTGGGCCATACGCACCAAGGCTTCGTAGGTTGCGGTATCTCCGTGCGGATGGTACTTGCCGAGTACGTCGCCAACCACGCGCGCGCATTTCACGTAAGGCCGATTCCAGACGTTATTGGCCTCGTGCATGGCAAACAGGATGCGCCGGTGCACCGGCTTGAGGCCGTCTCGTACGTCCGGTAGCGCACGCCCCACGATCACGCTCATCGCGTAGTCGAGATAAGAGCGGCGCATCTCCTCTTCGAGGCTGATGGGGAGGGTTTCTTTGGCGAATTGGTCCATCAGGAAAGCTCAGTTTTCTTGTTGCAAACGGTCACCGTTCTGTCCCGCTCGACCCGATAGACTTGCCAGGACCTTTGGACGGGATGGCTCGCCGGGAAGCCCCTTAGGATTCGTTCCAGCGCAAGCTTCGCATTTTATCATGGCGCTTCTCCCAGAGACATTATCCGGCGCGCCTTATGGAGCATCCTCGACGGTGTATCGGCCCACAGTAATGCGCTGCTGTCGCATACGCCTCGGCCGCGCCGCGGCAAATCGTCGCGATGCGCTGAACGTCCGGGCAGCCTCTGCAGTTGTTATGCGGCCCGGGAATGGGCAATAATGTGAGCGCCCTCAACCAGCACGATCAGGAGAACCCGAAATGCGACCCAAGACCAATCGGCTGTTGATGTTGTTGATCAGTGCAATGCTTGCGGGCTGCGCCAGCCAGACCGAACGCAGCAGTTCCGGCGGCGGTGCTGAAAAAGCGCAGGCCCCCGCACCAGCATATGAGCCACAGAGCGACGGCGTGCAGTTCGTGGATCGCCCGCTCGAGGAAGCGCCGCCACCGGCCCAAGTCGCTAAAGCACCCAGGAAAACCACCTACGAGGACGAGGCCGAAGAAGATCTTGGAGTCCTCGGCGCGGAAGTGGACGAGTCCAGCACTTTGGAGGACGAGGAAGAAGACCTCGTAGCGATGGACAGCGTGGCTGACGAACCCGAAGAAGAACTCGGAGACCTCGGCGCGGAAGCGGACGAGTCCAGCACTTTGGAGGACGAGGAAGAAGACCTCGTAGCAATGGACAGCGTGGCTGACGAACCCGAAGAAGAACTCGGAGACCTCGGCGCGCAGCCGGACGACTCCGGTACATTGGAAGAGGAGGAGGAACTCGCGGCAACCGCCGCCATGGCCGAGGAAACCGAGGATGAGGTCGGCGATCTGGGCACGCAGCCAGACGAGTCGGGGACCATGCAGGACGCGGAAGAGGACCTCGCAGCAACGGACAGCGTCGTCGACGAACCTCAAGAAGAAGCCGAGCAACCGGCGGAGGAAGCCGACGAACCGGCGGAAGCGGCTGGCGAACCGGTGCAGGTGGCCGAAAAACCGGCGGCGGTGGCCGAGAAGCCTGTGGCCAGGGCACCGGTGAGTGTCAGCTTTGAAGCGGAACCGCTGTTCAGTTTCGACAAGTCCGTTATTCGCGACGATCAGCGCAGCAAGCTCGACGCATTTGTCGCCAGCCTGAAAGGAACCCGATACGACTCGATTGAAGTCGTCGGGCACGCCGATAGCATCGGGACCGAGCAGTACAATCTGGATCTGTCGCGACGGCGTGCCGACGCGGTGAAAACCTACCTGGCGCGCCTGGGTGTGCCAACAGGAAAGATCAATGTTGCCGGACGCGGCGAATCTGAGCCGGTGACCGCAGGTGCCTGCCGCCGGGAGCGTGGCAAGGCATTGATTGCCTGCCTACAGCCGGACCGCCGCGTGGATGTGAGCGTCACCGCCACCAAGCCGGCCAGTTAACAGCGCAGAATGACGCGAAGCGAGCGAAAGCCCTGCGAATGCAGGGCTTTTTTTTGAGGCCCCCATGCAGGAAATGAACGCCAGCATTGCCGCGGACACCATCATCGAGGCGCGCTGGGTGATTCCCGTCGAGCCGCAAGGCGCCGTCCTCAACGACCATGCTGTGGCCATCGCCGGGGAGCGCATCGCCGCCGTTCTGCCGCGAGATGAAATGCGCCGGCGTTGCAAGGCCGGCCGCGTCCTAGATCTTTCAACTCATGCGCTGATTCCGGGGCTGGTGAATCTTCATACGCACGCGGCGATGACACTGTTGCGCGGACTGGCCGATGACCTGCAGCTGATGGATTGGCTCGAAAAACATGTCTGGCCTGCCGAAGCCAGGCACCTCAGCGCGCAGTTCGTGTACGACGGCACCCTGATCGCCTGCGCCGAAATGCTGCGCGGCGGCGTCACCTGTTTCAACGACATGTATTTTTTCCCGGAAATGGCCGGACGCGCCGCGTTGGATGCGGGAATCCGTGCCGCCCTGGGGATCGTGCTCATCGAATTTCCCACCGCCTATGCCGCCGACGCTCAGGATTATCTGCGCAAAGGCCTGGCGATGCGCGACGAACTCAAGGGCGAGCCCCTGTTGTCCTTCTGCATGGCGCCGCATGCCCCCTACACCGTCAGCGACAGGAGTTTTGAACAGATCCTCACGCTTTCCGAGCAATTGCAGATCCCTGTCAACACGCACCTGCATGAAACGCACCAGGAAATCCGCGAGAGTGAAAACAAGTTTGGAATGCGGCCGCTTGCCCGGCTGGAAAAGTTGGGCCTGCTGGGTCCGAGCTTCATCGCCATTCATGCCGTCCATCTCGATGCGGCCGAGATTGCACTGCTGGCGGGGCTCGGCGCCTCGGTGGCGCATTGCCCTTCGTCGAACCTCAAGCTTGCCAGCGGCATCGCGCCGGTAGGCGCCATGCTGTCGGCGGGAATGAACGTTGGGCTCGGCACCGACGGCGCGGCAAGCAACAACCGGCTTGACGTATTCTCCGAAATGCGGCTTGCGGCGCTGCTCGCGAAGGTGGCAAGCGACGACGCGCAAACGCTACCCGCGCATGTCGCGCTGCGCATGGCCACACTCAACGCGGCCAGAGCTTTGGGCCTGGAGCAGAAAATCGGGTCGCTCGAGTCGGGAAAGCTCGCCGATCTGTGTGGGGTGAACCTGGTGTCGATCGAGCTGTCTCCCTGCTATGACCCGGCCTCGCAGTTGGTCTATGCTGCCGGTCGGGACAATGTCAGCCACGTCTGGGTTGGCGGCAAGCTGCTGGTCAAGGACGGCCGCTTGCTGCAGGTTGACGAGAAGGCCGTTGCGCGCAAGGCCATGGAGTGGCAAACGCGCATCGCGGCGTCAAATTGAACGGAGCATCAGCCTGAGATGATCAACGTCGATCCGCTTGAAGTCGAAAAGTTCAGCCAGTTCGCCCACCGCTGGTGGGATCCGAACAGCGAGTTCAAGCCGCTGCACGACATCAATCCGCTGCGACTGGATTATATAGATCGCATGGTGAATCTGCGGGGAAAGAAGGTTCTCGATGTAGGCTGCGGCGGCGGCTTGCTGACAGAGGCGATGGCGGCCCGCGGCGCCAAAGTTACCGGCATAGACATGGGCGACAGGCCCTTGAAGGTGGCGCAACTCCATCTTTTGGAAAGCAAGCTCGAGGTGGAATACCGCAAAGTGGAGGTCGAGCAACTCGCCAGTGATCAGCCGCATCGCTACGACATCGTTACCTGCATGGAGATGCTGGAACACGTTCCCGACCCGGCAAGCGCTGTGAATGCATGCGCCGGCCTGCTCGCGCCCGGCGGCTGGTGTTTTTTTGCCACCATCAACCGCAACCCGAAGGCTTACCTGTTTGCTATCGTCGGCGCAGAGTACATTCTGAAATTGCTGCCGCGAGGCACGCACGACTATTCCAGGTTTATCACCCCGGCGGAACTGGGGCGTTTTTGCCGCGCCGCCGGACTGTCGCCTCAGCGCGTGACGGGGATGAGCTACAACCCGTTCACCCGGACTTATGCGCTTGGCGCCGACAGTTCGGTGAATTACATCCTCAGCGCGCAAACTGCCTGAACCGGAAATGATGATGCTCGTACTGCATAGTCGCTTGTATTCGGCGATATCACTGTTGGCAATACATCGAAGGAGGATAACGGTATGAAGTCAAGACTCTCGCTCGTCCTGGCCGCGTTGGGCATGGTGGCCGCGATTCAGGGCTGTGCGCTCAAGCCACAGATTCTGCACATAGATCCAACGGTGAAAGTGAATGAGTCCGCCGTCGGCAGTGGCCGGCTCATCGGACTTGGGGTAACGGATGCACGCCCGGACAAGAAGCTCGGCGAAGTCGGCGACCCGAACACCAAGATGGTGGACGTCTCGGTGGAAGAGGACCCGAGTGCGGCGGTGTACGAACGCCTGAAGGAGGCCCTTGGTAAACTCGGTTTCTCCGTGGATCCGTACAGTGACGCGATGGAACGCACGCTGCAGGTGGAGATCCGCAATCTCGATCTGACGTCGGTCAAGACGGCGTTTACATTTGAAACCGAGTTACGTGCGGCGGTCGGCGCGCGTGTCGCCAACGGCCCCGAATATTACGACCGCCAGTTCAACGTCCGCACCCGCAAAGACAGCGCCGGACCACCTTTCGAAAAGGACAGCACCTTGCTGGTGAATACAGCGGTTTCACAGGCTCTGGAGGACATGCTGTCCGACGAGCAGCTGGTGTATTTGCTCGCAAAATAGGAATCCTAAAACACGATGGCGGAACCTGTGGGCCTGCAAGGCCGTGGCGTGCTTTTCGACCTCGACGGCACGCTGGCGGATACTGCGCCAGACCTGGGCTTCGCGCTGAATCATCTGCGTCTCGCGCGCGGAATGCCGGAATTGCCCACAGAGGCGATCAGGCCGCAGGCCTCATCCGGGGCGCGTGGACTGCTGAAAATCGGCTTCGGCATCGAACCGGGGCAAAGCGGCTACGAGGCGATGCGCGACGAGTTTCTGGACATTTACGAAAAGAACCTTGCCCGCGACACCCGGCTGTTTCCGGGCGTTTTAGCGCTTCTGGAGCAGATCGAACAGCGCGGTCTGCGTTGGGGCATCGTCACAAACAAAGCTGAGCGATTTACTTTTCCCCTGCTGCGTGCGCTGACCTTGGTTGAGCGTGCCGCATGCGTGATCTGCGGCGATACCACGCCGAACCCGAAGCCGCATCCGGCGCCACTACTCGCAGCGGCGGAAAAGCTCGGCCTTTCCCCACGGCGATGCATTTATGTCGGCGACGACGAGCGCGACGTTCTAGCCGGACATGCAGCGGGCATGTCTGTCGTGGTGGCGCGCTACGGCTATCTCGGCAATGGATCGCCGCCGGAACAATGGGGCGCGGACGGTTTCGTCGACGCTCCTGTAGACCTGCTGGGCGTTCTTTTCGACGGCGCGGCGCGGCCCATCTGATACAATAACCGTGGTTCCGCTTGAAACATTGCGGCGCCGGCACCATTTAGAGATTCACATGGGGGCGACCTGGTCTCGACGTGGGTCGCGAAGCAGCGCAGTGCATACCAAGGCCCAGTTACCTTGTTAATACAGCTGGAAAACGTATAGTCGCTAACGACGAACGTTACGCTCTAGCCGCCTAAACCCGGCTGGACTCCGCACCGGTTCTCTCACGGGCCGGGCTGGGCAACCAGCAGTGGAGCCATATACGTGAGATCGTGCTGCCGTGGGTCACTTATAGCAGCATCAAATTTAAGGTGACTCGCCGCTTCCCAGCCTGTCGGCCGGCGTGGAAGTGGTTAGATCAAATGACCTGACTAAGTATGTAGGGCTGCCTGTAGAGGGCTTGCGGACGCGGGTTCGATCAATTGGTCGCCTCTGCCCGTAAGGGTAGAGTGACAATGGAGCTCACATCGGTGAAACCTGCACCCGCCAACGATGGCGGAATGGCAACGCCGAGGGGTAGGAAGAAGGCCAACTTCAGGCCTGCCCTGTAGAGACTCATAGATTCGCCGACCGGCTTTACCGCTGGCGGGCGGATACTAGGATTCACTAGCATTACTTCTCTGCCGCGAGGGGAAGAGGATAGCCGGTGAATAACACGCTCCGCATCCCGGGTAACCGGGATGAAGGCATAGTCCAGCCCATCCCGAAAGGGGTGGATCAGCTGTCCCGCCGCCTCCACCAATAAGAACCCCTGGCGTTTCGCTGCGCCAGGGGTTATTTTTTTGCCATGGGAGGCCGTGAAAGAAAAGGCGTCACCTACAAGGCAGTACGGACGCCGTCTCCGATCGAGGCCGGCAATCTTGCAGGGCTGATCGATGGAGAGGGCACAATTACACTGTCGCGCCGCCATCGTTTTGACATGCTCCCGGCCTGACAATCACATGATGCTTGTTTCACTGCGCCGCGCCTGTGTCGCACTTTTTCTGGCGCTTCCATTTGCGTTCGCGTCGCAGGCCCAGGATCCGGACCCTGCTCAAGGTCAGATGGTCTTGCATCTTCTCGACTACCTTTCTTTCGAGTATCCCCGGTCCGTCAAGGCCGGCAAAGTCCGCAACGCGGCCAAGTACGCCGAGCAAGTCGAGTTCTCCGTTCGGGTCGCAGACGCCGTGGGCAATTTTCCCGCCCGCCCGGAAAAAGACGCGTTGGTGGCGTCGGCGGCAAATGTAGCCGAGCTGATCGCCGACAAGGGCGACGGCGCCAAGCTTGTTCAACGCGCGCGCGATTTGCAGCGCAGGCTGATCAAGGCTTACGGGCTTCAGATCGCGCCGGCGCGCGCACCCGATCTGAGCAATGCAGCCGCGTTGTACCAGTTGAATTGCGCGCTCTGTCATGGCGTTGCCGGCGACGGCAACGGTCCGCAAGCGGCCGCACTCGCGCCGCGGCCGACGGATTTTCGCGATCATGTTCGCCAGTTCGAGCGCGGCGTGTTCGGTCTGTACAACGCCATCAGCCTCGGCGTCGAGCGCACTTCGATGCCGGCCTTCACTAATCTAAGCTCGGATGAGCGCTGGGCGCTCGCGTTCTACGTGAGTCAGTTCGTCTCCACCGACGAAGAGCGCGCCCACGGCGGGCAACTCTGGGGACGCCCAGGTATGCGGGCGTTGTTTCCCGGCCTGTCAGACCTCGTTGTCGCCACTCCCGCAGAGACGCTGCGCGTCGGTGTGTCGGCCTATCAGGTGCTCGCGTACCTGCGCACGTATCCCGCAAAGATACCGTCGATCGAAGATGTTGCGGCCGGTAGCGCCCAGGGCAAACTTTCCGCAAGTGCCGGCCTCGCGTCGGCCTTCATCATCATCGCGCGCGAAGGCCTGTTGGCAATTCTCGTGCTCGCGGCAGTCGCGGCATTGCTGATCAAATCCGGGCGCCGGGAGCGCCTCAAACACCTTCATGCCGGCTGGGTGGCTGCGCTGCTGCTCGGCATCGCCACCTGGATCGCGTCGGCCACGCTCGCCGAAATCAGCGGCGCTCAGTGGGAAGTAAGCCAAGGACTGACTGCCCTGCTCTGCGCCGCCGTGCTGCTGTACGCAGGCCATTGGCTGCTCGGCCAATCGCATGCATCGCGCTCGCGTTCGTTCATTGGCGGACGGGCCGGCGACGCGTTGTCGCAGGGCACGTTATTCGGCATCGCGTTGGTTTCATTCCTCGCCGTCTATCGACAGGTATTCGAGTCGGTGCTTCTCATCCAGGCGCTGTGGATTCAGTCGGATGGCGCCTCGCGCGGCGGACTGGTTACCGGCTTTGCGACTGCAGGCGCCGCACTTGCCGTCCTCGCCTGGCTGGTCTCCCGCTACAGCGCGCGGATGCCTTCGCAGCTCTTCTTCCGCCTAAGTTCGCTGTTCCTGGCTGTGCCGGCAGTGATTTTCGCCGGCAAAGGCGTGGCGGCGCTGCAGGCGGCCGGCCAGTTCCCCACCGATCCGCTGGCGATCGCCGGCATCCCGGCGCTGGGTATCTATCCTAGTATTCAGGGACTGTCGTTGCAGGCGCTGCTTGTGGTCGCGATCATCGGCAGTTTTCTTTACCACCGCGCCGACGCAAAATAAAAAGCCCCGCCGTGCGGCGGGGCCGGCGCAGCTCGAATCCGCAGGTGGCTTCTACTTTCGGGGCAACATGCGCAGGAACACGCCATCACGATCGACCAGCAGATGCTTCAGCGCCGCCGCCACGTGAATCAGAACCAGCGTGATCAGGAGCGTCGCGGTTACGCCGTGGATGCCCTGCAGGAAATCGTAGATAAGCTTGTCCTCCCGCCCCATCGGCGGAATTTTGAACAAGCCGAAATATGTCACACCGAACTTGGTGAACTGGGACGCCGAAAATCCCGATAAAGGCATCAGCACCAGGCACAGGTACAGCAGTGCATGGCTCAGCTTCGATGCCTGCACCTGCCAGGCCGGCACGCTCGACGGCAGCGGCGGCGGCGGGTTCCTGAGGCGCCACCACAAACGGATCAATACCAGGACTGCAACCGTCACGCCGATGGACTTGTGCAAGTTATAAAAGAAAGTGCGCTCGGGTGTGCCGCGCGGGATGTCGGTCATGTACCAGCCGAGCCCGATCATCGCGAGAACGAGAATCGCAATAATCCAGTGCAGCGCAATTGCGGGCGTGGAATAGCGCTGAACGCCGTTGTTATTCATGCCCAGGTATCCTCTGCCGGTGAACCTGCATACGCGCGCCATGCAACGCGCGAATCTTACGCGACCGCTATTGAATCACAACCCCCCAGGGGCGGATGCCCACCGGGATATCCTTGATCTTCGTGTTGGTCCTGGTGTCGATCACGGAAACCGAGTCGGAACGGCCATTGGCGACATAAAGTTTGCCTCCGTCCGGCGTGATTGCCATGTTCCAGGGGCGCTTGCCCACCTCGATAGTGGCAATGATCTTGTTGGTAGCCGTGTCGATAACGGACACCGAGGCATCCTTACCGTTGGAAATATAAACACGGCTGCCGTTGGGATGCGCCGTCACGCCGTTGGCGAACTGCCCGCCCGGGATGGTGGCGATGAGCGCATGTTTGGTCACATCGAGGGCATGGACGGTGCTGGCATACTCGGCCGCGGTGTAGGCCACCTTGCCGTCAGGAAGGAAAGCGATGCCGCGCGGACGTTTGCCCACGGGGATTTCGGCGACCTGTTTGCGTTGCGCCACGTCGATGACATCGATCTGCGAGGCCTCCTCGGCGCTGGAATACACCCACTTGCCGTCGGGACTGAATACCGCGTGCTCCGGATTCTCGCCATTCACCTTTACCAGAAACTCGCGCTGGTTGGTCCTGGTATTGATGAAGGCAATCGAGTTGCTTAATTCCACGGCGGCGATCACCCACTTGCCGTCCGGGGAAATACCGATACCCTCCGGGGATTCGCCCAGCGCCACCGTGCCGACCGCCTCGCTCTTTTCGATGTCGATAATGTCGAGCGTATTGTTGGGCTGGTCGCTGACGTAAATGTGTTTGCCGTCCTTCGACACCGCCATTCCGCGCGGCTTCTTGCCCGCCGGAATTTCCCGGACCACCTGGTCGGTTGCGGTATCGATGACGGTGAGCGTCCCGCTTTCCTCGTTGGCCACATAGGCAAAAGGCGCCGCACAAGCCGCTGTCGCTGCAGCCAACAGATATGCCGCCGCGGACTGGAGATACTTGTTATTCATGCTGGTTTTCCCCGATTGTTGGATCAGATTATCAACGCCCGCGTCAATGAAATGCTCATCGCGAGGATGCTGCTTGGAATCGTGCCGACACCGAAAAGTTCTCGGGAATTTTTCCCGAGTCCGGCAATGCCCGGCCCCTCACCGCTATTGACGCGGCGACATGCTATCACCGACATGTACCAACGTATAACGCGGCGCCTACGCTCACCGATGACAGCCTGGCAGGTGCCGCGACGCGGGGAAGTTTTCCCGGCTGCAACTCAGCCAGCTTCGGGACGATTCTCCTCGATATCGCCTCCGGCCGCGATCAGCCCGTGGCTCAGGGCGATGCGCACCACCTGCGCCGTATTGTTTACGTCGAGCTTGTGCTTCATGTTGGACTGGTAGTTGGCGACGGTCTTGTAGGACAGGCACAGGATCCCGGCGATCTCCTGGAGCGAATGTCCCGCCACCAGCAGCCTGAACACTTCGAACTCGCGCGCAGAAAGTGCGTCGATCGGATTGCCGCGCCCCGCCAACATCTGCATCGCCAGTTCCTGCGCCATCTCGTGGCTGATATAGAGCTTGCCGGCAGCCACCAGCCGCACCGCCTCCACCAGCACTTCGGGCGCCGCCGACTTGGTGACGTAACCACGCGCGCCAGCCTGCAGCGCGCGGGACGAGAACACCGTGTCCTCGTGCATGCTGAACATCAGGATCTTCGCTTCCGGCAATCGCGCGACGATGCGCCGCACCGCCTCGATGCCGCCCATACCGGGCAAGTTGATGTCCATCACAGTGACATCCGGTTGCCGTTCGCAAACGATGCGGTAGGCCTCCTCGCCACTGGCAACCTCGGCAATCACCGAAATGTCCTCGGTGCGATCGAGCAACCTGCGGTAGCCCTCCCGCACCACGGCATGGTCGTCGACCAGCACGACCCGTACCACCGGCCCTGTCCGTCCTTTGTTCATTTCTTTCCCTTTGCAGGAACCACGGCTTGCACATGCACGCCGCGACCGGACATGCTTTCCAGTTCGAAATGACCAGCCAGCGCTTCCACTCTTTCGCGCAAGCCCACCAGCCCCAGTCCCCGGCGTTTCTGCGACGGGTCGAAGCCTCTGCCGTTGTCGCTGAAACTGAGGCGCACTTCCTGCGCCGCGCGCGCCATTGAAATGTCAACCTTCGTCGCATCGGCGTGCTTGGCCACGTTCGTCAGGCATTCCTGTACCAGCCGATAAAGTGTGATGTTGGTTTGCTCGTCTAGATCGTCGAGCTCTCCCTCCGCGCTGAACGTGCAGCGCACGCCGGCGTGGCGGCGCTGCCATTGCTCGACACTGTACTGCACAGCAGAGCGAAGCCCGAGTTCGTCGAGGGCGACAGGACGCAGCCGCCGCATCAGGCTGCGCACCACCTCGTAGACCTGGCTCGACACCTCGATGATGGACAGCGCGCTTCGGTGTATCTCGGGAAAGGCAGCGCTGCGATCACGAATGGTGACTGCGTCCACTTTGATCGCGTTCAGGCTCTGCCCCAGTTCGTCATGAAGCTCGCGCGCCAGGTTGCGCCGTTCCTCCTCCTGTACCTGCATGGAGCGTTGCGACAGGCGGCGGTTTTCCTCCAGCGCGCCGGCCAACTTGCTCTGCATCAGGGTGACTTCGGTGATGTCAGTGACGTAGACGTGCAGCTCCGGTTCCCGTGAAGGCGACAGCCTTGCGCTCAGTTTTGCCACGACCTGCACCGGGACCCCGTCGCGGTTCCGGAGCTGCAGCATCGGGATTTCGATCTTTTCGCCGCGCAGCAGCCGGTCGCGATGCGTCTCCCAAAGATTGCGCTCGGCATAAAACTCTCCCAACTGTTGCCCGTTGAGATCGTCCGCTGTCTCAAAGCCGAGCAATCGTGCGGCGCTTGGGTTGGCGAGTTTGAGCTGTCCGTTCGTGGTCGCCAGTAGATTGCCGGACAGGTTTTCCATGAACAGCGTGCGGTACTGCTCTTCGCTTTCCACCAGCGCCTGCTGCACGGCAAGCCGAAGCGCCATTTGTTCCATCGCCTGCCTGGAGCGGCGCCAGGAAAACCACGCCAGCGCCACTGACATTGCCAGTATCGTGACCGGCAACTCGTCGAGCTGATAGGCCTCGTGCGGCACCGTCCACGAGGCGAGCCGTTCGTTCACTTCGAACAGGCCGGCAAGTATATAAGTCGCCGCCGTGACCACGCCAACCACCAACAAGTCCCTGGGCATTGAGGGTCGGAAGAAGTTTGCGTGTGGCGTGCTAAAGTTTTGCGTGAGTGCATTCATGGAAGAGTTGGCCGCTACCTTCGGAAACGCGGGGTATTGAAACTGATAGGAGCCTATATAACGGAAGGTCCTCACCCTCGCCAAGAGAAATTTTCTCGACGGCCGCTAATTACGCCGGCCGCCGCCGATTTGGCCAGTCGGCCCGGGCGCTCCTTCAGGAGGTTTCGGGATACGGTCGCGAAGCCAGTCCCGGGGAGAGTGGGCACGGCGAAATGGCTTCGCGGACGCCGCCGCCAAACGGAAGCTTGGGAATTTTTCCCGGTCTGGTTGGGAAGTCGTCCCTGACGCCCCGTCTGCCGCGACTCTTAGATTCTCGGTCTTGATGTAAAGCGCAGGCTCGCGTGTTGTTACCCGCTTCCAAGGGGGGAGAGAGGGTTTTAACCGCTCGACGATCACCCGAAAAAGCTGATAGGAGAACAAATGTTCGCTCGACTACCACCGGCTTCTTGGATGCACCTCGCCTTCGCCGTAGCCGTGGTGCTTTCCGGCGGTTTGGCCCTTGGAGCCGAAGAGAATCCCGCCGCGGCGCTCGAGGCGCCGACCGTAGAAATTATTGGCACCACCCCTCTTCCCGGGATCGGGGTGCCGGTCAACCAGGTGCCGGCGAATGTCCAGGCTGCGACCGGTAACGAAATCCAGAAACAGAAAGCTCTCGACCTCTCCGAATTCATGGAAAACAACCTCGGGAGCGTGACGCTCAATCACGGGCAGAACAATCCGTTCCAGCCTGACGTCAATTTCCGCGGACTCTCCGCCTCGCCACTGCTGGGCACGCCCCAAGGATTGTCGGTGTTCATGGACGGGGTACGGATAAACGAACCGTTTGGTGACGTAGTGAACTGGGATCTCATCCCGCAGAACGCAATATCGACGATCAATCTGATCCCCGGCTCGAATCCGGTGTTTGGGCTCAATACGCTGGGTGCCGCGCTATCGGTAAACACCAAGACCGGCTTCCAGTATCCCGGCGCCTCGGCGTCTGTCTACGGCGGTTCCTGGGACAGAAAGGCGGCCGAAGTCGAGTACGGCGCACACGGAGAGAGCGTGGACTTGTTCCTCGCCGGCAACTTCATCGATGAGGTGGGCTGGCGCGACTATTCGCCGAGCCGGATCAAGACGCTCTTCAGTAAGGTGGGCTGGGAGCGCGAGGAAACTGACTTCGACCTGTCATTGATGCTCGCCGATAACACGCTGGAGGGCACGCAGGCGTTACCACTGGGTTGGTTGGATACACGCGAGCAGGCCTACACCTGGCCCGATCGCAACGAAAATCAGCTGGCGTTTGTGAACGCCCGTGCCAGCCATTTCCTCAGAGACGACAGACTGCTAGCAGGAAACGTTTACTACCGGCGTTACAAGAACGACAATTTCAGCAGCAACGTCAACGACGACTGCGAGGACCCGTCGGCAAACCCGGGGCTGTGCGCCGGGGGCATCCCTTCCCTCGAACCACAAGCCATCAACGACCGGAGCGAAATCAGGACCGATGGCTACGGCGGCTCGTTACAGTTGACGCTCCTCAACGATCTCGGCACCAAAAAGAATAATTTCACCATCGGCGCCAGCGCCGACCTTGGCAGGACCGACTTTTCCCAATCGGAAGAAGATGCGGACTTTACCGCCGACCGCGGAACCGTCGGCACTGGGGTCTTCTCCATCGAGACCGATGTGAGGACGACGAACGACTACTACGGCCTTTATCTCACCGATATCTACTCGTTCAACGAGCAGTGGCACCTGACTTTGTCGGGTCGCTACAACTGGGCGAACATAACGATTGAGGACCAGACCGGGTTGGAACCAGCGCTTAACGGCGACCACACCTACAAACGCTTCAACCCGGCGGCGGGTCTGAATTTCAATCCGACACCCGCGTTCTCGACTTACCTGGCCTACAGCGAAGGCATGCGCGCACCGACTCCGGTGGAATTGACCTGCGCGGACCCGGCCGCGCCCTGCCGTCTGCCCAACAACTTCCTGGCCGATCCGCCACTGGAGAAAGTTGTCTCCAGGACTTTCGAAGGCGGCCTGCGCGGCCGCCTATCGGCCGCGCTGGGCTGGAACGCCGCGGTCTATCGCACCGACCTGGACGACGACATCATCTTCATTTCCAGCGGTGGTGCGGTCAATGCGGGCTTTTTCCAGAATTCCGGCAATACCCGCCGCCAGGGCCTGGAACTCGGAATTGATGGTCACATCGGCAAGCTGGGCCTGGCGGCGAACTATGGCTATATCGACGCCACGTTCGAATCGGCGCTGACAATCAACAGCCCGGTCAATTCTTCGGCGGATCCCGGTACCGGGGACATACAGGTTTCACCCGGGAACAAGATCCCGGGCATTCCCGAGCATTCGATCAAGGTGCGCATGGAATACGACTACAGCGAGTCCATTTCGGTGGGGACCAATGTCATGTATTTCTCCTCCCAGTACGCGCGCGGCGACGAAAATAACCAGGATGTGAACGGCAAGCTACCTGGCTATACCCTGGTGAATCTGGATGGACGATATCAACTCAACAAAAAACTCATGTTCTTTGGCCGCATCACTAATCTGTTCGACACGGAGTACGAATCGCTGGGCGTGCTGGGGGAGAATTTCTTCAATGGCACCGGCCGCACCTTCGATGCCGGCAACGTGACCGATGAACAGTTCCGCGCGGCGGGCGCGCCGCGTGGGGTCTGGGTGGGCGTGAAGTACACGCTGCCAGGCCAGCCCGGGCGCTAAGGAGAACCGCCCCGAGCCGTTGCCCGGAGATTCCGGGCGGGCATTTTTTCGTCGACGGCACGTCGTCTATAATCCCGGCCATGCCCGCATCCCGACCAAGTGCGGCACTATGGCGACGAAAAAGAATCAACAATGACTCCCACGTCAATTCGCGCGTTGACTTTCGACGTGTTCGGAACCGTAGTGGACTGGCGCGGCAGCATCATCCGCGATGGCCGCGCCCTTGGCAGGCAGAAATCCCTGAAGGCGGATTGGGCAGCACTCGCCGACGCGTGGCGCGATGGTTACAAGCCGGCGATGGACCGGGTGCGCAAGCGGCAACTGCCGTGGATGAGCATCGATCAACTGCACCGGCTGATCCTCGACGACGTGCTGGCAAAGTTGCGCATAGGCGGCCTCACTCCGAGCGACAAGGATCATCTCACGCTCGCCTGGCACCGCCTGCGTCCGTGGCCTGACGCACTGCGGGGAATAAAACGCCTCAAAAAACGTTACATCGTTGCCACGCTATCCAACGGCAATGTGTCGCTGCTCGTGGACATGGCCAGGAACGCCCGGCTGCCGTGGGATTGCGTGCTTTCGGCGGAGCTGTTCCGGCATTACAAGCCCGACCCTGAAGCCTATCTCGGCGCCGCTGCGCTGCTCGGGCTCAAGCCCGCGGAAGTGTTGATGGTGGCCGCGCACAAGGATGACCTCCAGGCGGCGAAACGCTGCGGATTGCGCACAGCCTTCGTACGCCGGCCGCTGGAAAGGGGACCGGCTGCGAAAGTCGACCTATCGCCGGACCGCTCCTTCGATTTCAATGCCGACGACTTCAACGACCTCGCCTCGCAACTCCAGGCGTGAGACGGCCGGATGAAAGCACAGGATTCCGGCAACGTACTCGAGACCCGGGCCACGACCGTCGTCTGGGACCTGCCGGTGCGCATCTTCCACTGGGCACTGGTGCTGCTGGTGGGTTCCCAGATCGTCACCGCGATGATCGGCGGCAACGCGATGGAATACCACGCGCTCGGTGGCTGTACGATTCTTACGCTGGTTCTGTTCCGCGTCTTGTGGGGATTTGCCGGGGGAACGCATGCGCGATTCGGCGACTTCCTTCGCGGGCCGAAAGCGGTGGTGCGCTACGCGCACATGCTGATCAAAGGCCCCGTCGCAGCCCATCGCGGCCATAACCCGCTGGGCGGCTGGAGCGTCGTGTTAATGCTGGCGTCGCTAATGGTTCAGGCGGTTACCGGACTGTTCGCGAACGACGACGTGATGATGGAAGGGCCGCTGGCGAAACACGTGTCGGACGATACCAGCGCAATGTTCACGGCTATTCACGACATCAACGCCGGCATCTTGCTCACGCTGATCTCGCTCCACATCCTGGCGGTGCTTTTCTACCTGTTGCG
This sequence comes from Betaproteobacteria bacterium, assembly GCA_052387775.1. Classification (GTDB taxonomy): domain Bacteria; phylum Pseudomonadota; class Gammaproteobacteria; order Burkholderiales; family JACQAP01; genus JACQAP01. The sequence goes on from JBQTIV010000031.1 coordinate 37,302, forward strand.
CAGGAAACAGAATCTGATCGGGCCAATGTTCACCGGCCGCAAACCGATCGAGCTGATGGATGCAAGACCGCCCAGAGCCGGCAACCCTTGGCTCGCCGCGCTGCTGCTCGGCGCATCATCGCTGCTCGTTTACTTCGTCGTCACCTTTTGACCCGCCGGTAGCGTTGCACGTGCTCCGGGACCGGGATCCTTGACGCTAGGCGCGGATCGGGCTTCGACGCGGCAGAAAGCGGCGCGAAATCCAGCGTGCCTGCCCAGATCGGCAGGCCGTAATCTTCCTCGTCGTCCGCCGGCGGGCCGCTGCGCACTTTCGCGGACGCCTCGACGATTTCCATTCTCAGCACGGCGGTCAGGTCGAGTTCCTGCGGCTTGACCGGGCGCAGGCTCTCCCAGCGTCCCGGGATGATGTGATCCGAAATCGTTTTCAGCGCGCGCAATTTTTCGGCAGCGGGCACCGGCTCGGCGGTGCCGAGGATCACCACCGATCGATAGTTCACTGAGGAATGGAAGGCCGAGCGCGCCAGCACTAGCCCGTCTACCAGCGTGACCGTCACGCTCAGGGCAATGCCTTTAGCTGCTTCGTTCAGCATGCGGCTGGCTGCCGAACCGTGGATGTAGAGCGTATGGCCGTCGCGCCCGTAGCCGGTGGGAATGACATAGGGCTGGCCGTTGACGACGAAGCCGACGTGGCAGAAGAAACCCTCGTCGAGGATCGCCGCGACGGTTGCGAAGTCGTGGCGGCCGCGCGCCGGATAGCGGCCGAGTTTGGTGCGACTGGAGAGAAGATCGGACATAAGTTCGGGACTGAGGATTGAGGATTGAGGATCGAGTAAGTACCAGAGGCCCGAAGCACCGTTGCTCTTTTCTCAATCCTCAATCCTGCTTTCTATTTGTTCCTGTATTTATCGTGACACGCCTTGCAGGCCTTGCCCGCCTCTCCGAGCTGCGCCTTGCTGGTATCGAGATTACCGGTTCTCGCAACTTCGGCAAGCTTGGCAACTTCGGCCTGCATCTTCTCCAGCTTGGCCTTGAAGTCGTCCATGTCGAGCCAGATTTCCGGCTTGGCCTTGGTCTCGCCCGTGTCCGATCCCGGCACAAAGCCTTCAAGCGGGAGTTTACTCATGAAGGCGACAATTTCGGCGTTGCGCGCGAATGCCGCGGCGTCATAAGGCCTCTCGCCCTTGGCCATCGCCGCCATCGAGCCGAAGTTCCAGCCAATTACCCGATACACGCCCTGGCGGTACTTGATGGCGTCCTCAGGCTTCTGCGCGAATGCGGCGTTGGCGAACACGGATGCACAGACAGCGAACAAGAGCACAGCAGCAAGGCGGTTCATTTGTTCCTCCTGTAGATTATTGGCGGGGAGATTCTAACACCCCACCCACCCCATCTCCCCCTCTCCCCAGCCCTCTGCTCCGCTGCAAGTGTTCCCTTGTCCCGCCAGGGGAGAGGGAGTGAATTCAATCGCGCAGACAAGCCCGGTGTTCGTTGGGGCTGAAATGCTTATCTAAGGGGATCGAATCAGCAACGACGGTCGCAACTGCCAGACTGGTTTTCTATTCAGAACTCCCTCTCCCCCGGCGGGAGATGGCCGGGGAGAGGGGGAAGTTGTCCCGCGTGCGGCCCACGAGTAGGATTTTTGTCGGGCCACTAGTTTCGGGCGCGTTCATGGCCTATTGGGAGGTCTCGTCATTTGGAAATCATTTGTACTTCCGGTAGTTGTGGCTACCGAAGCCATTTTATGCGTCAAGTTGACGGAAAATATCCCGTCAATGGGATTGCTACTTCTAGTTAGGCGGAAGCCGAGGGTTCACCGCAAGGGGTCCTGAACGTCCAAGACGCCTCAATGGATCAAGACGCTCGGCGGTCATGCGGGCGCGCTCTATGTAGCCGCGGAACTCGCCAAGCGCGGAATCCCTGCCCTACTCCTTCCCGAAGGCTTCTCCGACGACGACGTGCTGGCCGGCGGCAAGGACGGTTCTGGCTACTTCTACGTTCAGGTCAAGTCCTGCCATCCCGACAGAAGTCGATCCTTCCGCCTCAAGGCCGACCATGAGAAGTGGGTCAACTCCCCGTCAAACTCCTTCGTCGCGTTTGTCTGGCTCGGCTCCCCAACGACGAACCAGCCACCCAGGTTCTGGATCGCACCCAAGTCCGAAGTTGGTCGCAAGTGTGTTGAGGT